>NZ_JBFTOX010000009.1:0-178143 GCF_056398185.1 Cupriavidus sp. 05L310
AACGCACGACTGGAAGGCGGCCATGAACCAGTTTGCAGTTCTCTATGAGGACCGCTTCACCCACCCACATCGTTGAGATAATGCTGGCTCACCCGTCCCGTTGACGGCGAGCCTTTACCTGCCCTGCACACAAAAAAACTGACAGCCCCTACCCAACTGCGTACGACATCCCCCTGCGGGGGACGCCGGTCACTCTTCTTTGCCTCGGCAAAGAAGACTAACGAGAAGAAAGCCGACCCTGCCGGGGGCAGAGCAATCAGGCCTATGAGGCTCGGTGGTTTCGTCGTACGGCCCTGAGTGTTGGCTGGCGTGCCTTGCCGGCTCGAAGGGCCGTGAAATCGCATGACCCATGGGTTTCGTGGTGGGGCCCCTGACCTCGTGCGCGGTGCCCGCTCCCACATCTGCCGTTCGCGACGCGAATTGCTGCAGCGTATCGTGCCTTGCTGGTTTCGTGGTTTTGTCTCTCACGGCGAATACCGTGCCATTTGACACCCTGCCGTACCGGCGCTGGCTATGGCTGGACGCCAGCTTCGTCGTTTCGTGGTGGGGACCGTGGCCCGGTCAGCGAACACGGAAGCATAGGGTGATGGTGTTGGCGGTTCGCTACCACTTCGTGAGCGGGGCCGCAGGTTGAGCGGGGGGGCCACCGCGCCCACCACGAAACCCATTATTGAAAAGTTGCGCGGCGTTCGCCACCGCGAACGGCAGGGACCGAACAATCGCCGCGCTTGCCGCCAGAGACAAACCACGAAACAGTAAGCCTCGAAGAATCGTGGCCCGTTGCCCCGCGAACGGCAGATGGGTGAATGGGCAGGGCGCCCGCCATCGGGGGCCGCACCACGAAACCCGTGTGGCCCGCAGCGCTATCGCCGTTGAAACCGGTAGGACATGCCAGCCGAAGCCACTGCCCGCACGACGGAATCACTGCCGCCAAATCGTCTGATTGCTCTGCCCCCGGCAGGGTCGGCTTTCTTCTCGTTAGTCTTCTTTGCCGAAGCAAAGAAGAGTGACCGGCGTCCCCCGCAGGGGGATGTCGTACGCTGTTGGGTAAAACAACCAACACCGCCCAAACAAAACCCCAAACACCCAACAACACGCCAACTGTTCTGCCCTTGGGTTCAAAAACCACCCTCAATTAAACCCCCCTACCCCTCCCTAACCAACTGCGGCAAAACCGGCAACTCCCCCGCCACCTCAGCAATCATCCTCCGCATCCACATAACATCCGGCGCAGCATGACACCGCTCATGCCAAAGCTGATAAAACCGCATCCGCGGAAACACCACCGGCGAAGGCACCATCTTCAACGGCAGGTACTGCGCATAGTGCGCGGCAAACTGCCGCCCCGTGGTGAACACCATATCGGTCTTCATCAGCACATACGGCACCAGCCCGAAATACGGCAACGTAACCTGGATATTGCGCTTGTACCCCTGCTCAGCCAGCGCCTGGTCAATCATGCTGCGCTGCATCGAAGCATAGGGCGCGGGCGCAAGATGAGGCATCTCCAGGTAATGCTTGAGGGTCAGCCCCTTGCGCGCCAACGGATGCTGCGCCCCCAGCATGCACACCACCTCATCGTCGAACAGCGGCGAGATATGCAGATGTTCCGGCGGCGACAGCCAGTTGCCGACCACGATGTCGAGCTGCCCTTGTTCCAGGCTGTCGAGGAAGTCGCTCGATGACGTCATCGGGTGCACGAACAGCTTGGCGCCGGGCGCAAGCCGGCGCACACGCTCGACGATATTGGGCAGGAAGAAGGCGTCCAGGTAGTCCGGCGCCCCCAGGTGGAAGGTACGGGTAGTGGTGGCGGGGTCGAAATGCTGGGGCGGCCGGGCGATGCGGTCCATGGCCGCCAGGCTCTGCTCGGCCAGTTGCAGCAGCTCACGGCCGCGCTCGGTCGGCACCATGCCGCTCTTGCCGCGCACCAGGATGGCATCCCCGGTGATTTCCCTTAGCCGCTTGAGCGTATTGCTGATAGCGGGCTGCGACTGACCGAGCCGGACTGCGGTGCGGGTCACGCTCTGCTCGGTCAGCAGCGTGTGCAGCACCCGCAGCAAATAGGTATCGAGATGGTCGCGTCCGTGCATGGCGAGGGGGCGCCAGGCGCGCATGGCAGCCGGTGGCGTGGGGGGTGGGAACGGCGCATAGTGTATGTCAGGCACCCCGTCATTGGTCAAATCCGGCTGCCGCACTCCTCGTCAGCCGTGCAACGCTCTCCCCTCTTGATGGGGCATATCACCTGGGCCGAATATTGCATCATCGGCACCAGTGCTATGTTTGCCCCCATCACAAAGAGAGAAGACACCATGGAGACGCAAACCATCCGCTTTTACCACCGCGGCCAGGTCCAGGAGGTCGCCGATGCCCCCGTGACCCGCACCGTGCTGCAGTACCTGCGCGAGGACGCGCGCTGCACGGGCACCAAGGAGGGCTGCGCCGAAGGCGATTGCGGTGCGTGCACCGTGGTGCTAGGCGAACTGGGCGAGGACGGCCAGGTCGCCTTCAAGGCGGTCAATTCCTGCATCCAGTTCCTGCCCACGCTGGACGGCCGCGCCCTGATCACCGTGGAAGACCTGCGCCAGGCCGACGGCGCGCTGCACCCGGTACAGCAAGCGATGGTGGAGTGCCACGGCTCCCAGTGTGGCTTCTGCACCCCCGGCTTCGTGATGTCGCTGTGGGCGCTGTACCAGCAAAAGGCCGAAGACGCCGGCACCGGCCGCGCGCCGGCCCGCGAGACCATCTGCGACGCCCTCACAGGCAATCTGTGCCGCTGCACCGGCTACCGTCCCATCATCGAGGCCGGCCAGCGCATGATGGCGCTGCCGGCGCCGCAGGCCAGCAAGCTGGACCCGCGGCAGATCGCCGACACGCTGCGCTCGCTGCAACGCGAAGGCACGTTCCACTACAGCGCCGGCGGCCAGCACTTCTACGCGCCCCGCACGGCATCGGCTTTCGCCGCCATCAAGGCGGCGGAGCCGGGCGCGCGCATCCTGGCCGGCAGCACCGACGTGGGCCTGTGGGTGACCAAGCAGTTCCGGGAGCTCGGCAACCTGCTGTACGTGGGCCAGGTATCCGACCTCAACAGTATCGAGCAGGTGGACGGCGCCGTGGAAATCGGCGCGGCGGTCTCGCTGGAGCGCGCCTATGCGGCGCTCAATGCCACGCACCCCGAACTGGAAGAAATGTGGAAGCGTTTTGCCTCGCTGCCGATCCGCAACGCCGGCACGCTGGGGGGCAATATTGCCAACGGCTCGCCCATTGGCGACTCCATGCCCGCGCTGATCGCCCTTGGCACCGAAGTGGTGCTGCAGCGCGGCGAAGCGCGCCGCGCGCTGCCGCTGGAAGACCTCTACCTGGCCTACCAGAAGACCGCCATGGCCGAGGGCGAGTTCGTCGCGGCCCTGCGCGTGCCGCTCGCGGGGCCGGAGCACTTCCGTACCTACAAGCTGTCAAAACGCTTTGACGAGGACATTTCCGCTGTCTGTGCGGCCTTTGCGCTGACGCTGGAAAACGGCGTGATCCATCATGCACGCGTGGCCTTCGGCGGCATGGCCGCCACGCCCAAGCGCGGCGCCCTGACGGAAGCCGCGCTGGTCGGCCAACCCTGGACCGAAACCACCGCCCGGGCCGCCATGAGCGCGCTGGCGCAGGACTTCACGCCGCTGACCGACATGCGCTCCACCGCCGCCTACCGCAGCCGTGGCGCCGCCAACCTGCTGTACCGCTTCTGGCTGGAAACGCGCGCCGACGCGCTGCCAGCCGCCGCCGTCAATGTCCGCGCCCCCGGCGCCGGCCAGATCGTCGCCACCGTCGCCACCGCATAAGGATAGATCGGCATGAACAAGCAAACCGAACCCTTCCTGCTCGACGCCGAGATCGAGGCCAAGGCCGCCGTCTCCACGCCACAAGTGGGCATTTCGCGCCCGCATGAATCGGCCCACCTGCACGTGGCCGGCACGGCCACTTATACCGACGACATTCCCGAGCTGGCCGGCACGCTGCACGCCGCGCTCGGCATGAGCACGCGCGCCCACGCCCGCATCAAGTCGATGTCGCTCGACAAGGTGCGCGCCGCGCCGGGCGTGGTGGCGGTGCTGACCGCCGAAGATATCCCCGCCGCCAACGAGTGCGGCCCGATCATCCATGACGACCCCATCCTGGCCAACGGCCTGGTGCAGTTCATCGGCCAGCCGATGTTCGTGGTGGTGGCCACCTCGCACGATGCCGCGCGCCGTGCCGCACGCCTGGGCAATGTCGAGTACGAGGACCTGGCGCCGGTGCTGTCGCCCGAGGCGGCGCACCAGGCCGGCAGCTATGTGCTGCCGCCGATGCACCTGACACGCGGCGAGCCGGCCAGCCATATCGCCGGTGCTGCGCACCGGGAGCAGGGCAGTATCCGCCTGGGCGGCCAGGAGCAGTTCTACCTGGAAGGCCAGATCGCCTACGCCGCGCCGAAGGAAAACGACGGCATGCACGTGTGGTGCTCGACCCAGCATCCCACCGAAATGCAGCATGCTGTCGCGCATATGCTGGGATGGCACGCGCACCAGGTGCTGGTGGAATGCCGGCGCATGGGCGGCGGCTTCGGTGGCAAGGAATCGCAATCGGCCATGTTCGCCTGCTGCGCCGCGCTGGCCGCGTGGAAGCTGCTGTGCCCGGTCAAGCTGCGTCCGGACCGCGACGACGACATGATGATCACCGGCAAGCGCCACGACTTCGTCTTCGATTTCGAAGTCGGCCACGATGCCGATGGCCGCATCGACGGCGTGTCGGTGGAGATGGTTTCGCGCGCCGGCTTCTCGGCCGACCTGTCCGGCCCGGTGATGACCCGCGCCATCTGCCACTTCGACAACGCCTACTGGCTGCCGAATGTGCAGATCGACGGCTACTGCGGCAAGACCAATACGCAGAGCAATACCGCCTTCCGCGGCTTCGGTGGCCCGCAAGGCGCCTTTGCCATCGAATACATCTTGGACAACGTGGCGCGCACCGTGGGCCGCGATGCGCTCGACGTGCGCCGCGCCAACCTGTACGGCAAGACCGAGCGCAATGTCACGCCTTACGGCCAGACCGTGGAAGACAACGTCATCCACGAACTGCTCGACGAACTGGAGGCCAGCAGCGCCTACCGCGAGCGCCGCGAGGCAACGCGCGCATTCAACGCCGGCAGCCCGGTACTGAAGAAGGGCATTGCCATCACCCCGGTGAAGTTCGGCATCTCCTTCAATGTGGCCCACTTCAACCAGGCCGGCGCGCTGGTGCACGTGTACAACGACGGCTCGGTACTGGTGAACCACGGCGGCACGGAAATGGGCCAGGGCCTGAACACCAAGGTGGCGATGGTGGTGGCGCACGAACTCGGCATCCGCCTGGAACGCGTGCGCGTCACCGCCACGGATACGAGCAAGGTGGCCAACACCTCGGCCACCGCCGCGTCCACCGGCACCGACCTGAACGGCAAGGCCGCCCAGGACGCGGCGCGGCAGATCCGCGAGCGGCTGGCTGCCTTTGCCGCGCGCCAGGCTGGCGTGGACGCGGACAGCGTGCAGTTCGGCGACGACCTGGTGGTGGCGGGCGAACTGCGCCTTGACTTCAGCGACCTGGCACGCCAGGCCTACGTGTCGCGCGTGCAGTTGTGGTCCGATGGTTTCTACACCACGCCCAAGCTGTACTGGGACCAGTCCAGGCTGCAGGGCCGGCCCTTCTACTACTACGCCTATGGCGCGGCCTGTTCCGAAGTGCTGGTGGACACGCTCACCGGCGAATGGCGCCTGTTGCGCGCGGACGTGCTGCACGATGCCGGCCGCTCCCTCAACCCGGCCATCGATATCGGCCAGGTCGAAGGTGGCTTTATCCAGGGCATGGGCTGGCTGACCACCGAGGAATTGTGGTGGAACAAGGATGGCAAGCTGATGACGCATGCGCCTTCGACCTACAAGATCCCGACCGTCAACGACTGCCCGGAAGCGTTCACCGTGCGGCTGTTCGAGAACGACAACGCGGAAGACAGCATCCATCGCTCGAAGGCGGTGGGCGAGCCGCCGCTGCTGCTGCCGTTCTCGGTGTTCTTCGCCATTCGCGATGCGGTGGCCAGCGTCGGGGATTACAAGGTGAACCCGCCGCTGGTGGCGCCTGCGACGAGCGAGGCGATCCTGGATGCGGTGGATGCCGTGCGGGTGGCTGCGCCGGTAGTGCAGTGAGCCGCACCCTCTGACACCGTAGCGACGTAACCAGCCTCACCAAAAGCATCAACCTAAAAAGGCATCACCATGCAGGACGCGCCCCTCAAACCCTTCCGCTTCGCCGACGCCACCCGCCTGGTGCGCGCCGGCGTGCCGGTGGCGATGGTCACCATCGCCGAAGTCAGAGGCTCGGCCCCGCGCGAGGCGGGCGTGCGCATGCTGGTGACCGCCGACGACCTGGTGGGCACCATCGGCGGCGGCCATCTGGAGTGGCGCGGCATGGAGATCGCGCGCACCATGCTGGCCGAGCGCGATGCGACGCGGCAGATCGTGCGCATCCCCCTGGGCCCGGCCCTGGGCCAATGCTGCGGCGGCGTGGTCCAGCTCGCCTTCGAGGTGCTGGGCGAGCCCGACCTGCCCTGGCTCGATGCGGTGCAGGCCGCCTTCTCCGCCAGCCGCGCGCTCACGCGCACCGTGCCGGCGGCCGGTCCGGTGCGGCACGCGGCGGCGCAGGCGGTCACGCCCTCGGTGAGCTTGCAAACCGATGGCGCCTGGACCGACGTCATGGTGCCCGATGAACTGCAGGTGGTGCTGTTCGGCGCCGGCCACGTTGGCCATGCGCTGGTCAAGGTGCTGGCCAACCTGCCGTGCCGGGTGCACTGGGTGGATGAGCGCGACACCTTGTTCCCGCCGGGCCTGCCCGACAACGTCACCCCGGAAGCCACGGATATCCCCGAAGCGGTGGTCGACCATGCCCCGGCCGGCAGCTATTTCCTGGTGATGACGCACAGCCACGCCCTGGACCAGACGCTGTGCGAGCGGATCTTGCGGCGCAATGACTTTGCCTATTTCGGCCTGATCGGTTCCAAGACCAAGCGCGCGCGCTTCGAGCATCGCATGGCGGAGCACGGGATTGACCCTGCCCGCTTTGCGGAAATGACGTGCCCGATGGGCGTCTCCGGCATCACGGACAAGGCTCCGGCTATGATTGCGGTTGCCATCGTCGCCCAGTTGCTGCAGGTTCGCGACCAGCGTCTCGCCCATCTGGGCGCGCTGAGCGCCAACCGCGGCGGCCAGGCGGCGAACACGACGCAAACCAAGACCGCAAAAGGAACCCCATGACGCTCGATGCCGCGCTCGCAGACCGTATCCGCCTGACGCCCAAGGCAGAACTGCACGTCCATATCGAAGGCACGCTCGAGCCCGAGCTGATCTTCCGGCTGGCCCAGCACAACAAGGTCAAGCTGCCGTATGCCAGCGTGGAATCCCTGCGCGAAGCCTACGCCTTCACCGACCTGCAATCCTTCCTTGACATTTACTACGCCGGCGCCAGCGTGCTGCTGACCGAGGACGATTTCTTCGACATGACGATGGCCTACGTGCAGCGCGCCGTAGCCGACAACGTGCGCCACGCCGAGATCTTCTTCGACCCGCAGACCCACACCGCGCGCGGCGTGCCCATCGGCGTGGTGATCGACGGCATCTCCGACGCGCTGGCCCAGGCCCGCACCCAGTTCGATTTCTCCAGCAGCCTGATCCTCTGCTTCCTGCGCCACCTGTCCGAGGAAGACGCCTTCGCCACGCTGGAAGCGGCGCTGCCCTACCGCGACCGTTTCGTCGGCGTGGGCCTGGATTCCTCCGAGCAGGGCAACCCGCCGGAGAAGTTCGCCCGCGTCTTCGCCCGCGCCCGCGAGCTGGGCCTGCGGCTGGTGGCGCACGCCGGCGAGGAAGGCCCGGCGCAGTATGTCACGGACGCGCTCGACATCCTCAAGGTGGAACGCATCGACCACGGCGTGCGCGCCATCGACGACCCCGCCCTGGTGGCGCGGCTGGCCCGCGAGCGCGTGGCGCTGACGGTGTGCCCGCTGTCCAACCAGAAGCTCAAGGTCTATCCCGACCTGCGCGACCACTCGCTGCACCGCCTGCTGGAAGCCGGCGTGCTGGTCACGCTGCACTCCGACGACCCCGCCTATTTCGGCGGCTATATGAACGCCAACTGGGAAGCCACCTTCGAAGCCCTGCCGCTGACCGCGGACGACGGCCACAAGCTGGCGCGCAATAGTTTCGAGGCGTCCTTCCTGCCCGCCACGCAGAAGGCCGCCTTCCTCGCCGAAGTCGACCACTTCTGGCAATCCCCCCTGCCCGCGACGGCCTCCACGGCCTGAGCGCGGTTCACACCAAGATGCCGGCGCGCCACGCGCGCGCCGGCGCATGACGAGACATCGCTATGACGACCACGCCCCCCAACCCGTCCATCACCCGCGCCATCCGTGGCCGCGTGCTGCACTTCCTGCGCGATCCGCAGTTTCATGACGACGCGTATCAGTATTGGGAAGACGGGGTGCTGGTTGTCACCGCCGGGCATGTCGCCGCGGTCGGCGACTACGCCGAGCTGGCCGCGCAGATCCCGGCCGGCGCCGAAGTGATCGACCGCCGCGGCAAGCTGATCGTGCCCGGTTTTATCGACACCCACGTGCATTACCCGCAGACCGACATCATCGCCTCGCCCTCGCCCGGCCTGCTGCACTGGCTGGAAACCTACACCTTCCCCGAGGAGCGCCGCTTCGCCGAGCCGGAGTACGCTGCGGCGGTGGCGGGCTTCTTTGCCGACGAGCTGCTGCGCAACGGCACCACCAGCGCCGTGGCCTGGAGCACCGTGCACACGGCCTCGGCCGACGCGCTGTTCGCCGAAGCGGACCGGCGCAACCTGCGCCTGGTGACCGGCAAGGTGCTGATGGACCGCAACTGCCCCGAATTCCTGCGCGACACCGCCGAGTCCGGCGCGCGCGATTCGGCTGACCTGATCTCGCGCTGGCACGGCAAGAACCGCCTGTCGTACGCGATCACGCCGCGCTTCGCGCCGACCTCCAGCGAGGCGCAACTGGCTGCCTGCGGCGAACTGGCCAAGGCCTATCCCGACGCCTATATCCAGACCCATGTGGCGGAAAACCGCGACGAAGTGAAGTGGGTTGCCGAACTGTTCCCGCAGGCGCGCAGCTATCTCGATATCTACGATCACTACGGCCTGCTGCGTCCGGGCGCGTTCTACGGCCACGCCATCTACCTCGACCAGGACGACCGCAAGCGCCTGGCCGACAGTGGCGCCGCGGTGGCGCACTGCCCCACCTCCAACCTGTTCCTGGGCAGCGGCTTCTACGACTTCCACCAGTCCGACGCCTATCGCCTCAACGTGACGCTGGCCACCGACGTGGGCGGCGGCACCTCGTTCTCGATGCTGCGCACCATGAATGCCGCGCACAAGGTGGCGCGCATGGGCGGCTATCACCTCACCGCGCTGCGCATGTTCTACCTGGCCACCCGCGCCGCCGCCGATGCGCTGGGCTGGAGCGAGCGCGTGGGCAGCTTCACGCCGGGCTGCGAGGCCGACTTCATCGTGCTCGATCCGCAGGCCACGCCGCTGATCGCCCGCCGCAGCGAGCGCTCGGAGACGCTGGAAGAGCAACTGTTCGCCTTCGCCATGCTGGGCGACGATCGTGTGATCGATGAGGTCTATGTGATGGGCGAGCCGGCAAGCGCGTCGGCCTCCGTCGCGCATTAATCATCACTTTCCACCGGGAAGCACCGGGTCCTGGCCACGCCGGCTTGACCCGGATCAACACCCCTGTCACGCAATCCTTCTAAGCTGTCACACCGTCGGCCCCCTGTGGCCGTGCATCGCCAGTCCCGGGCACAGCCAGGTGCCCGACCCCGCGTTCGACAACTGAAGGTTTTTGAATGATTGCCACGCAGCAAGCCCCCTTTCCGGAGCCGATTTCCCCTGAAGCGCCCCTGCCCTCGCGCAAGATCATCCGCGGCTGGCTGATCCCGCTGGGTCAGCGCAGCACCTCGCGCGCGCTGGCGCTGTTCGCGCTGGATACGGCGCTGTTCGTGGCCGCGCTGGCCGGGGTGGTGATGTTCTCCCACTGGCTCGCCAAGCTGGCGGCGGGCGTGCTGACCGGCATCATCATCGCCCGCCTGTTCATCATCGGCCACGATGCCTGCCACCAGAGCCTGACGCCCCGGCGCGGCCTCAACAAATGGCTGGGGCGGCTGACCTTCCTGCCGTCGCTCACGCCCTACAGCCTGTGGGAAGTCGGCCATAACGTGGTCCACCACGGCTATTCCAACCTCAAGGGCTTCGACTTCGTCTGGGCACCCTACTCGCTCGAGGAATTCCAGACGCTGCCGCGCTGGCGCCGCGCGCTGGAGCGCGTCTACCGCAACGGCTTCGGCGCGGGCCTGTACTACCTGGTCGAGATCTGGTGGTTCAAGATGTTCTTCCCCAGCCGCCGCCAGATGCCCACGCGCCGTGCTGTCTTCATGTGGGACTGCACGCTGGTGGCGATCTTCGGCGCCGCCTGGATCGGCGCGCTGGCCTGGCTGGCGGTGGCCAGCGGCCAGTCGGTCGCGCTGCTGGTGGGCCTGGGCTTCGTCGTGCCCTTCCTGGTATGGAATTTCACCGTGGGCTTCGTGCTCTATGTGCACCACACCCATACCAGCGTGGCCTGGTACGAGACCAAGACCATGTGGGCACGCGCCCAGCCTTTCGTCTCCACCACCGTGCACCTGCGCTTCCGCTACGGCATCGGCGCGGCCCTGCATCACATCATGGAGCACACCGCCCATCACGTTGACATGAGCGTGCCGCTGTACCGCCTCAAGCGCGCGCAGGCGCTGCTCGAACACGCGCTGCCGGGCCGCATCATCATCCAGAACTTCACCTGGCGCTGGTACTTCCAGACCGCGCGCCGCTGCAAGCTGTACGACTTCAAGGCGCTGTGCTGGACGGACTTCCAGGGCCGGCAGACCAGCGTCAACGCGCCCGTGCCGGCATAAGCGCCGCGCCCCGGCCAGCCGCCGGGGTTACTTCGGCTGCGCGGCCGCCTTGCCGCTGACCTCCGCCATGCGCGCCCGCATGGCATCGGCCGAACCGATCTGGTGGAACAGCGGGCCGCCCGGCGCAAAGCTGTCGGCCGTCGCCAGCCGCCCGATCACCACCGGTTCGAAGCCGGCATCCCGCACCAGTTGCTCGCCAACGCGCAGCGCGGCGGGATCGTCAGCCGCGATCGGCACGGCAATCAGCCCTTCGGCGCGGTGATGCTCGCTCGCGAATTTGGTGGCGCCCATGAAGTTGAAGGCACGAACGATGCGCGCGCCGCGCAGGTACTTTGCGGTGGTAATGCCGATGCCCTTGCGTGCCGCCTCTTCCGCGATGGCGCCATCGCGCGCCCGGATGGCATTGGTCGCATCCACCACGATCTTGCCGGCAAAGGCCTTGCCATGCTCGGCGGCGATATCGGGCAAGGCCTTGTATGGAACGGCCAGGAAAATCACCTTGGAAAAGGCCAGCGCCTCGGCGACCGTGCCCGCGCGGGCGAGCGGGCCGAGCTTGTCGACGAGCGGCTTGAGCTCTTCCGGATGACGCGAGGAGAACATCACAGGATGTCCCGCGCGCACCCACAAGCCGCCGACCGTTCCTCCGATACGGCCGGAGCCGATCACACCGATGGGAATCGGGCCGCCATCCCGGCTCGCCTGCGCACGCAAGCGCGCGGGCAACACGCCCAGCGCGAGCAGGGCAAAACCGAGACTGCGGCTTAGCAAGCGGCGGCGCCGGTCAACCGTACCGGCCTGACCGGCGCAAGCCACGGCGGCGGCCCCGGCGAAGCCGGTGCGCTCCGCACGGCCAGGCCTGAAGACGGGACGATCGGGAAACGGCATGGCGAACTCCTCGATCCGGTGAGGATCACGATGCTGCGACACAGCAAAACGGAGCGCCACGCCTTTCGGAAAGCCCGGTGGTGCGTGGCGAAGCGCTCTCGGGGGCACCTTCAAACTCTAGGCGAAAAATGCAGCGCCCGCGACAAACCGCCTGCGCGGCAGCCGGTTCGATTTGGCATGCGCCGGGCCGTGCACTACAGTAAGTATCACTTGCATCACCCTGGACGGCGTCGGCGTGCGCGATGCCTTGGTGACCGTGCGCCGGAATCCGTGCGCTTGCGTCCTTGTCCTCACGGAGAAGGTAATGCTCCCCGCCCTCCCCCGACCGCGCAGCCCAGGCCTGGCGCACGCAGCGCGGCGAACGGCGGCGAGGTGCGCACTGCTGGCGCTGGCCGCGGGCGCTCCGGTGGTTCTGGCCGCCGAAACGCCGCGGGACTTGCCCGCCGACGAGGTGCACAACCTCAAGGAAGTCACCGTGGTCGCGCCCGCGCCGCTGCCCTCGTTCTCCATCCCGCGCGAGGCGTTTCCCGGCAATGTGCAGACCGCCACGGATGCCGACATGGAGCGCGCCAAATCCGGCAACCTGTCATCGTTCCTCGGCGAGAACATGGAGAGCGTCGTGATCAACGATGTGCAAGGCAACCCGTACCTGAAGGACATCCTCTACCGCGGCTACCGGCTCTCGTCCACCCTTGGCGCGGGCCAGGGTCTGGCGCTCTACCTCGACGGCGTACGCCAGAATTCGGCGCTGGGCGACGTGGTCGACTGGACCGCGATCCCCGAGGCCGCCATCAGCACCATTACGCTGGTGCCGGGCAGCAATCCGCTGTACGGGCTCAACGCGCTCGGCGGCGCGCTGGCGCTGACCACCAAGTCCGGCGAGACACACCCCGGCGTGGAAGCCGACCTGAGCGTCGGCAGCCACGGCCGCGCGCGGCTGGATGTCAGCGCCGGGCAGATGCTGGGCGACGGCTGGCACGCCTTCGTCGCGGGCACGGGGTTCCGGGAGGACGGATGGCGCGAACTTTCCGGCAGCTGGCTGGGCAATCTCTTCGCCAAGGTAGGCCGCTCCACCACGGACACGCAATGGAGCGTGAGCCTGCTTGGCAGCACCAGCAGCCTGTCCGGCAACGGCTTGGTTCCCGACAGCATCTATGGCGTCCAGCGCAATGCCATCTACACCGCGCCGGACATCGCGCGCACACGCGCGTTCCAGGCGACGCTGAACGGCGCACACCAATTCAATGCCGAAGACCAGCTGGCACTGACCGCCTATCTGCGCGTGGGGCGCGCGCAGGCAACCACGGGCGACGTCAGCGACGCCTACCTGGACCGCCTGCTCGACTGCCAGGGCAACGCCGGCGACGACGGGTGCCAGCCCGGCAATGCGCCTGCCAACGCCGTGTTCAATACCTCGACCGTCAACACGCATGACTATGGCCTGTCCGCGCAGTGGTCGCATACCGGCGACATCCACAGCGCGGTACTGGGCGCCGCGGCCGCGCTGAGCCGCGCCGCGTACCGCCAGGACACACAGCCGGCCACATTCAACGCAGATCGCGTGGCGGTGGCGGACCCCGCTTCCTCGCCCACCACCGCGGCCTCGCTCGATGGCCGTACCACCACCTTCAGCCTGTATGCATCGGACACCATCAAGCTGTTGCCGCACAGTTATCTCACCGCGAGCGCACGCTGGAACACTTCGCGCACGCGCACCGAGATGACGTTGCCGAATGCCTCCGACGAGAGCTTCACGTTCTCGCGGCTCAACCCCGCGCTCGGCCTCTCGCACCAGTTGCTGAGCGGTCTCACCGTTTTCGCCTCGGCCTCGCAGGGCACGCGCATGCCCACCGCCATCGAGCTTGGCTGCGCCGACCCGGCCAATGCCTGCCAGTTGCCCACCGGCCTGCAGGCCGATCCTTACCTGCGGCAGGTGGTGTCGCGCACGTACGAATTCGGCGGCCGCTGGAAAGCCGCCGATGCCACCGACCTGACGCTGGCGCTGTACCGCAGCGACAACCGCGACGACATCCTGTTCGAGCGCTCGCCGGTCAGCCCGCTCGGCTTCTTCACGAACTTTCCCAAGACCCGCAGCCAGGGCCTGGAACTCGGCCTGCGCCAGCGTCTTGGCCGTCTGACGCTGCGCGCCGGCTACAGCTACCTGCAAGCCACCTACCAGGCCGACGGCCAGATCCAGACGCCGTTCGCGGCGCCCGTCAATGTGCGTCCCGGCACCCGCATGGCCGGCGTGCCGCTGCACAGTTTCAAGCTCGGCGTGGACTGGCGGGCAACGGACTCCGTCACGCTCGGCGGTTCCATGATCGTTTCGTCCTCGCGGCCCGTTGCCGGCAACGAAGACGGTGCATTGACCGCGCAGGATCCGCGTCTCGCCAGTACCGCCGGCTTCGCCCTGTTCAACCTGCGCGCGAGCTGGCAGGTCGACCCGCGCTGGCAGCTCTATGCGCGGGTGGACAATGTATTCGACCGCCGCTATGAAACCTATGGACAAGCAGGCCTCAGTGTATTTCCCGGCGGCACGCTGCTGCAGCCCGGCGCGTCGGTGCCGACCGAGCGCTTCGTCGCGCCGGGCGCGCCGCGTCTGTTCCTGGTGGGGGTGCGCTACGAATGGGATGGGCGTTAGTGGCTGCGGGCGCACCGAAAGTCCTTGGCAGCGACCACACCCTCGCCAAGAATAGAGCGACGCAGGGTTGCCATCCCGGGATGGCATGAAGCCGGCCGTCACGGCGAGCAACGCAATCGGGAGGCGCGCATGGCCACGGAAAAGGGATATCGCTGGCCGGGCCGGACCACGCTGGCGCTGTGTGCCGCGCTCGCCTGCGCCGCGTGCGCGTGGCGCGCACAGACGCCTGTCTCCCAGCCCGCCACGGCCTATGTATCCAGCGAGACCGGCGGCATCGCGGTGATTGACCTCGGCCGGCTCGAAGTCGCGCGCACCCTGGACACCGGCGGCAAGGGTCCGCGCGGCATCGGCATCAGCGCGGATGGCCGCTACCTGCTGGCCGCCAACAAGGGCACCAGCGACCTTTCCGTCATCGACACGCGCGACGGCCAACTGGTCAGGCGCATACCGATCGGCAAGAACCCGGAATTCGTGCGCGTGTCCGGCGGGCAGGCCTTCGTCACCTACGAGCCCGGCGAACGCAACGGGCCACCCGGAGCGGAACCCGCGCCGGAAGCCGGCAAGCCAGCCAAGGCCGGCGACGGCGCCCCGGTCCCGGCGGAAATCGCGGTGATCGATCTCAAGGACTGGCGCGTCACGCGCGCCATCCCCAGCGGGCTGGAAACCGAAGGCATCGAATTCTCGCCGGATGCTCGCCTGCTGCTGGTCACCAACGAGGGCGACGACACCGTCTCGGTCTACGAGCGCGCCAGCGGCCGCCGCCTCAATCTGCTCAAGACGCCGCCGGGATCGCGGCCACGCGGCATCAAGGTGAGCCCGGATGGGCGGCGCTATATCGTCACGCTCGAATCGGCGAACGCATTCCTGGTGCTCGACGCGGCCGACTACCGCATCCTGCGCACGGTGCCGACACGCGCCGGGCCCTACGGGGTCGCGTTCGACCGCGCCGGCGAACGCCTGTTCGTCGCGGCCTCGCGTGCCGACACCATCCAGGTCTTCGATGCGGGCAGCTATGAAAATATCGCCAACATCGCTACGGGCAAGCGCTGCTGGCATTTCAGCTTCACCCCCGACGACGCGCGGCTGCTGATCGCCTGCGGCCGCTCGAACGCGGTCTATGTGGTGGACGCGCGCAGCTACCAGCCGCTGCGGGAAATCGCCGGCGTCGCGCTGACCTGGGGCATCGTCACCTACCCGAAAAGCCCCGGGACGCTGGATGCGCCATGAACGCCGAGGCACACGATGTCTCATCGCGCCAGCGTCCGTGGATCGCCCGCATATAGGCCGAAAGGCCAATTGACGCACCAGGGAATCGCGGACAAAGTGAATCAGTCTGGAGCGCAATTCCATGTCGAGACTGGCTCAGGGGCCCGCATGACCCTCCTTCGGCGCGTCGTCAGAATGCTCTTGCCGGCTACGCTTCCGTGGCTCATGGCCGCCGGTTTGCCAGCGCATGCCGCGGACGGCGATACGCTTGCGCAGGCCAGGGCGCGCGGCACGCTGCGCTGCGGCGTCAGCGAAGGCATTGCAGGGTTCTCGGCGAAGGATGCCTCGGGCCGCTGGTCAGGCATCGACGCCGATTTCTGCCGCGCCGTAGCGGCCGCGGCCCTCGGCCAGGCGGACAAGGTGACATTCGTTCCGCTGAAGGCTTCAGGCAGGTTCCCGGCACTGCGCACCGGCGTGGTGGACCTGCTCAGCCGCAACACCACGTGGACCCTGGCGCGCGAGAGCACGCTGCGCGTGCAATTCGCCGGCATTCTCTATTACGACGGCCAGGCGTTCATGGTGTCCAGGCAAAACGGCATCCGGTCGATTGCGGGACTCGATCACGCCACGGTCTGCGTCGAAAAAGGTACGTCCAGCGAAGACCATCTGGCGACCTACTCCGCAGCGAATCGCCTGAGCGTGAAGCCGCTCGTCGTGGACTCCGCGACGGAGGTGGCCGACGCCTTTTTCTCGGGGCGCTGCAGCGCCTACACTGCCGACGCGTCCCAACTTGCGGCCGCGCGCCTGCGCGTCCGGGACGGATCGCAAGCCTACGCCATCCTGCCCGAGCGGATATCGAAGGAGCCGCTCGGTCCGGTCGTGCGCAACGACGACCAGCGCTGGCTGACGCTCGTCCGTTGGGTACTCTTCTCGCTCATTGCCGCGGAAGAAGCCGGGATCACGCAAGCCAGCGCGGGCGCACGCATGCGGGATCCGGCGGTGGCCCGCGCATTCGAAGCCGGCGCGGACGCCAGCCAGGCGCTCGGCGTCGAGCCCGGCTGGGCCGCGCGCGCGGTGCAGAGCGTGGGCAACTACGGAGAAATGTTCGATCGCAATCTCGGCGCGCAAAGCCCGCTCGGTCTCGAACGCGGACTTAACCGGCTCTGGACGCAGGGTGGCCTGATGTACGCGCCACCGGTGCGCTAGGTCCCATCGATGCAACGGGCAGCGGAGGCCGCCGCATGAGCGAACTGCAGATCTACATCGTCCTTGGCGTATTCGGGGCCGTGATTCTCACCATCGCCTTCAACCTGATGGACATGGCGGTGGCCGCCCTGATCGGCGTGTGCGTTCTGATCGCACTGGGGATCCTGAACGAGCAGGATCTGCTGAGCGCCACCCGCACCTCGGGTGGGCCGATCAGTCTGCTGTTCGGTGGCATGGTGGTGGCGCGCATCCTGTCCACCACCGGTCTCTTCGACCGCATCGGCGACCTGTACCTGAGCGCCACGGGCGGAAGCGGCAGGCGGTTCCTGCTGCTATTGATCGCGCTGGTCGCGCCCCTGTGCGCCTTCCTGCCGAACGCGACCACGGTCATCCTGATCGCGCCCATCATTATCCGGGTTGCCGTCGCCCTGGAAGTGGACATTGTCGGACCGATGGTGCTGACCGCCATCGTGAGCAATTCCGCCGGCCTGCTGACACTGGTGGGAGATCCGGCGACATTTCTCGTGGGCAGTTCGATCGGCATGACGTTTGGCGAGTACCTCCACCGCGTGAGCCTGGGTGGCGTCGTCGCCTTGCTCGTCATCGTCCCCCTGCTGCCGCTGCTGATGCCGGACCTTTGGCGCATGCGGCGTCCGTTGCCGCCGCGCGCGCAGCCGCGGCAGCTCGAGCGGCCCATCTACGCGGCGCTTTCGCTCGCCGTCCTGTTGACGATGGTGGGGCTGTTCGTTTTCGGCGAGCACCTGCCCACGCGGCTCGTGCCGCCCACGGTCGCGATGATCGCCAGTGCCCTCGCCCTGCTGGTCGGATATGAAGCCCGCTTCGAGCCAACCGACAGCGTGCTGCGGGACGTCGACTGGAAGACGCTGTTGTTCCTGGGGTGCATCTTCTGCCTGGTGCAAGCGGTGACCAAGACGGGGCTGATCCAGGTCATGGCGCTGAAGCTCCAGGCGTCGTTCGGCACCCAGCTGACGCTCGTTGCACTAGTGATGATTGTAGCCATCGGGCTGCTTTCCAGCCTGCTGGCCAACGTTCCCGTTGCGGCGGCGTCGATCCTGATGGTCAAGGGCTACCTGGTCGCGGCGGAAGTGGTGCCCGACGCAGCGCTTGCCGAGCAGTTCACCCAGTGGCCGGCGGCCGCGATTCCGGTGTTCGTCGGGATGATGTTCGGCGCAACGCTCGGCGGCAACGCCACCCTCATCGGCGCATCGGCCAACATCGTGGCCGCCGGCATCTGCGCGCGCGAGGGCAAGCCGGTCACGTTCGCCACATACATGCGCTATGGACTGCCAATCACCGTGGCCCAGCTTGCGGCGTCGGCGGTCTATGTCATCGTGCTAGCGCGCTTGATGCGCTGACGACGGGGTCCGGGTATTCGCAAACCCCGCGCAAACCCCGCGCAAACCCCGCGCAAACCCAGCGAAAATCCAGCCGATGCTCAGGCTGGCGTTGGCACCACGCGATAGTAGACGCCGTTGGCGCCATAGGAGGGCTTGAACCACGTGTTGCCGCACAAATAGTAAGTGCCGCCCTGCACGGTGGGCGTGATGCAGCCCGCTGGCAGCGTCGGGTAGATCGCCCCCATCGCAAACGCCGTACTGGCCGGGGCAGCGGCAGCCGTCGCCCCGGCGACCACGCCGGCGTTGTAGGCATTGGATGTGGCGGCGGCCGTATTCGCCGATGCCACGGCCGCGCCTGCCGCCACGCCGACCACCACGCCCGCCGCCGCGGCCCCTGCGGTGGACCAGCCACCGCAGTTGTAGCACCCGGACCCGTAGTTGTTCACGACGACCGGCGGATGGTACGCGGGGTACGTCGCACCGTAGTAGGGACTGTGGTACGCCGTCGCGCCCGAGGAGTTCGTATAGGTCGTATAGCCGGATCCCGTGGCGTGCGTCGCCGTGCCGCCATACGCACCGGTGGCGGTAGTGCCCTGCCCGTAGGTGTGGGTCGCGGTCCCGCCATAGCGGTTGGTGGCGGTCGTCTGCCCAGAACCTTCCGTGTGCGAGGCGGTGCCGCCGTAGCGGCCGGTTGCGGTCGTGCCCTCGCCGTAGGTGTGCGTTTCGCTGCCACCCCAGGCGTTGCTCCGGGTCGTGGAATCCGAACCGGGCGCATGCGAGGTCTCGCCTCCGCGATAGTTGGCGTGCGACCACGCCCCCGCAGGACCGGCCACGAGCGCCGGGATCAGCAACCCCATCAGATGCATGACGGCTTTCTTCATGATGCGTCTCCTCATTGCCCCTTGGCAGGCTTGAACTTCGGAGGAGGCTTCATTCCCGGCCCACCCTTTGCATCCGGCGGCTCGAACGCAATGCGCGCCGCGCCGGCCGCGCTGGCTGAAACGAAGGCGCTTGCGGGAACGGCGGCGTCCAGTTCCCAGTTGGAGAGTTCCAGCACATGGCGCAAGCGGGTACGGTCATTGAGGTAAACGGCATAGATGCGGCGCGGCAGCTTGTCCTGCGTGCCGATCCAGGCCTGCACGAACACATCCCCGGTGACATACGCCACCATGTCCGTTGTCGTATTCCCGACCACGCCTGACTGACCGATATAGAACGCGGTCTTCAGTCCGCCGGCGATGTCCTTGTAGGGATCCGTGACGATCACGTCGGTAAACGGGAAATAGATCGCCGCGGTATCGTAGGCCTTCTGCAGCGCGGCGTCGATGGTCGGCGGCGCGTCCGCGACGGCGACGAGGTTCTCTGCCGGCGCAAGTGCCATCATGCTCTTGCCGTCGTAGTAGAACTCCGAGGGGGGCCCGTCTCCGAGCGTGACGATCTTGAGCTTGTCCGGCCGCTGCATGACCACCTGCGATTTGGTGGAATAGACGAGCGGCGGACCGAGGCGGCTCGGACTTTCATAGGAAACGACGGCCGTGAACGCCATCGTCCTGGCAGCGGCCAGGCGGGCGCTCGCCTCTTTGAGGATGTCTACCGCGCGCGGTTCGATGCCGGCCTGGAACGCCGGCGCGGCAGCCTTGGGCACCGGCTTGGCGGCGGCCTTCGGCTTGTTCTGCGCCGGCTGGGACGGCTGTGCCATGCCGTTCGCGGACAGCAGCAAGCCCAGCACCACAAAGGCTGCGCGCAACAGCAATTTCTCGTTGATCATCGCGGTCTCGGTAGATCATTCAGTCTGGTGTTGCACCCGACGGCGATCACGGAATCATGCCGCACTCGAACATCTTGTTGACGATCGGCGCCGCCACCCTGTTGATGAACGCGTTGCGCATCTGCGGATCGTCGCGCAGCAACTGCACGGCTTCCTGCTCCTTCGCGGGCTTCGGCTGCCCCTGTTTCTGGGCTTTCTCCTGCCATAACTGCTCGCAGGACGCGCGCTGGTACTTTTGAACGAGCTTCTCGGCGACCTCGTTCATGATCGGGTACTGAGCCCTGGCGACACCCGCAAACAGCAGCGCCGGCACCACCGCAAACCACAGCAGACGCCTGGTCATGATCTTCCTCGCTTCGTCGTGTCGATGATGGTGACGAGGCAGCGAATGTGCAGGCACTATCGCTTCCGGACACGCTGCCTGACCCTGGATTCCCTCAGCACGGGTCCGTCACGACCTGACGCCAGGGAAGAGCCATTCCATCCATAGACTATGCAACCCGCCGGGGGGCCGATATAGGACCATGGTCCAATGCGCGCGAACGCCATCACGCGGCGAGATAATCGTGGACCACGGTACCCAGCCCGAGCGTCAGGTCGGTCAAGATATGCACGCCCGAGATCACTTCGAGCACCGGCAGCGACGCAACCGGCGCGAGCGCGTGATGAAACAGCTCGAGCCCGGCCGGCCCTTCCCAGGCCCCCTTCACGGTGATGTCTTCGCAGAAGTAGCGCACCAGTTCGCAAATACGAGCGGTGCCATCCACATGCGGAATGATCTTGAGCAGGAAGTTGGGTGCCGACAGCGACGCCAGGATCTTGTCGTGGTCAAGCGCCCTGTGCTTGTACCCCATCGTCGCCACGGCGATCGGGACCGGGCCGTAGCGCAACACGCCGCCGATCGTATCCTTTTCGATGCGTAGCTGCGGCGATGCCAGCTTCTTGGGAAAGCCCCAGATTTCACGGCCCGCCGCGATCGGCGATCCATCGTCGAGAAACATCGCGTGCACGTAGCCGCCGGTTTCGCCGCGAAAGCGCACCGGGATCACCTGGCCGCTTTCCGTATAGTCGCCGAAGCCGGTCGAATCCGGCATCCGGATAAATTCAAACTTCACGACCGGGTCGGTCATCTCCAGCGGGGCGGGAATGACGGCAGCCAGCGCGGCGGGATCGGTCCGGTAGGTAACGATCAGAAACTCGCGATTGATAAAACGATAGGGGCCCGGCGGGAACGCGGGACTCGTGAGCGGCATCGCGAAGGCGAGCCTCTTGATCTCTGCTTCGGTCATGGCGTGTGTTCCTGTTGGCGGGGCGCTACGAGGTCATGTCGTAAATGCCGATCCCGCTGGTAAGCGCCAACGCTTCCTTCCATTTCGGACTGGCGACGGCGCGGCGTGCGTCCTCAAGCCCGCCGTTCCACAGATCGGTCACCGTGGCGCGCGAGAACTCGTAGTCCTTGAAATCGGAGGATTGCGTGTTGTGCCGGTTAATGAAATGCAGCAGCGCGACGGTGCCGCGCGTGCTGATCGCCGTGAGCCGCTCCACATCCGGATCCGACTGCAGCGCCTTGGGCAATTTGTCGATGACACGGCGCAGTGCGCCGCGAAGGCCTTCGATTTCCCTGACGCGCATCGTGTTGAAGCGCGTCTTGCTTGCATACTGGATGTCCTTGACTCGTTCCTGGACCTGCCGCAGATTCTGCGGCATCTCGCCCGCCCCGCTGAATACATCGACCTGCAAGACCAGCGCCCCCAACCGGAAGTTCTCGTCGACGATGTACCACAGCGGCGAGTTCGAAACGATGCCGCCATCCCAGTACAGTTCCCCGTCCACCTCCACGGGCGGGAATCCCGGTGGCAGCGCACCGCTCGCCATCACGTGCTCGGGCCCGATCTGCATCTGCGCGTTGTCGAAATAGACCGAGTTCCCGGAGCGCAGGTTGACCGAACCCAGCGAGAGCCGCACATCCTTGCGGTTGATCACGTCGAAGTCGACCAGTTTCTCGAGTGTTGCCTTGAGCGGCCGAGTGTCATAGAAACTCAGGGCTTCGATGCTGCCGTCGGGTGCCAGGAAAGGCGGGGGAACCCGTGGCGTGAAGAAGCCAGGAACCCCGAACGTTACCGAGGATGCCGCGCTGAAGGCATTCAGCATCGGACGCCACGGGTCCAGGTAGGCAGGTGGAATAAATGGCGCATGCGCCGACATCCGGTCCCAGAATTCGCTCAGGCGCTCCACGCGGCGCTCCGGCGCATTGCCGGCGATCAGCGCGGCATTGATCGCCCCGATCGAAACGCCGGCAACCCAGTCAGGCATCAGGCCGCAGTCGGCAAGTCCAGCAAAGATGCCCGCCTGGTACGCACCCAGCGCGCCGCCGCCTTGCAGGACCAGAATCGTATGGTCGAACCTTCCCCCGAGCGCGGCTGCATCCGAAGGGGTCGCTTTTTTTGGCTGCGCCATGATCGTTCCCGGGGAATGGAGCCGGTGGTGAGACGTGATGAGATTGTGGAGCGCTTCACCCGCGACGATAGCGCCGCGCTCAGAGCCGTGCGCACAGCCAGGCTCCCTGACGTCGGCCTGGCCCGCCGTGGCGAACGCAGGCACGAGAGGCTGAAAGCGGGACCATGCGGCCAGCCAAATACACTCACCTGAAAAAATAGTCCGCGTGCAATGTGCCGGCAATTGGACCTTGGTCCCATTCGATCGCGAATTCGAGCATCCGGCCGGCCTCACCCGCTGGGTATCGCCGCTTTCGTAGTTGCGCAATCGAGACTAATGCCTTTTACAAAGGGACGACAGCGCCTAAACTTTTTTTGCCCATATGCCACTTGATAACCGGTTTGCCCTGGCCGCCAGTGATGCTTCATTCACCCCAGCGCCCTGTCGCAAGCCAGTATCCGCCAGCAGAAACGGAATTGCGTCGCGTTTCAGGGACGCGATGCAGCAACAAATCAAAGAGGGATATGGGACAGGTTCGCTTCATGGCCCTGCGGAGATGTCCGGTAACGCGCACGTTGTTGCAACTGCGCAAGCGCCTGATACGACCGCATGCGCGCTGAGTTGCTCGTCTGCTCGCCGGCTTGCCGACGGCAGCGGGTTCGCGCAGGCCGCGCGAACCACTGACAGGGGAGCACGGCGCCATGACCATCGTTCACACCGCTGCCGTCCTGGAGGCTGCGCTCATCGCACTGCTGCTGATGTTGCAGTTCCGGCGCGCGCGCCATCGCCAGGCACCCGCAGCCACGGATGCGCCGATCACCCCGGCCCTTGGCACAACAAAGCCGCCGCACCGGCCTTTTGCTTTTAACTTCCTGCGTACCCGTGTCGCCAACGCAACGTGGGAGCAGCAGGCCACAGGATCGTCCGCGGAACAGCCATGCCCTCGCGAGGCGCCAGGATCTCGCCAGTCTTGGCGGCAGAGCTGGCGCCCCATCCGCGCGCGCCTCACTGCCGCCGGCGGGTTCCGGCGCACCGCCGCTCACCATGAGCCGCATGAAGCCCTTGCGGAAGCGCGCGGCGATCTGCCAGAAAGCGCCCGCGACGCCACGCAGCGAGTGCAGCGCGACGAGACATTGCGCTGCACGCTGGAACTGCTGCCGTTTGCCATATTGATGACGAATGCGCACGGCCGGATCGTGCTGGCCAATGCCAGCGTGGCAACGCTCTTTGGCTATCGCCAGGATGAGTTGATCGGCGCTAGCGCAGACGCGCTCGTTCCCGGATTGCAGGGCGATCCCGTCCGCCGTGCCGGCGCCGTGGACGCGCCGCTGGCCGGGGCGACAGGCGGTACGCGTGACCTGTTCGCGCGGCGCAAGGATGGCACCGAATTCCCGGCGGAAATCACAGCCAATCACGCTGCGTCCGACGGCGACCCGCTTACGCTGACGGTCATCATTGACCGGACAGAGCGGTACGAACTCCAGCGCAACAGGCAGGAGCTCGTCCACCTGACTCGTGTCTCCACGCTCGGAGAACTGGCAAGTTCGCTCGCGCACGAATTGAACCAGCCGCTCACGGCCATCCTGAGCAACGCGCAGGCAGCCCAGCGATTCATGGCGAAACAACCGATCAATCTCGCCGAAGTGCGCGAGATACTGCAGGACCTGGTCGATGACAACCATCGCGCGAGTGAAGTGCTTCGCAGGATCCGCGCGCTCGTCAAGAAAGGCGAACTCGAGGCGGCGCCGCTCAGCCTTGCCCGCGTCATCGGCGATGTGGTCCTGCTGGTGCACAGCGACGCGATCGTGCGCGGCATTCGCGTGCTGCTGAACGTCGATCCCGGACTGCCGCCCGTGCAGGGCGACAGCGTCCAGGTGCAGCAGGTCGTGCTGAACTTGTTGCTTAACGCATTCCACGCGACGGAGTCCCGCTCGGCGCACGATCGCGAGATCGTGGTTGGCGCCGCGCTCGATGGCGCCGGCATGGTGCGCGTCTGGGTGCGCGATCGCGGACCCGGCCTCGCCGCCGACAAGCTGGACAAGCTCTTCAAGCCGTTTTATACGTCGAAGCGCGAGGGGCTCGGGCTAGGGCTGTCGATCAGCCGCACTATTGTTGAACTGCATGGGGGCCGCATCTGGGCGGAAAACAACAGTGGCCATGGCGCCACCTTCCATTTCACTTTGCCCATCGCCACTGAAGCCGAGTTCCTTCACTCCGGACAACGACCATGAACCACGCCACACCAACCGTCTTCGTGGTGGATGACGACGACGCCGTGCGCCGGGCGTTGACGCGCCTGATCCGCTCCGCAGGCTACCGGGCCGAAGGGTTCGGATCGGCGCTCGAGTGCCGTGCGTACCTCGAATGCGGTCCTCCCGCGGACTACAACGCCTGCCTGGTACTCGACGTGCAACTGCCTGACTTGAACGGCCTGGAGTTTCAGCGCGAATTGCGCGGAGCAGGCATGCCCCTGTCGATCATCTTCCTCACCGGACACGGCGATATCCCGATGAGCGTCAGCGCGATGAAGGCGGGCGCGACCGACTTCCTGGTGAAGCCGGTCAGCGATACCGACCTGCTCAATGCCATCGAGACCGCATTGGGGAGCGCGTCGCAAGCGCTCGCGAGCCGCATCGAAATCGAATCGATTCACAATCGCATCGAGCGGCTTACGCCGCGCGAGCGGGAAGTGCTGGCGCTGGTGGTCGAAGGCCGCCTGAACAAGCAAATGGCTTGCGAACTGGGCACGGCCGAAAAGACCATCAAGGTCCACCGCGCCCGCGTGATGAAGAAGATGGAGGCACATTCACTGGCAGAGCTGGTGCGGGTCGCCGATAAGGCTGGCATTCATCTGCCGTCCCCTCACCAACCCCGGAGCCCCGCGTCAGTCGCGGCAACATGACTGCGCCTGCGTGTGCCTGGCTCCATCCGTGGATCTTCAGTTGCAGCCCTCATGCCGGGCCGTCCTGGCGCATGTCTTCCCGCTCGGGCTTGTATATACGCCCTTGCCATTCTTGGTCTTGGCCTCTCCGCCCTTGCTCGTCTCTGTCGTCGTCACGCCATTCTGATTTTTTTCGGACATCGCAGCGTTGCCCGTGTTCCGGTTATAAGCACCAGCCGATTCTCCATTGTTGCAAACCACAACGCCGCGCGCGTTGGTGGTGCATTCGGCAAACGCGTTCGAGCAAAGCATCACACATGCCAACAAAGCTAGAATTCTCATGGCTACCCCTTGTTATGGCCGGCACAAGGACCTTGCGCCATCGCATACTCTGCTACAGAGTAGATCATTTCCGCCGGCTTCCCGTGCCTCTGGCAAAGACATGCCGATTGACTCGCGTTCCACCCAATCAAAGTCGGTTGAAGCGCGCAGATGGCGCGCGGACCGGGCAGGATTAACGACACGTGCCGTACGGCGCCTTCGGTACGCGAGCACCGGCATGATCCTCCTTTGGGCAGTCTCCGGGTCTGCGCAGGAAATGGAGCCGCGCGCCTATTCCGCCGTGCCGGTCGGAACGAACTTCCTGTTGATGAGCTATGCGCGATCGAGCGGCGAGGTCCTGCTGGATCCTTCGCTGCCGGTGACCGACCTGCAAGCCACGATCAATACCTACGCAGCGGGCTACTCCCATAGCTTCGGGATTGCGGGACGTACGGCAAGCGTCGCGTTGTTGGTTCCTTACGCCAATGCGGACCTGACCGGCAACGTCGAGGGCGCGCCCGGGCACGCCTACCGGTCAGGCATGGGCGACATCAGGATGAGATTTGCCGTGATTCTGCTGGGTGGCGAGGCACTCACACCGGAACAATTCGCGCGACGCAGCCCCACCGCTTCACTCGGCGCCAGCCTCAGCGTGGTCGCGCCGACCGGCCAGTACCTGCCATCGCGCCTGGTGAACGTGGGTTCGAACCGTTGGGCATTCAAGCCCGAGATCGGGTTATCCCAGCCTCTCGGCAACTGGTTCGTGGAGGGAATGGCGGGCGTGTGGTTCTTCACCGACAACAACGACTTCTTCGGCGGCAATCGGCGCAGCCAGGAACCGCTGCCTGTATTCCAATGGCACGGAGGCTATAACTGGCGACCCGGCCTTTGGCTCGCTGCGGACGTGACGTATTTCACTGGCGGTCAGACAAGCGTAAATGGCGCTCAGGGCCAGGATCTGCAGCGCACCGTGCGCTACGGCGCCACGCTGTCCGTTCCGCTTGCGGCGCAATGGTCCGCGAAGCTCGCGTGGTCGCGCGGGCTGACAGCACGCATCGGCGGCAACTTCCAGACCGTTTCCATCACGCTTCAATACCGGTGGTTTGACCGCTGACCTGCTGGCCCGCCGACCTACTGGCCGAGATGGGCGAGCGCGTCGCGCATAGGCGCAAGCGACACGCTGACCAGCCCGTAGAGCGGCGTGCTCATCTCCTCGATCAGGAAAATCGCCCCTGCCGTCGATAGCGCGCACATCATCAAGGCTGCAATGATGGTCCCGTTGCGGTCGGCGAACAAGCCGAAGGTGCCGAACACAATGGAGAGCCACAGCACCAGCACGATCAGCAGGGATATCGGAATCGTAGCCTTCGTCTGCAGCAACGCCAGCCAGCGCGCAGCAAACACGTTATCGATAATCTGGAGGGCTTGCGCCTTCAGTTGACGCTGCCGGTCGTCGCGGGGCGCCAGTGCCTCCAGCGCGCGCTGGAACTCTTCCAGCCGGCTGACCGCTTCGGCATTACCCAGCGTCCCCAACTGCGTCTCGTCCAAAGAACCGAGGATCTGGACCTTTTCGGCGTAGATACTCTTGAGCAAGCCCCGGACCTCGCGCGTTTCCGGCCCATACTTGGCCAGCACGCGATCGAGATGGATGACGCTGGCGGAATTCTGCACAAGCTCGGCGCTCGTGGTGTCAAACGTGCCCTTTGCCGACGACACCAGCAGCCCGAGCACCAGCGCGGCCATCGTTGCGATCAGGCCGGTCGCCATTTTGACAACACCGATTGATTGATCGCTGAGGTGGTTCTCCGGCAGCACGGCGCGCGTGTACATGCCGACCAGCGAACTGCCGAATACGCACACGAACACGATCAGGGCGATGACGATGTGATTCATGCTTCAACCCTCCGCATGTGGTCATGAGCGCAGCGCCCGTGGGTATCCAGAGAGCTACCCGAGAACACCGCGGCCCGGCGGACCTGGCCTTGCCCCCCCGATTCACTGGGGTCCCCGCCGCCTCGTGCGGCACGCACCGCGGATGGCTGGCACGACATATTGGGATGGCAGGCGCCGCGACGGAGCGGCATTGGAAAAGAGGGACCCAGCCATATCTTGCTCCCCGCTCGCCATGACGCAATTGGACCAAGGTCCCATAGTGCCGGCTCTTCAGTGGTGCTAGGTTCACTGCGCAATGCGTCGAGACTGTGCGCCGGCATGGCCCCGCCCGCTTCCGACGCGGATGGGAGCGGCTATGGCACATGCGCAATGGTGGCGTGAGCACGCGCAGCAAATACGCGCCGGGAGCATGGTAGCGCTCCTGGTCCTGCTCCTGCTGCTCGTGTTCGTCGTACCGTTTTCAGTGGCGCCGGACAGCTTCTACGCGCGGCTGATGCGGGAGTTGCTCCTGTCGCTGATTCTCCTGACCGGCGTGGCGGCGGTGTCGGACCGCCGCTTGCAGTTCCTGATGGTCGCGCTGGTCGCCGCTGCGGCCATCCTGGTGCGCTGGGCGGGATGGCTCTTTGCGCCGGCGCATTCGCAGGGGATACTTGACGAAACCGTGCTTGTTTCACTTGGCCTTCTTGGCGTGGTCATCGGGATCAAGGTGTTCAGCCCCGGCACGGTGACATTCGACCGGATCCTGGGCGCCGTGGCCCTCTATATATTGATCGGGGTTGTCTGGGCGGAAGCCGACCAGCTCGTCAGCGTTCACGTTCCCGGCGCCTACACTGGAATCCCGAACACCGACACGGCTTCGGATCGCTCGGTCTGGCTCTACTTCAGCTTTGTCACGCTGACGACGGTAGGCTATGGCGACATCACGCCGGTCGCCAACGCTGCGCGGGCGCTTGCGATTCTTGAGGCGCTGATCGGCCAGCTTTATCCGGCGATCGTGCTTGCGCGGCTGGTGTCGCTACGGGCTGCGGGCGAAGGGTCCGGCGCGAACCGATCGTGAACGATGCCGGAGAGTCTGCGGCGCCGGTACCCTATTGGACCAAGGTCCAATTGCCTTTGAGCGCCAGCGATACCAATATTGCCTACAGCCGTGGCGAACCGCGAAGCATCGTGGACGCATCGAAGCGTATGCGCGTCCTGCAACCACCAGTCACCTCTGCACGAGATGAGCGGCCCGATCCTGGCATTCCCACGGGCCGGGCGCGAGTTCCGGCCTGAGGCCGGAGAGGTTTTCTCACCGTCCCGGATCAATCGGGCGGTGACGCCGTAGCGAATGACACCCGGGACCTGGAGCCATGCAAGGAACTGCTCGAACTCTGATCGGCCTGGCAATCGCGTCGCTGGCATCGGCCGCAGCAGCGCAGCAACCCATCATCTACCCCGCAAGGGGACAGAGTCCGCAGCGCCAGCAAACCGATACCGCGGAATGCCAGTCGTGGGCGCAGCAAACCACCGGCGTCAATCCTGTCGCGCTCGCGGAGCGCATGGCCCAAAGTCCGCCACCCCAACAACAGCAAGGCCGGCTCCTTCGCGGCGCCGGGGGTGGCGCATTGTTCGGGACCCTGATCGGCGGGGCCGCGGGCGGCCACTGGGGCGAGGGAGCCGCGGTCGGTGCGCTCGTCGGCACGATGGGCTCCGGCATGCGGATGCGGCGCGAACAACAACAAATGGACATGCAGCAACAAAGCATGCAGCAGCAGGCATCGGGTCAGCTTTCGACGTACAACCGTGCGGTGGCGGCATGCATGACTGGCCGTGGCTACACGGTCGAGTAGCGATCACGTCAGCATCATCGGGGCGCCGGCCAGCCAGTCCGTTGCCCCGTCTTTCGCTGGCCGGTTCACGACAGGCAGGAGGAAGCGCCATGCTGAAGACATTGCGGGCAACCGCCCTCGCTACCCTTGTTTGTGCAACACCTGCATGGGTGCTCGCCGCGGACTTCGACGGCAGCAAGCCGCTCTTGTGCGCCACCGTCGACGCACACTTCTGCGATATCGGGGAGGTCTGCTATCGAACGCTTCCTGCGATCCTGGGCGCGCCGCAATTCATGAAAATCAATTTCGCAAAGAAGACCGTGTCGGGACCGCAGCGTTCCACCGACATCCGCTTCATGGAGCCAAGCAATGGGCAGTTGCTTCTTATCGGCACGGAGCTGGGCTACGGCTGGAGCATTGCGCTCGACACCAAGACCGGCTCCATGTCCGCGACGCTTGTGAACCGCGAAGACGTGTTCGTACTATTTGGCGCCTGCACACCGTCGTAGATCGCCCCGCGCTCCGCGTTCGCTGCCGTTACCTGCGCGAGCGGCCTTGGCGCTTGCGTAGATATGCGTAGATCATGAACAGCACCGATGTCGACCGACAGCGCGGCGGGCTGGTCGCGCTCGCCATCGCGTCCCTCATCGTGGGAGCGGCCACCGGACTGCTGGGGACGCTCTTCCGGTTGGCGCTTGAGCATGCGGACAGACTACGCGGCCTGTTCGTCTCGTGGGCACACGGGCACGTCATCGGACTGGTCCTCGTCCTGTTCGCCGCCGCGGCCTCGACCGCCCTGGCGGCATGGCTCGTCAGGCGCTTCGCGCCAGAGGCGAGCGGCAGCGGCATCCCTCACGTCGAGGCCGTGCTGAGCGCCGACCAGCCTGCCGCACCCCTCGCGCTCGTCCCGGTCAAGTTCTTTGGTGGCGTGCTCGCCATCGGCGCCGGGCTGGCCCTGGGCCGCGAAGGCCCCACCGTGCAAATGGGTGCGTCGATCGCCCACCTGTTCGGGACACTGGTTCGCCGCAACGCGGACGACTGCAGGGTTCTGCTCGCGGCTGGCGCGGGTGCTGGACTGGCGACGGCGTTCAATGCGCCGATCGCCGGCGCGGTGTTCGTCCTCGAAGAACTGATGCGCCGGTTCGAGACGCGCACGGCCATTGCTGCGCTCGGCGCGTCGGCGGGCGCCATTGCGGTAGCGCGCCTGATCCACGGCGATCTGCCGGATTTCCAGATGGCAGCACAACCGTTTCCCGGTGCCGGAACGGTGCCGGCGCACCTCGCGCTCGGTGTGGTCGTCGGCCTTGCAGGGGTCGCCTATTGCCGCACGATCCTCTGGGCGCTAGCCACAGCCGATGGGCTCGCCCGCTGGCCGGCCGAAGTGCGCGCCGCGCTTGTCGGGGCCGGGGTCGGACTACTCGCGTGGTTTGCTCCGGACCTGGTGGGTGGCGGCGACGCAATCACACAGCGCGCTCTCGCGGGAACGGGCGCGCTTTCCGGCATCGCGCTGGTGTTCCTGATCCGCTTCGGCCTCGGAGCCGTATCGTACGCCGCGGGTACGCCAGGCGGCCTGTTTGCGCCGATGCTCGTTCTGGGCGCGCAGACGGGCCTTGTCTTCGGCAGGATCTGTATTCACTGGTTCCCGGGCGTGGCCGCTTCTCCCGGCGCGTTCGCCGTGGTCGCCATGGCGGCCTTCTTTACGGCAGTGGTGCGCGCCCCGATCACCGGCATCGTCCTGGTGACGGAGATGACGGCAAGCTTCACATTGCTGTTGCCCATGCTCACAGCCTGCTTCACCGCGATGGTCGTCCCCATCATGTTGCGCTGTCCGCCAATCTATGAATCGCTGGGCGAGCGCCTTCCGCAAAAACAGCGGACCGCGGCGAAGCCCGACCCCTGATTCGCTCCATGCGGCCGGCGCCGATCCCAAGTTGTCACTCTCCACGCGTCGTGCGGATCGCCGCGGCAATATCGCGGCAGACCGCGGCCAGCGCCCGGCTGTGCGCAGCGACCAGCGCATCGTAACCCTGAGCGCCGGCAGGCTCGCTCACGATACTGCGGCCGCTCACCGGCGTCCCCTGCTTTGGCGGCCGCACCAGCCACAACACCGAGATCGACGCCGCATCGCCCGGTGCGGAATCAAAGCGCTGGATGTCGACCGCAACCTGGTACGCCGTCGCACGATCAGCCCATTGCAAATAGCTTGAAACATGCGCACCGGGAAACAGCTGGGCCAGGTCTGCAGCCATCACGTTCGCAACCTGGCTCTTCAGCGGCTCGGCCCAGCGGGCGAACTCGTCGATCCTTACCTGCGTCGCATTGACCCGCAACACCAGTTGCGGGCGGTCGACAATGTCCGGCACCGCCACCAGCCCGATCGAGATAGCAAGTGGCGCGACACTGGCCTCAACGGGCACCGTTGTCCGCTCCGGACTCAAGGTATAGAAAACCGCCTGAGGCGAACTCGCGCAACCACCGAGCACCGAAACCGCAAGTACCGCAGCTATCAGAAGAAGAGAGCGCATCACTTCTTGTCCTCCGTCTTGCCGCGAATCAACGCTTCCGGATGGCGTTCGAGATAGTCCGCGAGAGCGCGAAGCGATGCCGCCGTGCGTGACAGCTCCCGCATCGTATCGGCTGTACTCTGCGACAGTGCCGAGTCCGGCTGCATCGCGCTGTTGGCCGAATCGAGCGCCGTGCGCGCCGACACAATCGCGGCGCGCGCCTCCGGCGCCACTTCCGCATCGAGCGTCTTGAGCAGCTTGTCCACATTTTGCAAGGTCACTCGGACATCCTTCCCGATGCCCTCGAACGGCACTTTGTTGAGCTTGGCAACCAGGCTTGTAATCGAGTCCTGAAGAGACTGCAGGCCGCCCGGAACCGTAGGCAACTCAGGCGGCTTGGCGTCCCAGTCCACCGTGGCCTTGGGAGCCGCGGGGAAGAAGTCCAGCGCGAGGTAGAGCTGCCCGGTCAGCAGGTTGCCGGTTCTAAGCTGCCCGCGGAAGCCATGTTCGACCAGCCACACAGCAAGCGCGTGAGGGTTGTCCGTGAGCCTGCCCCCCTTGACTCCCGTCTCATACCGCGACGTGAAACGCTCCGGATAGATCCGCACTTCGACCGGAATGCTGAACTCCTTCTTTTCCCGGTCGAAGCGCGTGTAGATCCCTGTCACCTCGCCCACCACGATGCCGCGGAAATCGACGGGCGCACCGACCGTCAGGCCGCGTACCGATTCCCTGAAGCTGAACACGAATGTCTCGGCAATCTTGTCATGGCGCTTCATCGCCTCCGCACGGTCGCGGAACAAATCGAACTGGGCGTTGGCCTCAGCCTGCGGTCCACTCTCTGCATCATCGGGGGACTGAAACGCGACCCCGCCAATGAGGATCGCGACCATCGATTGCGTATTGACCTTCACGCCGCTTGTATCGAGCGACACATCGACACCGCTTGCGTGCCAGAAGCGCGTATCGGCGTGCACATACTTGTCGTAGGGTGCATTGATAAAGACCCGCAGCGTGACACCATTTCCGTCGGCATCCATGTTGTAGGAGGAAATCTGGCCGACCTGCAAGCGCCTGAAGAAAACGGGAGTGCCTATATCGAGCGAGCCCATATCCTCGCTCTTGAGCACGAACTCCTTCCCGGGGACATCCTTCGCGAAAACCGGCGGGGTCTCGAGGCCGACGAAGTCGCGTCGCGACTTGGTCTGGTTGCCGACGTCCGTGCCGATATACGAGCCGGACAGCAGCGTACCCAGGCCCGATACGGTGCCGCCGGAGATGCGCGGCCGCACGACCCAGAAGCGGGTGTCGTCGACCAGCAAGTCCGACGCGTCCTTGGCCAGTTCAGCGCTTGCAATGACGCCGCGATGGTCTTTTGACAGGATGACGCTCTTGACTACGCCGATGTCCACATCCTTGTACTTGATCTTGGTCTTTCCCGCCTCGAGACCTTCGCCGGTCTTGAAGCTGATGGTGATGGTCGGGCCTTTCTGGAGGATCGCCTGTGCCGCCAGCCAGCCGCCGATCAGCACTGCGATGAGCGGCACCAGCCAGACGAGTTGCAGGCGCCAGCGCGAGTGCTGCGTGGCGACCACCTCGGGAAAGTCAGGCGCGCCGGGTTCGTCGCCTTGTTCAGGAGGATTAGCCACGATCCTTCTCCACGGCATCCCAGATCAGACGCGGGTCGAACGACATAGCGGCGAACATCGTCAGCACCACCACCGCACCAAACGCGACCGAGGCCGGGCCGGCCTTGATCGTCGCCAGCGAACTGAACTGCACGAGCGCAACCAGAAGCGTGATGACGTAGATATCGAGCATCGACCAGCGCCCGACGATTTCCACCAGACGATAGATGCGCGCCCGCCTCTCACGCAACCATCGCGAGTGAAACTGTGCCGAACTGACGAGAAACAGCATGGCGATGATCTTGAGCATCGGCACCGCGATACTCGCAATGAATACCACGCATGCCAACAACCGGGAGCCCGAGGTCCAGAGGTAGACCACGCCGCTCAGGATCGTATCCTCCTCCGAGCCGAAGAGCGAACTCGTGTCCATCACGGGCAGCAGATTGGCCGGGATATACAGGATCATCGCTGCAATCAGGAACGCCCAGGTACGGGCGATGCTGGCCGGCTTGCGAAAGTGCAGGTGAGTGCCGCACCGCGGGCAGCTGCCTTCATGGGCATGAGGAGCCAGCCGCGACAACAGCCCGCAACTGTGGCAGACCAGCAAGCCCGCGCGGGCAGCCGTGGTGGCCGAGGCAGCGATCACGCCACGCCCTCTTACGTGCGATGCCGCATCTATCCGGGCCCACAGGTCGCGAACGTCGAAGGCGGAGGACGCGGCGGCGAGCAGCAGCATCACCGCCCCGAACGCCCACATGGCGACGCCGGTCACCACCGTGGCGATATGCGCGAGTTTGACCAAGGCGACCAGCATGCCGAGGATCAGGACTTCGGTCATGCCCCAGGGCGCCGCCAGTTCCAGGACGCGAAACACCGCGTCGGGCCGGCGCGGCAACCGTCGCAGCCGCAGCGGTAGCAAGAGATACGTCATCGCCAGCATTCTCAGCAGCGGCATCATGAGCGTGGTGACGAACACGAGGCCGGCGAGCGGCCACATGCCGTCGCGATAGAGTATCCGAACCGCGCCGAACAGCGTCGTCTGGACGAGATCGCCGTTCACCGACAACCCCACCACCGGAAACATGTTCGCCACCACGAACAGCACGAGCGCCGCGAGCGTCAATGCAAGCGCTCGGTCGAGGCTCTCCGGCCGGCTCCGATAGAGCTCCGCGCCGCAGCGCCGGCAGCGTGCGATGCCGGCTCTTGGCAACGCCGTCTCACGCTGCAGCAGATCGCACTCGTGGCAGGCGATCAGGCGCGCCGCGGTCATGGCAGTGATTTGCTTGTACCGGAGGGCGATGCGTCCGGTGGTACGGAATTGCCGCCGTCGCCATACACTACCGAGGTCATACGTTCCGCGTCGACCACCCAGCCGCCACCCATCGCTTTATAGAGATTCACGCTTGAGGTAAAGACCGTTCCCTGCGCTTGGGCGTAACTCAGTTGCGCGTTGAAGAGGCTGCGCTCGGCATCCAGCACCTCGATGTAGCTCGTGTATCCGCCCTCGTAGCGCAACCGTGCGAGCCTCGCGTAGGTCGCCAGCGCGTCGACCTGCCGTCCCTGCACAACGAGTTTCTCGCGCGTCTTCTGCAAGGACACCAGCGAGTCCGCGACCTCCTGGAAAGCTACCTGGATCGCCTTCTGGTACGTGAACAGCGCCTGTTGCTGCAGTGCCTCGGCCTGCTTGACCTGCCCGCTGATGTTGCCCGCGGTGAAGATCGGCACCGTCACCGCACCGGCGTATGACCACAACCTGGCCGGGCCGGTGAAGAGCTGCGAGAACTGGGTGCTCGCCGTGCCGAACACGCCAGTCAGCGAGATCGACGGGAAGTAGAGCGCGCGCGCCGCGCCAATCAGCGCGTTGGCGGCGATCAGGTCCTGCTCGGCCTGCCGCAGGTCGGGGCGGCGTTCGAGCAATTCGGATGGCAATCCGGCCGGCACCAATGGCAACACCAGGTCGTCCAGCTTGCGGTCACGCTGGATCGGTTGCGGGTTCTGCCCCAGGAGGATGGATAGCGCATCCTCCTGTTGCGCGATCTGGAGTTCGATCTGCGGAATCGTCGACAGCGAGGATTCGTATTCGGACTGGCTCTGCGCCAGTTCCATCTGTGAAACTTCCCCGCCCTTGTAGCGCAGATCGAATACGTGCACCGACTCTGCCCGGCTTGCCACGGTCGCCTTGGCGATTTCCAGTTGCCGGTCGAGCGACAGCAGATTCACATAGGACGACGCCACGGAAGCGACGAGCGTCAGGATCGTCGCGCGCCTGCCTTCCTCGCTCGCCAGCAGGCTCGCCCGGGCGGACTCGGTCTGACGGCGCAGCTTGCCGAAGACATCGATCTCCCATGCCGCCGAGAGCGTCGCCTGGTACTGGTTGAATACCTGTCCGACGCCGGACGGCAATGTCGTCGTCCCTAGCGGCACGCGCTCACGCTGTGCCCCGGCCCCTGCGCCGAGTTGCGGGAACAACTGCGAGCGCGTGCTCTGGAATTGCCCGAGAAACTGCTCGACGCGCGCCGCCGCGATCTTCACGTCCTTGTTCTCGGCCAGCGCCGTCGCGATCAGATCGTTGAGCGCCGGATCCTCGAACTGCACCCACCACGTCGTATTGACGAGATCCTGAGCATCCGCCTCGGCAAAGCGGAAGGTAGCCGGCGTGTTGACGGCCGGCCGCTGATAGTTCGGCCCGAGCAGGCAACCGCCGAGCGTCAGCAAGGCCATTAGCGAAAGAGCCGAAGTGCGCATGTCATTCGTCCTCGCGTCTGGCGGACGGCGTGGCCGTCGGGCCGCCCGCTCCCGCCCCAATGGAGCCCGGTGCCGGCTCGCCGGGCGCGCCGCCTTCCGGACCGGGAGTCTTCTTGCCTCCGCCCTTCTTCTCCGACATGGTTTCGAGCACGTAGAAGAACATCGGGATGAAAAACACCGCGATCACCGTGGCGCCGAGCATGCCGCCAATGACGCCGGTCCCGATCGAATGCCGGCTGTTCGCCGATGCGCCGAGTGCGATCGCCAGCGGCACGCAGCCCAGGATGAAGGCAAGGGAGGTCATCACGATCGGACGCAGCCGTTCGGTCGCCGCCGTGACCGCGGCGTCATAGACCGACTCACCCTGTTCCCGGTTCAGCACGGCAAACTCGAAGATCAGGATCGCGTTCTTGGCCGCCAGCGCCACCAGCATCGTGAGGCCGATCTGGAAGTAGACGTCGTTATCGAGGCCGCGCAGCAGGATGGCAAGCAACGCGCCAAAGAGCGCAAACGGCACCGCCATCAGCACGCCCACCGGCAAGCTCCACTTCTCGTACTGCGCAGCGAGAATCAGGAACACCATGATCAGGCCGAACACGAACACAAGCGCCGACGAGCTGCTGGCCTTCAGGGCTTCGTACGCCTCGCCGCTCCACCCCACCCCGTAGTCGTTGGGCATCACCTCGTCCGCCACCTCTTGCAGCGTGGAAAGGACCTGCCCCGAGCTGTATCCCGGGGCCGCATTGGCGGTAATCTTGACCGCCGGGAAATTATTGAAGCGCGTCACCAGATCCGGACCGGTGACGAACTTGGTGGTCACCACGGCCTTGAGCGGTACCATGTTGCCGGTCTTGCCGCGCACGAAGATCTGGTCGAGATCCCCGGGCTTGAGCCGGTAGGACGGCTCCGCTTGCAGGATGACCTGCCAGAGCCGGCTCGAACGATTGAACTGCGAGACGTACAGCGAGCCGAACATGGTCTGCATCGCGCTGTACACTTCCTCGACCGGCACCCCCAGGGTTTCCGCCTTTTCACGGTCCACGTTGACCAGCAGCTGCTGTGCCGCCGCATTGAAGGTCGACGTGACGCGGGCCAGTTCGGGCCGCTGCTTCGCCTTGGCCATGAAGTCGTTCACCACGCCCGCGAGTTGCGGGATGGAACCGTCCCCTTTGCTCTGGATCCACATCTCCGTGCCGCCGGTCGTACCCAACCCCGGGATCGACGGCGGATTGACCGGCAGGATGATCCCCTCTTTTACCTTCGACAGCTGCTCGTAGGCGTCGATCAGCACGGCGCGCGCATTCTGCGTTTTGATGTTGGCGAATTTATAGCGCTCGTCGAAGCTCTTGAACCCGATAAAGAACGCTCCGGCGTTATTCTTGTTCTGGCTGTCGAGCAGGCTATAGCCGTCGACCACCGTGACGCTGCCCACGGCCGGCTGCTTCATGAAATAGTCGGTCACGTGCTGTGACACCGCCCCGGTGCGATCCAGGCTCGCGGCGTCCGGCATGATCACCGCCCCGAGCAGATAGCCCTGGTCCTCGGGCGGGAGAAACGAGGTCGGGATCGACCGCATCATGACAACCGCAAGCGCGATCATGCCGACGAACAGCAACAAGGCGACCACGAAGCGCTTGATGACCATCTTCACCAGGTTCGTATAGCCAGCGGTCATGCGCCCGAAGGCATTCTCGAACCACCTGAAGAAGCCCTTCTTTTCATGGTGTCCGGGTTTCAGCAGCAATGCCGCCAGCGCAGGCGACAGCGTGAGCGCGACCAGCCCCGAGAACACCACCGAGATCGCAATGGTAATGGCGAACTGCTTGTACAGTTGTCCGGTAATACCCCCAAGGAACGCCACCGGCACGAATACGGCGCACAGCACAAGCACGATCGCGATCACCGGCCCCGTGACTTCGTCCATGGCCCGTTTGGCGGCGTCCTTCGGATTCAGCTTGTGGACGCTCATATTCCGTTCGACGTTCTCGATCACCACGATGGCATCGTCCACCACGATGCCGATCGCCAGCACCATGCCGAACAAGGTCAGCATGTTGATCGAAAACCCGAGCGCCATCATGCCCATGCAGGTACCGACAATCGACACAGGCACCGCCAGCACCGGGATCAAAGTGGCGCGCAGGCTCTGCAGGAACACGAACACGACGATCACCACCAGCACGAGCGCTTCGAAGAAGGTGTGAATGACGTCCGAGATCGACGCACGGGTGAACTCGGTCGTGTCCATCGCGATTTCGTACTCAAGCCCTTCCGGAAACGACTTCTTCATCTCCGCCAGCGTCTTGCGCACCTGGTTGGACACGTCGAGCGCGTTGGCGCCCGGCTGCTGATAAACGGCGATCACCGTCGCCGGCTTGCCCTGGAACTTGCTACGGATCGAATAGTCCTTGCTGCCGAGTTCGGCACGGCCGACGTCCTTGAGACGCACCATCGCGGCATCGCCGCTCGCCGCGCGCAGGATGATGTTCTCGAACTCGGCCGGATTGCTCAGGCGGCCGGTGGTGGTTACCGCGAATGACTGCTCGACTGCCGTGCCGGTTGGCGACTGGCCGATGCTGCCGACCGCGAACTGCTGGTTCTGGTTGGCGACCGCCTTCTGCACGTCGGAGGCCGTGATACCGAGCTGCGCCATGCGGTCAGGCTTGAGCCAGATACGCATCGCGTAATCAGGCGTGCCGAAGATGCTCGACTGATTGGCGCCGGGTATGCGCTTTAGCGCATCCAGCACGTAGATGTTGGTGTAGTTGGCAATGTAGGTTGCATCGTAGCGTTCGCTGGGCGAGTAGATGGCGAGGACCATCATGAACGCCGAGGATTTCTTCTGCACCTGGATGCCTTGGGCCTGAACCGACGAAGGCAATTGCGGCAGCGCCAGGTTCACCCGGTTCTGCACATCGACCTGGGCAAGCTCGGGGTTGGTGCCGATCTCGAAAAAGACGTTAAGGGTGAAGTTGCCGGTCGATGAACTCGAAGAGTTCATGTAGATCATGTTGTCCGCGCCATTGACCTGCTGCTCGATCGGCGCGGCGACATTGTTTGCAACCACATCCCCGGTCGCACCGGGGTACGTGGCGGAGACGGTAATCTGCGGCGGCGTAATGTCAGGATACTGCGCGATGGGCAGGTTGAGCATCGCCAGCGCGCCGCCGAGCGTGATCACGATCGAAATGACCGACGCGAAGATCGGCCGGTCAATGCAGAAATGGGAAATGTTCATTTCGCCTGCCCGGTCAGTTCGTCGCGATAGTGTCAGACTGACGCCGCGACAGGCTTCGCTCTTCGCTGCGCGGCGTATCGGCGGCGGCTTTCTGGGCCGGCGCCTGCGTGATTTTCAGCGGCGTGTCGGCGACGACGCGAATGGCGCCGTCGACGACGATCCGCTCGCCGGCTTTCAGGCCCGCGTTGATGAACCAGTCATCGCCGTTCCATTCCCCGACTTCGACAACCCGTTGATGGCCTTTCGAATCCTTATCGACGGTCCAGACGAAATGGCTCTTGGAACCCTGCAACACGGCACGTCGCGGCACGAGAATCGCATTGGGGCGCACCGCGCCGGCAACCCGTGCGCGCACGAACTGCCCGGGGCGCAGGGTGCCTTGCGGATTGGCGAACGAGGCCCGCACGAGGAAGGTTCCGGTTTGCGTGTTGAATGCCGGATTGGTGAAATTGATATGGCCGCTGCCCGGGAACAGGCTGCCATCGGCAAGCACAACCGTGACCTCGAAGTCGTTGTTGGGCGGAAACCGCAGCTGTCCCTTCTCGACCTGGTCGCGGTAGGACAGCAATTCATTTTCGGAAATGCTGAAGTTCACCCACATCGGATCAAGCTGGTAAACATAGGTCAGCAAGCCCGTCGCGGCCGCTGTCACGTAGCTGCCGTCCTGCTGCCTTGCGAAGCTCGACAGACCCATGAGCGGGGACTTGATCGTCGTGTAGCTCAGGTTGAGCTCCGCGGTCCGGACCTCGCCTTGGGCGGCGATCACCGCGGCCTCGGCCTCCTTTTCGTTGCCCGTTGCGTTGTCAAGGTCCTTCTGGCTGAGGGCGTTCTGAGCGGCTAGCGGAACCACTCGGGCCAGATTGGCCTTGGTCACGGTGAGCCTGGCCTGCTGCTGCGCGAGCTGGCCTTTTGCCGACTGGAGCGCCGCTTCGAATGGCTTGGCGTCCATCAGGAAAAGCGTCTCCCCGGCACGCACCAGCGCACCCTCGGTATAGACGCGCTTTTCCAGGAAGCCGTCGACACGTGCGCGAATCTCGACCTCGCGCGAACTTTGCGTCTGGGCGGTGAACTCGAATTCGACCGGCGTGTCACGCTGCGCGACAGTCATGACTGTCACTTCGGTTATCGCACGCGGCACTTCGTTCGCCTGCTTGTGGCAGCCGGCAAGCAGCACTAAGGTCGCCCCGGCAAACGCGAACTGCAGGCGGGCGCGGTTGAGCGCGTGCCTGCAACCGACGTTTACGATCCGCGAAGGTGAAATCACCATTTGAGTCTCCCATTGGGAACTCGGACTCTTGGAACACAACGCAAGCAAGCCGGACCCGCAGCCAGCTACGGCGGCATGCCGTAGCCAGACAGCACAAGCACGTCGTCGCGATTCACCAGCATCAACGCCATTGCGCCGGGGATCTCGCCGAGCGCGATAGTCCCCGCGTCTCTGCGCCATGCTGTCGCGGACGCGAACGCGGTTCGCCTTGGTTTCGTTGTCATCTGTGGATCCCCAACTCTCCGCCCCTGCCCTCTACTGCACTACCGCACTACAGCACTACTGCACCGTGTATCCCCGGCCCGTCATGCACGCCGCCACCGCCCGGTTGAACGTGGCCATTTGCTGGGACGCCTGTTGCTGACCCGCTTGCTGCTGTTCGGCCGCGGCCTGGTTGCCGCGTCGCTGGCGCGAGCCACCGACCACGGTCCCCGTGACCGCGCCAGCCGCCGCACCCTTGCCGGCATCGCCCGCGATCGCACCCACCGCAGCGCCTACGGCGGCGCCGCCCGCGGCGCCCCTGACCCGCCCCCCTTGCTGCGGCGGAGCACTTGGCTGGCCGGATTGCTGCGCAATGGCAACGGGATCCACCCCGGTGTTCTGCTTCGCCCACAACTGGCATTCGGCGGTGTCCGAGTTCTGCTTCTGCGTACTCTGCCCCTTGGCTGGATAGATGATGGGCTGCTGCGCGGCGGCACAGAACGCCAGCATCCACGCGATCAGGCCAATTGGGACTCGCTGCATTCGTAGCATGACCTGAGACTCCCCCATATTCCTTGGCCGGCCAGTTCGCTGGTCCTCCGTGAACCAGGCCAACAGGCAATGCCGCGCAATGCACGCCGCCCCACGCTGCTGTCGCGCTCAGGCGAACCTAACGCGCGTCGAGCGCAAGGGGCGCGACGCGCGTTAGCTGTAAGTGGAGCCCCACCGACAGGCACCGTCATCGGCTTCATTTACTGAGCTTGGTGATCTTCTGACCTTGCAAACCGAGGCCGGCCATCAAGCCCTGCTGCCCATAGATGAAGGCGTAGACGTCCGATGTCAGGTTTTGGCTGGTCATGGATTTTGCAACGCCCTCATCCACCACGACAACGCTCGGCCCAACGCCGACCGACAACCCGTCACTATCATTGAGATCGCTCAAAGCCTTGTCGTTCATGAAGAACATTGCCAGTGAGAAGGTCTGGGCGCCCGCCTGCAGGCCATACGAGACCGCCGTGGCGTTGTAGTAGCCCAGCACCCTGCCATCCGGGGCAAACATCACGCCGTTGCCGCCTTGCGCGCCCACGAGGAAGCCCGCTTTCATGATGTCGGGGAACACGAGAACCCCCTTCGCCGCGGTCAGGAGGTTCTTGGTCCTGGGATTCGTATCATTCAGCTTTGCCAGGGCCGCACGCGCGGCCGCTTCCAGTTGCGGGTCACCGCCCACGGTTGACGTCTGCTGGGTCGAACAGGCTACCGCGACCAGCAAGACCGGAATCGCGAGAATAAGCCGAAGGTACTTGATCATGATGCGTGCTCCATTCAGAAAATGACGACATGGTGTAAAGCGCATTCCCACCTGAAGTTCTTGCCGGTTCATATCAATAGTGATATCCGGGTCCCGCTAAAACAATTGGACCTTGGTCCAATAGCCGCTTGCCGGGCGCTCGAAGCCGGTTCGCGTTCCTCACCCCTCGGAAGTCGGATCGATGGCCGTGCGCACGGCCTTGATAAAGATTTCATCGTTAAACGGCTTGCGCAGATAGGCCGCCGCTCCAGCCGCCAAAGCCTGCTCGCGGACACCGGCTTCGTCATGCGCCGTGATGAAGATCACCGGGATGCCGCTGCCCGTGAGCCGCCGCTGGACCTCAAGCCCGTTCAGGCCGGACATCTGCACATCGAGCACGACGCAGCCTGGGCGATATGACGGAATGGAATCGAACATATCCAGGAACTCGTCCCCGGTTTTGAACGTTTCCGATGACAGCCCGATGGAGCGCAAAAGCCGCTTGATGGCACGACGCACCGATTCGTCGTCATCAACCACTGCGACGAACGGTTTGACTTTGCTCATGGCGAAATTCCCCATACAGGCACCGCAGGGCCCCACCTGATTCGACGCTCGATTAAGACTATGACAGTTGGAAGACCGCAGATATTGGACTTTGGTCCAACTACGCGCGAGGATGCGGGCGCCTTCCCGGCGCCGCCAGCACCGCGGCGTACGGCGGTCTGACGAGGCGGTAGCGGAATCCCGGCATGACAGGGGGCCAGGCCGGCATCGGGTGCCGGGCCTGCCGCGCCGCAAGCAAGGCGCTCAGCGCGGCGCGTCCAGCAAGCTCGCCACCTTCGACGCGTGCACCTGCTCCGCGATCTCGCGCGCGGTCAGTCCGCGATTGTCGCGCAGATCCTGCCTGGCACCTTTGGCGAGCAGCAGGCGCACCGTATCGGCCCGGTCGTAGCCGGCCGCCCACATCAGCGCGGTGAGCCCGTTGCCGTAGGTGGCGTTGACGTCCACGCCAGCATCCAGCAACTGCCGCACCACCCCGGCGTGGCCCTCGCCTGCCGCATAGACCATGGCGCTCTTGTTGACGCGATCCGTGGCTGTCAGATCAGGATGGCGCACCAGCAGCATCGCCACGATCTCCTCATAGCCGCCAAAGGCCGCGGCCATCAGCGGCGTGACGCCTTGCACGTTGGCCTGGCTGACATTGGCGCCGTGATCGACCAGCGTGCGCGCCATCTCGGTCAGGCCCCGCTTGCTGGCGGAGAGCAATGCGGTATCGCCAATGCGGTTGCGCGCGTCCACCGCCGCGCCTTGTTGCAGCGTGGCACGCACGCCCGCGGCGTCGCCCGCCCTGGCGGCCGCGAGCAAGCGGGCATTGAGGCCGATGTCGTCGTCGGCCCTTGCCGGCAGCCACAACATGCCCATGCCGCAGAGCAGCGCGGCGATCCCCGCGCGCCATCCTGTGCGTCCGTCCATGTCCGTCTCCCCCGCCACGCATAGGTGGCCAGCCTCATCGCTGCACGTTTCCGGCTAAGTGTGGTGCGTAAGGCGCGCTAATTCAAGGAGCGTCCGAGCGCGTGTTGCGGCGCGGCATGTTTTGATATTGCGGCGCGGCGGCGGCAGTGATGCAAGCGATTGCGATACAAGGTTGTTTTGCCTGCACTCTTTCCTATACTGCTTTTGACCCCGGGCCGCCTCGGTGCGCAACGCGCACATGCTTTTGTCCTGGGAAAGCCGGGGGCACAAAAGAATGCAAGAAAGGAGCTCCCCATGCTCGCAGCTCGCAGCCATTCCCGGTTGACCCTCCCCCTGCTACTCCTGGCCCTTGCCGCCTGCGCCGCGTCCGTTGCGACCGTCGCCTTCGGCGCGGACGAAGTCCAGGGCGCCGCCACGACGACCGGCGCCGCCATGACCAGGCCCCTGCCATCGGTTACGCAGGCGCAACTCGATGCCGCCGGCGGCAACGCGAACGACTGGCTGCACTCGAACGGCTCCTACCTGCAAACCCGCTATTACCCGGGCAGCCAGATCAACACCAAGAACGTCGCCAGGCTCAAGCCGGCCTTCCAGTTCCAGACCGCCGTGATCGAGTCCATGGAGACCGCGCCGATCGTGGTCAACGGCGTGATGTTCCTCACCACCTCCTACAACCACGTCTATGCGATCGATGCCGTGACCGGCAAGGAGTTCTGGCACTACAAGCACAAGATGGGTCCGATCACGACCTTCTGCTGCGGCCCGAACAATCGCGGCGTGGCTGTCAGCGGCGACCGCCTCTACATGGGCACGCTCGACGCCAAGCTGGTCGCGCTCGATGCCAAAACCGGCAAGTTGCTGTGGGAAACCCAGATCGCCAATCCCGAGCTGGGCTATTCGGAAACCATGGCACCGGTCGTGGTGGACGACAAGATCCTGATCGGCACCAACGGCGGGGAGTACGGCATCCGTGGCTTCCTCAAGGCTTACAGCGTCACCGACGGCAAGCTGCTGTGGACCTTTTACACCATCCCCGAGAAAGGGCATGAAGGCGTCTGGGCCACCACGGACGCGACGGGACGCGACATGAAGCGCGACATCGCGGCGGAGAAGAAGCAACTGGCCGACAAGGGCGGCGACTTCTACAAGTCCCTTGGTGGCGGCGTCTGGATGCCGCCGGCGATCGACCGCAAGAACAAGATGGCGATCTTCGTGGTGGGCAACCCATCGCCCGACCTGTATGGTGCCATCCGCCCCGGAGACAACCTCTATACCGACTCGATGGTGGCAGTCGACCTGGATACCGGCGCCTACAAATGGCACTCCCAATATGTCGCCCACGACGTGTGGGACCTTGACGCCGCCAGCCCGCCGATCCTGGTCGACGTGCGCGACAAGAGCGGCCAGATGATTCCCGGCGTGATCCACGGCGGCAAGACCGGCCACATCTATGTGCATGACCGCCGCGATGGCCATCTGATCCGCTTCTCCCAGGCCATGATCCCGCAGGAGAACATGTGGACGCTGCCCACCGCCTCCGGCGCGCGCATGCTGCCGGGCGCCAACGGTGGCGTGGAATGGTCGCCAATGGCGTTCGACCCGAAGACGCGGCTGGCCTATGCCGCCAACCTGCACCAGCCCATGACTTACCAGGTGGAAGCGACGCCCTACCCCGGTGGCAAGCTATGGCTGGGCGGCGCGTTCAAGACCATCCCGTCCGAGGCGCAATGGGGCAAGCTCTCCGCGGTCAATATCGATACCGGCAAGGTTGCCTGGGACTTTAAGACCGAGCAGCCGCTGATCGGCGGCGTGCTGGCCACCGCCGGCGGGCTGGTGTTCAACGGGGAAGGCAACGGCCTGTTCAGGGCCTTCGACGCGAGCACGGGTAAGAAGCTGTGGGAGTACCAATGCGGCGCCGGGGTCAACGCACCCGCGGTTTCCTACATGGTGGGCGGCAAGCAGTACATCGCGGTAGCGGCGGGCGGCAACACGCAACTGGACTTCAAGCGCGGCAACACCGTGCTGGTGTTCGCCGTGCAATAGGCATGCGCATCCCCCCCGGACGGCCCCGGCAGTTTGCGCTGTCGGGGCTGGCACTTGTTCTGTGCGTGTTGCTGGCATGCGCGGCCGGCATCGCGCGCGCCGACCCCGAGGCCGGCAAGCGCAAGGCGGAAACCTGCGTGGCTTGCCACGGGCCGACGGGAAACCCCGGCAATCCGGGCTATCCGGTGCTCGCCGGCCAGACCGCGCGCTACATCTACATGCAGCTAAAGGACTTCCAGGAAGGCCGCCGCGGCCACCCGCCGATGACGCAGATGGCCGCGCCGCTATCGCGCGAGGATATGCTGGACCTGGCGGATTATTTCGCTGCGCAGAAACCCATTCCTTCCCAGTTCAAGGCAGACGGGCAAAAAGTGGAAGCCGGCAGGAAGAAGTCCGAAGAGGTGCTCTGCACCATGTGCCATCTCGGCGGCTTCAGCGGGCAGAATGAAATTCCCCGCGTGGCCGGACAGCAGTACGCCTATATCGTCAAGCAACTGGAAGACTTCCGCTCGCGCAAGCGCACCAATGACGCCGGCAACATGACCAGCGTGGCGCGTGGCTTGTCAGACGCGGATATCCAGAACCTCGCCAACTACATAGCGAACCTGCAATAGGCCCCTGGCCCCTGGCCCGCCGCCGTGCGGAAACAAAAAAACGGGGCGTGCGCCCCGTTCAAACCCTCGCCAGTCCGGACCTCCGGCCGCAAGCTGCACGGCCACCGGACCGTCGATCACCGATGCTCGGTCAGGGGGGATCCGCGAGGATCCCCGTCAATCAGTTGGCGGATCAGTTGGTCGTCTTGGCGCCGGCCTCGAACCACTGGCCCAGCAGCGCCCGTTCGTCGTCCGTGATCTGCGTGACGTTGCCAAGCGGCATGGCCTTCTGCTGCACCGCTTGCTGATAGATCAGCTGCGCGTGCGCCTTGATCTCGTCGGCCGTGTCCAGCTTGATGCCCTTGGCGGCAGTCGGCATCATCTTCGGCGCGGCGGCATGGCACTGGACGCAGCGCGAGTTGATAACCTCCTGCACCTTGGTAAAGCTCACCTGCGCGGCAGCACCATCCTTGTTCGCCACCGTCTCGCGCGGCTGCGGCGCGATCATGACCGCGACCACGGCCAGCACCGCGACACCGGCGGCAGGCCAGGCGACATTGATCTTGCCCTTGTGCTTGAGGATGAAGAACTGGCGGATCAGCACGCCGGCCAGCATGATCAGCACCAGCACGGCCCAGTTGTACTTGTAGCTGTAGGTCATGCTGTAGTGGTTCGACAGCATGGCGAACAGCACCGGCAGCGTGAAGTAGGTGTTATGCACGCTGCGCTGCTTGGCGTTCTTGCCATGCACCGGATCCACCGGATCGCCGGCGCGCAGCGCGGCAACCACCTTGCGCTGGCCGGGAATGATCCACACCAGCACGTTGGCGCTCATGATGGTGGCGATCATCGCGCCGGTCAGCAGGAACGCCGCGCGGCCCGAGAACACGTGGCAGGCCACGTAAGCAGCCAGCGCGACGTAGATCGCCACCAGGATGCCGACGGTGCGGTCGCTCTTGCCAAACACGCGGCAGATGCAGTCGTAGACCACCCAGCCCACGGCGAGGTAAGACAGCGCAAACCCGATCGCCGCGCCCGCCGACATGTCCATGACGTTCTTGTCGACCAGGAACGTGCTGGCGTTGAACAGGTACAGCACCACCAGCAGGCCGAAACCGGTCATCCAGGTGGAATACGACTCCCAGTAGAACCAGTGCAGGTTCTCCGGCAATGTCTTGGGCGCGCTCAGGTATTTCTGCGGGTTGTAGAAGCCGCCGCCGTGCACCGCCCATAGCTCGCCGCCCACGCCTTTCTCCTGCAGGTCGGGGTCATCGGGGCGGGTCAGGCTGTTGTCCAGCCAGACGAAATAGAACGAGGAACCGATCCATGCGATCGCGGTGATCACGTGCACCCACCGCAGCAGCATATTGGCCCAGTCGAGGATATAGCCTTCCATGTCTTGTCTCCTTTGTTTCCCGTACCGCGCTCAACTGCCGCGGTAGGTCGAGTACGACCAGGGGGAAACCAGCAGCGGCACGTGGTAGTGCGCGGCGGTATCGGCAATACCGAAACGCAGCGTCACCACGTCGAGGAAAGCTGGCTCGGGCAACTTCGTGCCCTGGGCGCGGAAATAATCGCCGGCACCGAATTCGAGTTCGTACACCCCGGCGGCCATGGTGTCGCCATCCAGCAGGGGCTGGTCGCAACGGCCATCGTGGTTGGTGACGACTGTCTTCAGCGTCTCCTTGCGATTGTCGACAATTTTATGCAGGGTAATCGACATGCCGGCGCCGGGTGCGCCGGCTGCGGTGTCGAGTACATGAGTGGTCAAGCGTCCCATCCTGTTCTTCCTTAGGGCTTTGGGTTGTGAGAGGCGCCGCTGCCTTCACTAGCACCATTTGTGGGAATGGTGCCCGCTCGGTACGTATTTCTAACGCATCCCGGCGCTGGACTGGTGCAGGGCGACAATGCTTTGCACCACTCCGTATGGCAACTCGGGAATTACCCTGAGTTGTCGAAAACCTAGCTCGGTTTTGTTGACAATATTGCCGCCATAACCAAATAATTGTCAACAATTTTTGGGGCGCGCCACCCTGCTTTTACTCGCTGCCGGCGGCGCGCCGCTCCCCCTCCTCACCAATACACTGGTGCCAAGATGTCCAAGAGTCTCAAGCTGATTGGCGGTGCCGATGACACCGCCGCCCCGACCGAAATCAAGCCCGCCCGCAGGGGCTCCGTCGAGGAGCGCATGTATCACGAGATCTATGACGCGATCATGGAGCACCGGCTGCCGCCGCGCACCAAGCTGACCGAGCATTCGCTGTGCGAAATCTATGCCACCGCGCGCCACACGGTGCGCAAGGTACTGGCGCACCTGGCCGCAGACGGCATGGTCGATCTCGAGCCCAACCGCGGCGCCTTTATCGCCAGCCCCTCCACCGACGAAGCGCACGACATGTTCGAGCTGCGCCAGATGCTGGAGCGCGCCGTGCTGGAAAAGCTTGCCGCCATGCGCGACGTCAAGCGCGTGATCGCGCCGCTGCGCAAGATGGTAGAGGCCGAGCGCCAGGCTTTCCTCACCAATGAGCGCCCCAAATGGATCCGCCTGTCGGCCGAGTTCCATACCGCGCTGGCCGAGCTCTCCGGCAACGCGCTGCTGGTCACCATGATGCGTCGGCTGGTCTCGCGCACCACGCTGATGATTGCCAGCGTCGAGGCGCCAGGCAATAACGCCTGCTCCTTCGACGAGCACGAAGAGATTCTCGATGCACTGGAACAGGGCGACGCCGCCCTGGCCCAGAGCCGCATGGCGCACCACCTCGGCGCCTGCGCCGACCGCGTCCAGCCGGACGAACCGGGCAATTTCGATCTTCGCAGCGTGCTGGGTCACTCCACCTAGCAAGCTGTTCCCGCTGCCAACCCGCGGCCAAGGCCCGATTCCTGCTCATGACAACGCGTCCCCGATGAGGCGCGCTGCCGGAATCACATACCGAGAGCCCCCCCGCCCGGCAGCGTTCCCATCAAATCCAAAGGAGAGGAGACACACCCATGACTAGCGCTAGCACCACGGTGCCCACGGATCTAACCAACGAGCGGCTGCCTTCGGGCCGGCTGCTCGCGCTCGGCCTGCAGCACGTGCTGGTGATGTACGCCGGTACCGTGGCGGTGCCGCTGATCATTGGCGGCGCGCTCAAGCTGCCCAAGGACCAGCTCGCCTTCCTGATCAACGCCGACCTGTTCGCGGCGGGCCTGGCCACGCTGATCCAGGCCTTCGGCTTCTGGAAGTTCGGCATCCGCATGCCGGTGATGATGGGCGTGACCTTCGCTTCGGTGGCGCCGATGATCGCCATCGGTTCCGATCCCAATGTCGGCCTGCTCGGCATCTACGGCGCGGTGATCGCCGCGGGGGTGTTCGGTATCCTGGTGGCGCCGCTGATGGGGCGGATGCTCGGCCTGTTCCCGCCGGTGGTGACCGGCACGGTGATCACGCTGATCGGCGTATCGCTCATGCGGGTGGGCATCAACTGGGCGGCCGGCGGCCAGCCCACCACGCGTGCCGTGATCGACGGCGTGGTCAAGGACGTGCCGAACCTGGCGTACGGCGACCTGGGCAACCTCGGCATCGCGGCGCTGGTGCTGGTGGCGATCCTGCTGCTGAGCAAGTACGGGCGCGGCCTGATCTCCAACTGCGCGGTGCTGCTCGGCATCGTGATCGGCACGCTGGCGGCCATGGCGCTGGGCAAGGTCTCCTTCGAAGGCCTCGACGAAGCCAGCCTGATCGCGGTCATCACCCCGCTGCACTTCGGCATTCCCAAGTTCGACGTTGCCGCCACCCTGTCGATGTGCGTGGTGATGCTGATCACCCTGGTGGAATCCACCGGCATGTTCCTCGCGCTGGCCGATATCACCGGCAAGCGCCTGTCCAATGAAGACCTGACCCGCGGCCTGCGCGCCGACGGCCTGGGCACCGTGATCGGCGGCGTGTTCAACACCTTCCCCTACACTTCGTTCTCGCAGAACGTGGGCCTGGTGACCGTGACCGGCGTGCGCTCGCGCTATGTGGCGGCGGCCGGCGGCGTCATCCTGATCGCGCTGGGCCTGTTCCCGAAGATGGCGCACATCGTGGCCTCGGTACCGCAGTTCGTGCTCGGCGGCGCCGGCATCGTGATGTTCGGCATGGTGGCCGCGACCGGCATCCGCATCCTTGGCTCCTGCGATTTCAACCGCAACCGCTTCAACCTGTTCATCGTCGCCATCTCGATCGGCTTCGGCATGATCCCGACACTGGCGCCGACCTTCTTCCAGTACCTGCCCAAGTGGACCGACCCGTTCACCCATAGCGGCATCGTGCTGGGGACCATCGTGGCGGTGGTGCTCAACGTCTTCTTCAACGGCATCCAGTCGCGCGAAGAGGCGATGCGCAACGCCGCTGCCAATACGCACGGCACGGAATAAGTCCTGCCGGCGGCGGCCGGCACAGTCTTCCTGAAGAATCATGACCCTGATGACAAGCAACAACTATCCACGCGATCTGATCGGTTACGGCAGCCAGCCGCCGCACGCCCGCTGGCCGGGCGGCGCACGCCTTGCGCTGCAGTTCGTCCTGAACTACGAAGAGGGCGGCGAGAACAACGTGCTGCACGGCGATGCCGGCTCCGAGCAGTTCCTGTCGGAGATCATCGGCGCGGCGGCCTACCCCGACCGCCACATGAGCATGGAGGGCGTGTACGAGTACGGGTCGCGCGCCGGGGTCTGGCGCATCCTGCGCGAGTTCGAGCAGCGCGGGCTGCCGCTGACCATCTTCGGCGTGTCGATGGCGCTGCAGCGCCATCCCGAACTGACCCGGGCGTTCGTCGAACTCGGCCATGAGATCGCCTGCCACGGCTGGCGCTGGATCCATTACCAGGGCATGGACGAAGCCACCGAGCGCGAGCACATGCGCATCGGCATGCAGATCATCGAGGAACTGACCGGCTCGCTGCCGCTGGGCTGGTACACCGGCCGCGACAGCCCCAACACGCGCCGCCTGGTGGTGGAACACGGCGGCCTGCTGTACGACTCGGACTACTACGGGGACGACCTGCCCTTCTGGACCGAGGTGGAAGTCACCGGCGGCGAGAAGAAGCCCCACCTGGTGGTGCCCTATACGCTCGACTCCAACGACATGCGCTTCGCCACGCCGCAAGGCTTCAACACCGGCGAGCAGTTCTACCAGTACCTGAAGGACGCCTTCGACGTGCTCTACGCCGAAGGCGACCCGCAGGGGCTGGACCGGCCCAAGATGCTTTCGGTCGGCATGCACTGCCGCCTGCTGGGCCGGCCGGGGCGCATGCGCGGGCTGCAGCGCTTCCTCGACTACGTGCAGGGCCACGACAAGGTCTGGATCTGCCGGCGCGTGGACATCGCGCGCCACTGGGCCGAGACCCATCCCTACTCCGCAAAGAACCGCGCCTGAGCCAATCGACCAGGCGACCAAGCGACAAGCCAATCCATGAGCAATACCTACTCCCTAGATCAACTCAATGCCCTGCCGGCCGCCGACTTTGTCCAGGTGCTCGGCGGCATCTATGAACACTCTCCGTGGGTGGCCGAAGCCGCCGCCACGCAGCGCCCCTTCACCAACGCCGCCACCCTGGCCGATGCCATGCGCGCCATCGTGGACGGCGCCGGCGACGCCGCCCAGATCAGGCTGGTGCGCGCCCACCCGGAGCTCGCCGGCAAGGCCGCCGTGCGCGGCGAGCTGACCGCCGAGTCGACCCGCGAGCAAAGCGGTGCCGGCCTCGATCAATGCTCCGCCGAGGAATTCGAGCAGCTGCAAGCGTTCAACCGCCGCTATAACGAGAAATTCGGTTTTCCTTTCATCCTGGCCGTACGCGGCTATAACCGCGCCGGCATCATCGGCGAGTTCGCAAGGCGCGTGGAAAACGATCCGGCCGCGGAGTTGCAAACTTGCATCAACCAGATCCATCGGATTGCACAGTTCCGCCTGAACGACTTAGTATCCGGCTGAGCCAAAAAAAGGCAGTTTGCGTTACCCCTTACCGATGTAGCAGGCAGTGCCCGGGCCGAGCCGGCAACACCCTAGCCCAGGGCATGCCAGTAGCAAACAAAACGAATAGAACCCGTCAGGGACCCAGTACACAAAGAACGCAACGGATCAACCACGGAGAACTCACCAATGCAGAAGCAGATCACGCCGGCCCTCAAGCTGGCAGCGACGGCCGCCGCCCTTTTCAGCGGCGCGGCCATGGCGCAATCCAGTGTCACGCTGTACGGCCAGGCCGACATGTTCGTTGGCGGCGTCAAGAACGTCGGCGCGGCCGACCGCGCCTATGTCGCCAATTCGGGCGGCATGCAAACCTCGTACTGGGGTATCAAGGGCACCGAAGACCTCGGTAGCGGCACCAAGGCCATCTTCGACCTGAACGGTTTCTTCCGCACCGACACCGGCAGGCAGGGCCGCTTCGACGGCGACTCGATGTTCAGCCGCAATGCCTTCGTGGGCCTGCAAAACGACAAGCTGGGCGCGCTCAAGCTGGGCCGCAACACCACGCCCTACTTCGTGTCGACCATCCTGTTCAACCCGCTGATCGACTCCTACGTGTTCTCGCCGATGGTGTTCCACACCTACTTCGGCGCCGCCACCGCCAACGTGGCCGACCCGGGCATCATCGGCGATTCGGGCTGGAACAACTCGCTGCTGTACAGCACGCCGAACTTCGGCGGCCTGACCGCCAACGTGATCTACTCCTTCGGCGAGAAAGCAGGTTCGACCGGCCAGAACAAGTGGGGCGGCAACCTGATGTACTTCAACGGCCCGTTCGCTGCCACGCTGGCCTTCCAGCAAGTCAAGTTCGACAGCACGCCGGGTGACGTCACCGCTTCGGCCAATCCGATGCTGGTTGGCTTCAGCAAGCAGAACGCGGTGCAGGGCGGCTTGAGCTACGACTTCAAGGTCGTCAAGCTGTTCGCGCAAGGCCAGTACATCAAGACCGAGCTCAACAACAACCCCAACGGCGACATCAAGCACGCCAACGGCCAGGTCGGCCTTTCGGTGCCCATCGGCGCCGGCAACGTCCTGGCGTCTTACGCCTATGACAAGACCGAGAACTCGGTCGCGAACTTCAAGCGCAACACGGTGGCGGTCGCTTACGACTACAACCTGTCCAAGCGCACCGACGTCTACGCCGCCTACTTCTACGACAAGATCACCAGCCTGTCGCACGGCGACACCTTCGGTGTAGGCGTGCGTCACAAGTTCTGACGCTTGCCTTGACTTGTCAACGGGAATTGAAGACCCGCCCTGGTGGCGGGTTTTTTATTGCCTGCCGAATATGGTGCCGGACTCCCCCGATCCGGCCTGCGAGCGCCTTGCCCCTGGTCCAGGGCCCGTGAAGTTCATGAGTCACCCCAAGGGATATCAATCCCCCGGCCCCGAAAGCATCTGGCGGCTCCGCCTCTTTGCCGCAGACCGCCCAGGCCAGTAAAGGTCATCGATATTTCGCGCTGCAGCATGGATATGCTGCAGCGCGATAGGGACAGGCTACCGGCGATTGAGGATCGAAAGTCGCTGCTTAATAGTCCGATTCAATTGGCGGGGCTGCCGATGCCTGCCTAGATTTAGGTTCCAGGCAACAAGACGGCAACGGACGAGGTGACACATGCGTCGTGATGCAAAGACCCGGTCGGAGTTGATGGCCATCCTGAACCAGTTCCTGAACAACAATCCGGAGTGCGGCGAATGCGAGCTCCACGCCATGCGTGGGCACCAACCCGACCACACCGGTTGCAACTGGAGCGCGGAAGTCGATTTTCCGCGCGAGCCCGATGATCACCTGCCCACCCGGCTGGCAGCGGCGAAGTCCATCATCGTCGTGATGCGGGAGCAGTACAACCTGCTGCAGTAGCTAAGAAAGCACAGCTTTTCCGGGCCGGCGGAACTGCAGGACAAGCCGGTCACAAAAAACGGGGCTCCCAAGGAGCCCCGTTTTCATTGCGCGATGCCTGGCGGCATGTGCGCTCCCGGCGGCGGCATTGCTGCGCCGCCGCACCGCGGATCAACGCGCCGCGTTGGCTTCCGCCACCGCTACCGCCGTCATATTGACGATGCGGCGCGTGGTGGCTTGCGGGTTGAGGATGTGCACCGGCTTGGCCGCGCCCAGCAGGATCGGACCAATGGTGACACCCTGTCCGCCCGTGATCTTGAGCAGGTTGAAGGCGATATTGGCCGCGTCCAGCGTCGGCATCACCAGCAGGTTGGCGCTGCCAGCCAGCTTGGTGCCAGGCAGGAAGTGGCGGCGTACATCCTCGACCAGGGCGGCGTCGCCCTGCATCTCGCCTTCCACTTCTAGGTGCGGCGCCTCGCGGGCCAGGATCTCCTGGGCCGCGCGCATCTTCCGGGCCGACGGCCGGTTCGACGAGCCGAACATCGAGTGCGACATCAGCGCCACCTTCGGATGCTGGCCGAAACGCGCGATTTCCTCGGCAGCCAGCTGCGTGATGGCGGCCAGTTCCTCGGCGGTGGGGTCGTCATTGACGAAGGTGTCGGTGATGAACAGCGTGTACTTCTCAAGCATCAGCGCGTTCATCGCGGCGAACACCTTGGCGCCCGGCGCCAGGCCGATCACGTCCCGCACGTGCTCCAGGTGGGCTTCGAAGCGGCCCACGGTGCCGCACAGCAGCGCGTCGGCGTCACCCATATGCATCAGCATGGTGCCGATCAGCGTATTGGAGCGGCGCAGCGCCACCTTGGCCATGTCGGGCGTCACGCCGTCGCGGCCGCGCAGCGCGTGGTAGGCCTCGTGGTAGGCGCGGTAGCGCGGATCGTCTTCCGGGTTGATCAGCTCGAAGTCCACGCCGGCCTTCAGGCGCAAGCCCGCTTTCTCGATGCGCATCTGGATCACGTGCGGGCGGCCGATCAGGATCGGGCGCGCCAGGCCTTCGTCCACCACGGTCTGCACCGCGCGCAGCACGCGCTCTTCCTCGCCCTCGGCGTAGACCACGCGCTTGGGCGCGGCCTTGGCGGCCGTGAACACCGGCTTCATGATCAGGCCGGTATGGTAGACGTACTGGGTGAGCTGCTGGCGGTAGGCCTCCAGGTCCTTGATGGGACGCGTGGCCACGCCGGATTCTTCAGCGGCCTTGGCCACCGCCGGCGCGATCTTCTCGATCAGGCGCTGGTCGAACGGCGTCGGGATAATGTAGTCGGGGCCAAACTTCAGTTCCTGGCCGCCATAGGCGGCGGCAACGGCGTCGTTCAGCTCGGCTTCGGCCAGCTCGGCAATGGCCTTGACGCAGGCCAGCTTCATTTCCTCCGTGATCTTGGTGGCGCCGCAATCGAGCGCGCCGCGGAAGATGTACGGGAAGCACAGCACGTTGTTGACCTGGTTCGGATAGTCCGAACGGCCGGTGGCGATGATGCAGTCCGGGCGGGCGGCCTTGGCCACTTCCGGGCGGATTTCCGGTTCCGGGTTGGCCAGCGCCAGGATGATCGGCTTGTCGGCCATGGTCTTGACCATCTCGGCGGTCAGCACGCCGGCAGCCGAGCAACCCAGGAACACGTCGGCGCCGTCGACCACGTCGGCCAGGGTGCGGGCCGAGGTTTCCTGTGCGTAGCGGGCCTTGTTGGGCTCCATGTTGGCGTCGCGGCCGACATAGATCACGCCCTTGGAATCCACCACGGAGACATTGGTGCGGGTCACGCCCAGGCTCACCATGGTGTCCAGGCAGGCGATGGCCGCCGCGCCGGCGCCCGATACCGCCAGCCTGACCTTGGCGATATCCTTGCCCACCACCTTCAGGCCATTGAGCAGTGCCGCCGCCGAGATGATGGCGGTACCGTGCTGGTCGTCGTGGAAGACGGGAATATTCATGCGCTCGCGCAGCTTCTTCTCGATGTAGAAGCACTCGGGCGCCTTGATGTCCTCGAGGTTGACGCCGCCCAGGGTCGGCTCCAGCGCCGCCACGATCTCGACGATCTTGTCCGGGTCGCGCGCATCGAGTTCGATGTCGAACACGTCGATGCCGGCGAATTTCTTGAACAGGCAGCCCTTGCCTTCCATCACCGGCTTGCCGGCCAGGGGACCGATATCGCCCATGCCAAGCACGGCGGTACCGTTGGTGATCACCGCCACCAGGTTGCCGCGCGAGGTGTACTCGGCGGCCATCGCCGGATCCTTGGCGATTTCCTCGCAGGCGTAAGCCACGCCGGGCGAGTAGGCCAGGGACAGGTCGCGCTGGTTGGACAGTGCCTTGGTCGCGGTTACCTGGATCTTGCCCTTGGTCGGGCTGCGGTGGTATTCCAGCGCGGCCAGGCGCAATTGCGCTTCAGGACTATTGGGGGCATGTTGCGGTGCATCACCGCCGGTCTTGCTGGTCATTATGCTCGTCCAGGAAGTGGCCCAGCCAGTGCCCGCCGGGGCCGCGCCGGTCGTATCCGGCGTGCTTGCCGGAATCTTCCATTGCAGCTTTCAAAAACGGGCGCCGGCGGCTCGGGCCGAAAAATCGAGCCGTCATTCTAGCTCACGCAAGCCCGGCGCGAAGCCCCTCCCAGAGGTGCATCCAGGGTTTTAGGGCCTTTCGCCGGGCAATTCAGTTTTTACCCGCGCGCGGGCAATGCCCAGCCTCCTCCATTTGCCTCATGTCTACTTGTCATTCGGATCCAGCGGCAATGTCACCCGCCGGGAGCGGCCGCTCTCGCCCGGAAACTGCACGAAGGCGCTGCGGATCAGGTACGGCATCGCCGCCTGCAGGGACGCGTTCTCGTCGCGGTGTTGCGCGGTAACCTGGTACACACGGCGCCCCGTAGCCGCATCCTTGAAGAACACGCGCAGCGTGGACTGCGTCACCGGCACATCGCGCACGACGGTTTGCGGCGGCCAGTAGCCCGGACCGCCCCAGCCCCAGGGTCCCCAAGGGCGGTAGTAAGGCCCCCAGTACGGGCCGCCATACCAGGGATCAGGGTACACGGTCTCCTGCACCCGCATCAGCCCCGAGTTGCTGTCGTATTCCATATTGACGAGGTAGTGCGCCTGCGGGCGCGCCACCTGTTCGAAGCCGACCCCCGTCAACGCCTGCGCCAGCCATTGCTCGTAGGTCTGGTCCTCGAACCGGGCCTCCTTGCCTGCCCCGTGATCAAAGGCATAGGTGCGCGGCGGATCGTTCTGCCAGTTGCCCTGGCTGAAGGCCGTCACCTCCGTGGTGACGGTGCTGGCGCAGCCGGACAGCAGCGCCACGCCAAGCAGGGCCATGCCCGCCACCAGCCTGCTGCCGCGCAAGCCCCTGCCGGCCAGCCGGCTCCATTCCCTGCAAAACCATAGTCCGGTCATGACGCCCCCACACCGATTGTTGTTAGCCACGTGATTCAGACCGTGCCGGGCGGGCGAAATTCCGCGGCGGCGCGGCGCATCCGAGCCGTCGTCCCGCCGCTTGGCTACAATGGGTTTTTCAGTGCCTGGGCGCGCGGCCCGGCAGGGGCTGCGCCCCTCCCTCCCCCGTGCCCATGGCGACCAAGCCGCCCAAAGTGGCCCACAGAGGACAGGATTCTTCCATGCTGCGCACCGACACGCCCGTTACCGTCCACCGCAAAGACTATACTCCGCCGGCCTTCGCATTTGAGCACGTCGACCTTGTGCTTGAACTCGATCCCGCCCGCACGGTGGTCACCAATACCTTGCGTTTCACCCGCCAGGGACCGGGCCCGCTGGTGCTGGCCGGCGAGGAACTGGAACTGGTCGGCGTCAGCCTCGACGGCAAGCCGCTGGATGGCGCGCGCCAGGAAGCGGACAGCCTGACCCTGCCCGAACTTCCCGCGCAAGGCACGCTGGAAATCGTCACCGCCTGCCAGCCGGCCGCCAATACGTCGCTGTCCGGGCTCTATGTGTCCAACGGCAACTTCTTCACCCAGTGCGAAGCCGAGGGCTTCCGCAAGATCACCTATTACCTGGATCGCCCCGACGTGATGTCGACCTTCCGGGTCACGCTGCGCGCGCAACGCGCGGCCTACCCCGTGCTGCTGTCCAACGGCAACCTGATCGGCGAGCGCGAGCTGCCGGACGGGCGCCACGAAGCCGTCTGGGAAGACCCGTTCAAGAAACCCGCCTACCTGTTCGCGCTGGTGGCCGGCAAACTGGAGTGCATCGAGGAACGCATCGCCTCCGCCTCCGGCAAGGAAAAGCTGCTGCAGGTCTGGGTGGAGCCGCAGGACCTGCCCAAGACGCGGCACGCCATGGATTCGCTGATCCACTCGATCCGCTGGGACGAGCGGCGCTTCGGCCTGGAGCTGGATCTCGACCGCTTCATGATCGTCGCGGTGGGCGACTTCAACATGGGCGCGATGGAGAACAAGGGCCTCAACATCTTCAACACCAAGTACGTGCTGGCCAACGCCCAGACCGCCACCGACACCGACTTCGGCAATATCGAATCGGTGGTCGGGCACGAGTATTTCCACAACTGGACCGGCAACCGCGTGACCTGCCGCGACTGGTTCCAGCTCTCGCTCAAGGAAGGCCTGACGGTATTCCGCGACCAGGAATTCTCGGCCGACATGATGGGCTCCGAATCCGGCCGCGCGGTCAAGCGCATCGAGGACGTGCGCATGCTGCGCCAGGTGCAGTTCCCCGAGGACGCCGGCCCCATGGCGCATCCGGTGCGTCCCGACAGCTACGAGGAAATCAACAACTTCTACACCGTGACGGTGTATGAAAAAGGCGCCGAAGTCGTGCGCATGTACCAGACCCTGCTGGGCCGCGATGGTTTCCGCAAGGGCATGGACCTGTACTTCCGGCGCCATGACGGACAGGCCGTGACCTGCGACGATTTCCGTGCGGCCATGGCCGACGCCAACGGGCGCGACCTGACCCAGTTCGGCCGCTGGTACAGCCAGGCCGGCACACCGGTGGTTGCCGTGCGCACCGCCTGGGATGGCGCCAACGGCAGCCTGACGCTAACGCTGTCGCAAAGCTGCCCCAAGGTGGGCATCGAAACGCATCCCGGCACGCCGGACAAACTGCCTTTCCACATCCCCTTTGCGCTGGGCCTGATCGACGCCGACGGGAAAGACCTGCCGCTGCAGCTCGAAGGCGAAAGCCAGCCCGGCGCCACCACGCGCGTGCTGGACTTCACCGAAGCCGAGCAAAGCTTCCGCTTTGTCAACCTGCCGCGCGGCGCCGAGCCCCCGCTGGCGTCGCTGCTGCGCGACTTCTCCGCGCCGGTCATCGTCGATGCCGACTACAGCGAGGCAGTGCTCACCTTCCTGCTGGCCCACGACAGCGACCCGTTCAACCGCTGGGAAGCGGGCCAGCGCCTGACCACGCGCGCCCTGTTGCAACTGGTGGCGCAGTCCCAGGCCGGCCACGAGCTCAACCTCGACCCGGCACTGGTGGCGGCACTGCGCACCGTGCTCAACGATGCGCAACTCAGCCCCGCCTTCCGCGAACAGACGCTGACGCTGCCGGCCGAGGCCTACCTCGCCGAGCGCATGGGCGTGGCCGATCCGGCCGCCATCCACCGCGCGCGCCAGTTCATGCGCGAAGCGCTGGCGCGTGCGCTGAAGGCCGACTGGCTGGCCGCCTTCGAAGCCAATGCCACGCCCGGCGCCTACAGCCCGGACGCCGTGTCCGCGGGCAAGCGCGCACTGCGCAACCTGGCACTGGGCTACCTGGCCGACAGCGGCGACGCCGCCATGCAGGCGCTGGCCGAGGCGCAGTACCAGGCCGCCGACAATATGACGGACCGCTTCGCCGCGCTGAGCGCGATGGTGAACACCTTCGCGCCGGGGCGCGAAGCCGCGCTGGCGGATTTCTACCAGCGCTTCGAGCAGGACGCGCTGGTGATCGACAAATGGTTCTCGCTGCAAGGCATGCAGCGCGGCACCGTCGGGCCGCAGGCCGCCGGCCACGCAGGCAAGCGCACCATCGAGACCGTGCGCGCGCTGATGCAGCACCCGGCCTTCAACCTGCGCAACCCCAACCGCGCGCGCTCGCTGATCTTCAGCTTCTGCGCGGCCAACCCGGCGCAGTTCCATGCCGAGGACGGCTCGGGCTATGCCTTCTGGGCCGAGCAGGTGCTGGCGCTGGACGCCATCAACCCGCAGGTGGCCTCGCGCCTGGCGCGGGTCATGGACCGCTGGCAGAAATATGCCCTGCCGCTGCGCGACCGCATGCGCGCGGCGCTGGAGCAGGTGGCCGCGGCCAGCGACCTGTCGCGCGACGTCCGCGAGATCGTCAGCAAGGCGCTGGCGGCGTAACGCAGCACAGCGGTTGGTGGCGGATGGCGGGCCCCCGCCCGCCCGCCACCGGCAGGCCGCGGGCCCGCCCCAGTGGCCGGCCGGGCTGGCGCCCATGTAGAATTGCCGCCATTCAAGGAGAATCCCCATGAGTCGCATCAGCCTCACCCGCTACCTGGTCGAGGAGCAGCGCAAGCACAACACGATCGAGCCCGAACTGCGGCTGCTGATCGAAGTGGTGGCGCGCGCCTGCAAGGCCATTTCGAATTCCGTCAGCAAGGGCGCCCTCGCCGGCATCCTCGGCTCCGCCGGCACCGGCAACGTGCAAGGCGAAACCCAGCAAAAGCTGGACGTGATCGCCAACGAAGTCCTGCTCGACGCCAATGAATGGGGCGGCCACCTCGCCGCCATGGCCTCGGAGGAAATGGACAGCTTCTACGAGATCCCGAACCGCTATCCCAAGGGCGAATACCTGCTGCTGTTCGATCCGCTCGACGGCTCGTCCAACATCGACGTGAACGTGTCGATCGGCACCATCTTCTCGGTACTGCACATGCCCAAGCCGGGCCAGACCGTAACCGAGACCGACTTCATGCAGGCCGGCAGCCGCCAGGTCGCCGCCGGCTACGCCGTGTACGGCCCGCAGACCACGCTGGTGCTGACCGTCGGCAACGGCGTGCACATGTTCACGCTGGACCGCGAAGCCGGCAGCTTCGTGCTGACGCAATCCGACGTGATGATCCCGGAAGACACCAAGGAATTCGCGATCAACATGTCCAACATGCGCCACTGGGCCCCGCCCGTGCGCCGCTATATCGACGAATGCCTGGCCGGCGACGAAGGCCCGCGCGGCAAGAACTTCAACATGCGCTGGATCGCCTCGATGGTGGCCGACGTACACCGCATCCTCACGCGCGGTGGCATCTTCATGTACCCGTGGGACAAGCGCGAACCGGAAAAACCCGGCAAGCTGCGCCTGATGTACGAAGCCAACCCCATGGCGATGCTGGTCGAGCAAGCCGGCGGCGCGGCCACCAACGGTGTCGAGCGCATCCTGGACATCCAGCCGGAGAAACTGCACCAGCGCGTGTCGGTGATCCTTGGGTCAAAGAACGAGGTGGAACGCGTCACGCGCTATCACCAGGAAGAGAAGACGGCGGGCTGATTGCCGCCAGCGAGCAGCACGCGTTGAAAGGAACGGGGCCAGTCGCTGGTCCCGTTTTTTTATGCTTTGTCCCTGTCCCGCACGCCAACGGACGACGCGCCCGCATGTGGCCGACATCGTCGCAGACGGTTGGTGCGGTCGGTCGCTGCATCGCGAATAACCTCCGCTGCATCCACCGCGGTGATCGTGCTGGCCTGAGCCAAGAACGCCACCCGAATGGCCGCGGCGCCACCCTGAGGCGGCAACCGCAGTTCGCTCCGAGGATTTTTTTGGCGCAGGGGTTCACAGGAAAAATAAACGCTGCTATTATTGCGGGCTCGTTCGGGTTGTCTTACGAACGATGTGGCCGAAGTAGCTCAGTCGGTAGAGCAGCTCATTCGTAATGAGAAGGTCGGGGGTTCGATTCCTCTCTTCGGCACCAGTAAAATCAAAGGGTTACAGCGCATCAGCCTGTAGCCCTTTTGTCTTTTACGGCACCATGTAGGCACCATGTAGGTTTTCGCCGGGAATGCTCGTCAACGTCTGCAATGCTTCCCAGCACCGAGAAAGTTCCTCGCCGCTCTTGCACATCAACCAAGAGCAAGGGTGAAGATTCCGTCAACCCCGGAGCGCCCGGTGCTCAATCCATCAGAACTCTTCAACCTATCGCGCGTGGTGCATACCGGCAGCTTCATGCGCGCTGCGGCGGAGCTGGGCATCAGCCAGCCCGCCCTGAGCAAGAGCGTGGCTAGGCTTGAGCGGAAGCTGGGCGTGCGCCTGCTCGAGCGCAAGGCCAGGGGTGTGGTGGCCACGCCGTTCGCAGAAGTGCTGCTGCAACGGACATTGCCCCTTATCGCAGACCTGCACGCTGCAGCAGAGGAAATTGAAGCTATGAAAGGCGGCGTCGGTGGCTCGGTCGCTATCGGGGTCGCGCCGGCCGTGGCCGCGAGCTTCCTGCCCTCGGTGGTCGAGCGCCTGCGCGAAAGCGGCCGCCCGATCGGCCTGCGCGTGACCGAGGGCCTGGTCGAGGACCTGCTTAACGGCGTGCGAAACGGCGTCTTCGACATCGCGGTGACCACGCGCACCGCGTCGGTGGCAGCCGACGAATTTCGGGTGCAGACGCTGTTCGAGGACCGCTTCGTGGTCTGCTGTGCGCCCTCGAACCCCCTTAGTCGGCAGGCCGCGGTCGAACCAGGCGAGCTCTCCGCTATGGCCTGGGTGCTGGCCCCGCGAGGCGGTGTGTTGCGCTCCGAGTTCGACGCCTGTTTCCGCCAAGTCGGGACACTGCCGCCGTCGGCCATGGTCGAGACAGCTTCTGGAGCATTGTCCAAGGCCCTGGTTATGGACCGTGGCTTCCTGAGCTTCCTGCCGCGCGAGCTGATCAGCTTCGAGATGCGCAAGGGCGACATCGCCGAGCTGCAGGTGCCGTGGCTGCAATGGCGCCGCAGCGTATTGATGGTGATGCGCCGGGGAAGAGTGCCACCTGGATCGCAACTCGTCGTGGCCCAGCTGATGCTTGAGACTGGCCAGGCTATGAGCTGAACCTTGGCGCAAACCATTCCCATTGGTTATAGCTTTTTAACCTAGGGCGCCTAGGTCGGCGCGGGCCCCGATGAAAGAATGAATCCGTCCCCCACTCCATACGGATTCAAGCGAATGTCAGTCACCCCCGAGCCGATGCCCGCGCCCCCACTTGAACGGACCAGCGGTACGCCGCGCATCGCCTTCGCGCGCAAGGGCTTCGGCGAGACGGTTGTCTTCCTCCACGGCATAGGAGGCAACCACGACAACTGGCGCGACCAGTTGCACGCCTTGGCGCCCACCCACCAGGCAGTGGCCTGGGATGCGCGCGGCTATGGCGACTCCGACGACTATGACGGCCCCTGCCGCTTCGAGGACTTCAGTGACGACCTCGCGCGCCTACTCGATTACCTAGGTGTTACGCGCGCACACTTAGTCGGCCTGTCCATGGGCGGGCGAATTCTCATGGACTTCGCCGCCCGCCACCCGGCGCGCGTTCAGTCGCTAGTTATCGCAGCCTCCTTTCCGAGCTTCGGTCGCACCTTGAGCCCCAACCAGCAGGAAGCCTTCATGCGCCTGCGCCGCGAGCCACTGGAGCGGGGTTGTACCTTTGCGGAACTTGCGCCCGAACTGGTGGAATCGCTCACCGGGCCTCACGCGACCGATGTGATGCGCGAGCGCATGCGTCAGAGTATCTGCCGGCTGCGACCTGGGTCCTACCTCAAGACCCTTGAAAGCACGCTGCACTTTGACCGTACAGAGGCTCTGCCTCTAATCCAGGCGCCCACTCTGTTGATGTTCGGCGAGCTCGACCAGTTAGTCACCCCCGCAGCCGGACGTCAGGTCCATGCTCTCATGCCCCATGCGGAATACCTAGTAGTAGCCGGCGTGGGGCACCTGATCAACATCGAAGCGGCCGAGGCTTTCAACCGCGCCGTGCTCGATTTCATCTCGCGCTATCCGGCGCGTGCCTGAGGCACACCATGCTCTACGTCATCCACTGCCTGGACCACCCCGAGCGTGCCGCACTGCGCCAGGCCAACGCCGACGCCCACGCGCAATACATGCGAGCTCACGCGGACAGAGTGCGCTTGGGCGGCCCACTGGTCGGCACCGATGGCCAGACTCGCATCGGCGTGCTTGTGGTGATCGATTTCGACGACCCGGACGCGCTGCAGGCCTTCATCGAACACGAACCTTACCTGCGCGCCGGGCTGTTTGCCCGTGTGGATGTGCACCCCTTCGCGCGCGTCATGCCCGCCCCCAATCATTGAACACCAAGGAGACATTACATGCTTGTCGAACGGATCGAAGGAAAATGGATCGCGATGTTCGTGCGGACGCTGCGTCTGTGCGGCATCGGTCCGGGCGATGCAGTCGCCATCCTCTCGGAGACCCAGTCGCGCGACATCAATGTCCAGCTCGCGGAGCTAGCGCTGTACGAGATCGGCGCACGCGCCTTCCACCTGAGGCTGCCCACACCGCCGCTGGTCGACCACGTGCCGGTGCGCTCCACCGGTTCGTCCGCCGCCATCGGCGAACTCGCGCCAGTGCTTGCCGCGCTGTCGCGCACACACACTGTGGTCGACTGCACGGTGGAGGGTCTGTTGCATTCCCGCGAACTTCCCTCCATTTTGCAGAGCGGCACGCGACTTTTCATGATCAGCAACGAACACCCAGAGGTGCTCGAGCGGCTGCAGCCCGCCACTTGGTTGCGGCCTTATGTCGACGAAGCCAAGCGCCGGCTCGCGGACGCCACGCGCATGACGGTTCGCTCGGCCGCTGGCACCGCGCTCGCGATTGACGTTCGCAATGCCCCGGTGCGCGGCGCCGCCGGCTATGTAGACCAACCCGGGCAGGCGGCTTACTGGCCAGGCGGACTCTGCCTGTGCTTTCCGAGCGCTGGCTCGGTCAACGGCACGGTGGTGCTCGACGAGGGCGACGTCAATCTGACCTTCAAGCGCTACGTCTCGCGCCCGGTCGAGCTGATCTTTGAGAACGACCATGTCGTCGAGATCCGTGGCCGTGGGCTGGATGCTGACCTGCTGCGCAGCCACTACGCAGCCTGGAATGACCCAAGCGCCTACGGTATCTCGCACGTTGGCTGGGGTCTAAACCCGCTGGCACGCTGGGACTCGCTGACCATGTACGACAAGTCGCAGATCAACGGCACCGAGCTGCGCGCCTTCGCGGGCAACTTCCTGTTCTCCACCGGCGCGAACGAACACGCGGGGCGCTATACCCGCTGCCATTTCGACTTCCCGATGCGCCGCTGCACCATCGAGCTCGATGGCGACTGCGTGGTTCGCGAAGGCGAGCTGGTGCACCAGCCCACGGCGGTGGGAGAGGCGCAATGAGCCAACCAGTCGACATCGAAGTGCCGGTGCTCATCGCCGGCGGCGGCTCGACCGGCCTGTCGCTTGCAGCGGAACTTGGCTGGCAGCAAACACCCTGCCTGCTGGTCGAGCCTGCGCGCCAAGTCAACCCGCACCCGCGCGCCAATGCGCTTGCCAACCGGACCATGGAGTACTTCCGGCGTTGGCAAATCGACCGCGCGCTCAGCGGCGCTGGCGTGCCTGCCGACTACCCGGCCGCCTACTACTGGGTGTCCACCCTGCACGGCGAGGAAATCCACCGCCTCATGCTACCCGGGCAGGCCGAACTCGAGCGCATGCGCCTCCAGAGCCGCGTGGACCCGACGCAAGAATTGCACTGGTCTCCCTACCTAAAGACCATCGTCGGGCAGCACGAGGTCGAGCGGGTGCTGCGCGAACGCGTCGCGCACTGCCCAACAGTCGAAGCGCGCTATGGCTGGGCGCTCGAAGACTTCGAGGAGGCTCCGGACCATGTGTGTGCGCGCATCCGCGACATGGCTACCGGCGATCTGCGCACGGTGCGTGCACGTTGGCTGGTCGGCTGCGACGGCGGACGCTCCACGGTGCGGGAACGCCTGGGCATAGGCCTGCAGGGGCAGGGCAGCCTCGCGCACTTCATCTCCATCTATTTCCACGCACCGGAACTGATGTCCTGCCACCGCTTCGGACCGGCCAACATCTACTTTCCGGTACACCGCAGGCACCGTGGCTTCCTGCTCAACTGGAACACGGGAACCACCTGGACCTACCACCTAATCCTGGAGCCGGGCGTCGATTGGAAGACCATCGATCCACAGGCCGTGATCCGCTCGCTGGTGGGAAGCGAGACGTCGTTGGACGTAGTCTCGGTGCAACCGTGGACCGCACACGCGCTAACGGCCGAGCGCTACCAAAGCACTGGCGGGCGGGTGATGTTGGCCGGTGACGCAGCCCACCTGTTCACCCCAACTGGCGGTCTTGGCATGAATACCGGCGTGTCTGACGCGATCGAATTGGCTTGGCGCCTCACCGCCGCCGTGCAAGGCTGGGCCGGCCCACGTCTACTGCCCAGCTACGAGACAGAACGCCGCCCAATCGGCATACGCAACACGCGCGAAGCGGCCGACAACTTCCATCGACTCTTCAGCGTGATGCAATACGGCGACGAACTCGACGCCCCCGGCGCCGACGGGAAGGCACTGCGGGCTGCGCTCAAGGCCGAACTGGTGACACAGGAGAAGCTGCTTAAGTCGTCGGGTGTGCTACTGGGCTACCGCTACGAGGATTCGCCGATATGCTGCCCGGACGGCACGCCCGCGCCACCAGACGACCCCCTGGTCTACGTGCCGGTCGCACGCCCCGGTCACCGCGCGCCCCATGCCTGGCTTGACGAGCAGCGCTCGGTGCTCGACACCTTCGGTCCCTGGTTCACCCTGCTGTGCTTCGACGGCGAGACCTCGGCTGCGGCCGAAGTCGAACTGGCCGCGCGAGCGCAGGGGCTGCCGCTGCAGCGCGTGATGATCGAGCGCCCCGACATCCGAGCCCTCTACGGCAATCGCTCGCTGGTGCTAGTCCGACCGGACATGATGGTGGCCTGGCGCGGCGATGTACCGGACGATGCGGCCGCACTGGTGGCTCGTGTGCGCGGCGCTTGAACACCGATTGACCCTTCCCTTGCCATCCTTGGAGAAAACCAAATGGTCGCGACCCTCCCCCCTCTCTTGCGCCGCCTCCTGGCCGCTATCGTGCTCACGGCGGCCAGCACCATCGCCCTGGCCCAAGCCTTCCCCTCCAAGCCGCTTCGCTGGGTTGTGGCCTACCCGCCAGGTGGTGGCACTGACCAGTTGGCGCGCACCGTCGGCGCCCAGGTGGCGCGCCAGACCGGTCAGAGCGTCGTAATCGACAACCGTCCCGGTGGTGCCGGGTTTATCGGCGCCGAGGCTGTGGCGCGTTCGGCCCCCGACGGCTACACCCTGTTCACCGGCGACAACGGCACCCTGGTCTACAACAGCGCATTGTTCAAGAAAACGCCCTACGACCCCCGCCGAGACTTCGCGCCGGTGACCCTGCTGGCGCGTTTCCCTCTGGTGCTGCTGGCGAACGTCAACACGCCTCACGCCTCGGCTAGCGCACTGTTCGACCAAATGCGCAAACACCCGGGCGCGCTGAGCTATGCCTCGCCTGGCCCTGGCAGCCCGCATCATCTAGCCATGGAGCTATTCAAGCAGAAAGCAGGCCTTTTTATCCTCCATGTGCCCTACCGTGGTAGCGGCGGCGCGATGCAGGATCTGATTGGCGGCCAGGTCCCCTTGTTCGTGGCCGACGCCGCGGCGGCACTGCCCATGATCAAGGCGGGCAAGGTCAAGCCTATGGCGGTATTCTCGCGCCAGCGCAGTAGCGCACTGCCGGACGTGCCTACGCTAATCGAACTGGGATACGCGGGCGTCGAGGCCTATGGCTGGCAGGGCCTAGTGGTGCCTAGTAGCACGCCCAAGGAGGTGATCGCAACCCTCCAGCGTGAGGTGGGCGCGGCCCTGAAACATCCGGACGTCGCCCGCAAGCTGCAGGAGTTCGGCCTGGAATTGATCCCCAGCGATCCGTTCACTATGGAGCAGTACATTGCCTCCGAAACCCAGCTCTGGCACGGGCTGATCAAGGAGCGCCAGCTGGGTCTGGATTGACGTAACGGGCAACGCGCGGGCCTCCTCAAATAGAAACAATAGGAAAATGGCTCAGGACGGGCCAATTGGGTAAATTGAGGAGACCCACAAGACTATGTTGAACCAGCCGTGAAGTTCTCTCTTCGCATCGATTGCCGTTCGTGTAGGCGCCATGCAGGAGGTCTTTTTCGGGAATGCCGGTCAACGCAGGCGAAGGTTCCCAGCACCGGGGAAGATGGGCCGATCAACCTGCGATGAGTCGATAAAATCTGGCGTATGATGGCGCCCGGCAAAGCTAGCGGCCCCAGCGTTAGATTGGCGGCGGTGGCGGTGACTGATGCCAAGCCGGCAAGTCGTTGTTGAGCCGCCGGGAGCGGCTGAGGATTTTCCGAGGCAGCTTCGGGCTGATCCCCTCGTGATTGAAGAAATCAACCGTCTCATCAATCAACCAGGAGTGTACTTCCGTCACGCGAGGCACAAAATAATGCAGGCGGATTGCAGCCATTTTGCTTTTGAACGCGAAATTGCTTACCGCTTCAAGATTCCGCTTTCGGCGTAGGTCTGCAGCCCGAGTATCGCGCTCTGCATCCATGGCGATATGCGCTATGCCGGCCGGCGAGGATTTCATCTGCCCGTCGACGTCAGCCAGCTTCGACAGGATGTAGCGCGCGCGCGCATTGATAGAGCCGGCTGCGATGCACTGCCATGTGACAACAGAGCCAAAGTCGAGCCGCTCCACAAAGCGAGCGTCGCGGGGGTCTGGCTTGGCTCCCGCGGTCATGTTATACGCCCCTTCGGATACGGGGGCACCGACCAGCAGGCGCGCCATCTTGGGGCCAAACAATAGCGACGAGGCTCGTATGTCTCGATGTACGGCGTTTATATCCGCCGGTTTTATTCGCCCCTCCCCGAACTCGTCTTTCCATGGAAAACCCTCCGGCAGGAGGATTCGGCAGCTTAACGACGCTTCAACCCATTTCGCGAGGTAGTCTATGGGAACATCCTTCAACTCCCGCGTGTAGACGACGTCGACATGAACGCTGAGTCGATGGCCGTCAATAAATTGAGCGAATGCACGAAAAAGCTGGCGCTGATACTTGGATTCACCTTTTTCGTATTCGCCCTTTTGCAGGCGCTTGCATTCAACTTCAGCAGCAAAGCGGCCCCGGTCAATGGCAAAGTCCGGGCGGCGTTCTCCGCCCGGCTCCTCGGGTATGAACTGAACCGAATAGCCCTGCTGCGCATACCTCACAGCGGCAGCCAATTCAAAGATTGCACTTTCCGGGTCTACTGTCTTCTGGCGCAACATCCGACTCGCGCGTTCCGCAGCACCCGGCATCTGCCGAAGCAACTCTATTCCGACGCCCAATTGCTTGATGAACGGCACGATGCGGGCGCCCAGTACAAGGTCATAAACGCCGCGGTTATGCAAGAGCGCGTCGGCCTGCGCCAGGTACGACGCGACCTTATCGTGGCCAAGGTCCTCAAGTCGCAGGTCTTGCCCATAGTTGGCAGGCTGAGCAACCGATTTGCCGTAAGAGTCTTGCGCTTTTTCTATGCGATGTCGAAACGCGGCGGCGTCACCCGAGACCGAGCCGAACCAATCCAGCACAGCCCGGACGTCCGAATCCTCTTCGACTGGACCCTTTAGCATTGAAGACCTCATTCGTCAGTAGCTGGATCCAAATACTGCCATATCGACAACATCAAAGGCCATTGCTCTGGCGAAGAGTCCCGGGAGTGTCCCAAACGACCAAGAATGAACAAAGGGCTTGCGGAAAACTACCCGCAAACCATTTGTTTGTATGGTGGGCCTCCCGTGAGCGGAACACGGCACCAACCGATTCTGAGTCTCAACCAAGGAACAAAGGGCGACTACAGAGAGACAACTAGCTCAATCAGATCAAAGACTTATGACTCTTGGTTGTTGCAGCGCCCTCCCCATCCCCATCCCCATCCCCCCTGAGTGTCCCATGACCGAAAGCCTACCAAACAAGTGGTCAAAATGCCCATAGATACAGAATTCTTGCCCGGCCGATTTCGAATATGCCCCCAATGTTGCCCCCACACACAACATGCTGTATTAGACACATTTTTATCCGGCTGCGGGCCAAGGCCATTCCGATGCCCTCCAGCGAGCGGTCTACCATGTCTTGACAATGATCCGCCGCGAGTTTTGCGCTACTGTAAACCTTGGAACTGTTGGTGCCGGCTGCGAAGATGTCCCTGATGACAATTTCCACCTGCGCGGGCGACACACTGCTCTGCGTCTCCCTCTCAATGCTTTCTTGGTATGATTCTTACCCCACTTTCGTACCGGAACCTCTTCATGCTTACTCGTGCCTTGGATCGCAGTGAGGCAATATTGTTGATCGAGCGCCCAGAAAGCCATTTTTTAGACAAAAAATCGGCGAGATTGTCAGGGGCATCCCTTCAGAAAATCGCTGTAGCTTTTGCCAACGCTGACGGCGGCGATATTTTGATCGGCATCGAGGATGACAAATTTGATCCCTCTCCTGAAAAACGATGGGCTGGCCTTGCGACTATTGAAGATTTCAATGGCTTGCTTCAGGCGTTCCAGGGGATTATCCCTCAAGTGCCGGCGTCGATGGAATTTCTTGTCGCAAAGGATCTTCCGGGGTATGTGTTATTCATTAACATCGATAAAAGCCCGCAGGTTCACCAGACCGCCGCTAGAGAAGTGTTTATACGGAAGGGTGCCCAGTCGCTTCCTATCAAGGATCCAGAGCAACTCGTCGCATTGAAATTTGCGAAAGGTCTTGCATCTTTCGAAGATGCTGCCGTCAACAATGTACCGACGGAAGCAGTTGTTGACTCAGTAGAGTTGCGAACTTTTCTGCTCGATTTCTCCCCGAAAACGGATGCATTAAATTTTGCCGTCAACGAAAATCTGATCGATTTGAAAACTTGGGACCCGAAGGTATGTGGATTGGTCCTGTTCGCACCCAACCCATCGGCACTGATACCTACCCGATCCGGCGTGCGAATTACTCGCTACGAAACTAAAGAGGATGATCCGGAACGCGATCATCTCGCATTTTCAGAGGCATTGGAAGGACCAGCTTATCGGTTGATTCAAGACAGTGTAAATCGCATTACGGCGATTATGTCTGATATCAGCGTATGGACTGTAGAGGGGCTCAAGAAAATATCGTATCCCCCAGAAGCAATCTGGGAAATCGTCGTAAATGCCATAATTCATCGTGATTACTCGATTTCGGACGACGTTCATGTGCGCATCTTTGACAACAGAATTGAAGTGCAAAGCCCTGGGCGACTTCCTGGATTTGTAACAGTCGAGAATATACTCGATGTTCGTTATTCAAGAAATAAGCAAATTGTTCGGACATTGGCACGCTATAAAACCCCTCCGAATAAAGATATGGGTGAGGGCTTGAATACGGCGTTTCAAAAGATGAAGGAATGGAAGCTCAAGGATCCCGATATTGCAGAGTCGCAAAATACCGTGATCGTGACAATACCGCACACCCCACTTGCGAAACCAGAAGAGCTAGTATTGGATTTCCTGAGAAAAAATGGAAAAATAACCAACAGACAGGGCCGCGATTTGACTGGGATCAAGTCAGAAAACGCAATGAAGAATGTGTTTTACGGCCTGCGAGATGAAAAAATCATTGAAATGATCCCGAAGGGGAATCGAACAGAATGGGTGCTGACCAATGATGTGAACACATAGGCCCAATTCCGTTAGGCCGCGCTTCCGGGGCATTGTCAAAATTAACAATACTCATTCGAAGGTAATCAAATCTTCGTTAGGGCCAGCCTCGTACTTGCGCCGGGCGGGCAAGCCGGTGTTCTTCTAGTTCACCCCGCGCCGCCATGCCGGCGACAGGCGCAGCGCGCGGGCCATGCTCAGGATTTGCGACGCGAGGGCATTTCGCATGGCCACCAGGCCGCAACGCACGCCCAGTTGCTCCATGTTCCTGGGCGATAGGGGCAGGTGGCCACGAAGAAGGCGACAAGCAATGGTTCGTCGCCGGCCTCGAAATGTTCGGCCGTTACCGACTTCCTGATATCGGTCCACGCCTGGCGCTCGCCTTTCGTTACTAAGCTCGGGGGTGGTTTGGATCAGCGGCAGCCCTGGTCAACTTATAACCGATCATGGAGGCGTCGCGCACCCTGACGCTGAAGTGTTCCCCGCGCACGCGGGGATGAACCGCATGGTGGATTGCGCAGGCGGCTCGCGAGCCGTGTTCCCACTCAAGCTCGATGAGAGCGCCGGGCCGCCTTCGTTGGTCACCACTAGGTAGCGCTCTCATCAAGACATACCAATCCTCTTCTTTTTCGAGATGAACTGTCCGAATACGACCGTCTACGTACTGGGGCCGCAGGTATGTACGTAAATTAACCTTTACTTATTTCGTACTGACCACATAATGCGTACACCCTCAACGTACAGATCAGGAACGCAGCCATGTCCCGAACCTTCGCCTACGCCCGGGTTTCCACCGCGGACCAGACGACCGATAACCAGGTACTCGAGATCCAGACGGCCGGCTTCGCGGTCGAGCCGCACCGCATCGTCGTTGAGAACATTTCCGGATCGGTCGCCGCCGGCGAGCGCCCCGGGTTCGCCAAGCTGCTGCACAAGCTGGAGGCGGGTGACGTGCTGATCGTCACGAAGCTGGACCGGCTCGGGCGGAATGCGATGGACGTGCGCACCACGGTCGAGCGTCTGGCCGCGATGGGCGTGCGGATCCACTGCCTTGCGCTCGGCGGCGTCGACCTGACCAGCGCGGCCGGCAAGATGACGATGGGCGTGCTAAACGCGGTTGCGGAATTCGAGCGCGACCTGCTGATCGAGCGTACCCAGGCCGGGCTCGCTCGCGCCAAGTCAGAGGGCAAGGCTCTGGGCCGCCCGGCGGCGCTCGCTGAAGCACAGCAGGCCGAGGCGCTGGCGAAGCTCGCCGCCGGCGTCTCGATCGCCCAGCTCGCCCGCGACTACGGCACGACCAGGCAGAGCATCATGCGCGCCCGGGACAGAGCAGCAAGCCGCCAGAGAGTCGACCATGCATGACGATCAGCGGAGGCAGCTCGCTGCGCTAGTGGAGCAGGCCCGCGAGGATCTGCTCAGGATCGGCAGAGCACTGATCGACGACGAGAGCGTCAAGGTCTCGAAATTGGTGGGCGAGCTCTATGAGATCCAAGAGATGGTCGATGATATCGGCAATCCCTACCTCGGCTTCTGCTCGCAGAGCGGCCGGCTGGGAGGCGTCATGTTCGTGATGGGCGAGATTGGCGCTGCCATCTTCGAGCTGGCCCGCACTGAAGCCGCCGAATCCGATCGGCAGCTGAGGCTCGAGCTGCAAGGCTACGTGCACGAATTTGGCCGGACTGGGAAGAGGCTGCTACGGATCAGCGAAAACGACGTCGTGTTCATCGTGGGCGATGCCCGCGTCCTGCACGACCTTCCTGATCTTGCCCAGGCCAATGAGGTCAGGAGGCGCTTGGCGGCGGCGACGGACTACCTGGAAGAGCAGTCGGAAGTCTGGTGGTTGATGGCCGAGGAAGCCCAAGAAATGGCTGCCGCCTACGAAGCGGCGCTGGCCGCCCATTCGTTCCCGCAAATGATCAATTGACTAGGTGCGTGCCAAGCCCAGCCTTGCTGGCCACGGTGCGATCGACGTCCCGGTTCACGTAGCCTGCCACCTCGGCGGCAGGCACCAGCGCGACGCCCTGCGTTTCCCAACCCATGGCCGCCGGCGTTCCGCCGACGCGGCGTGCGCGATAGTAGCGCGTCATGGTTTGCATGCGTTCCACGTCGCCGATCAGGCCAATGATTGCCACCTTGAGTCCCGATTCCTCAAAGGCCTCCTTGATGGCCGTGGCCTGCAGGGAGAGCTCCTCGTCGCCGTGCCCCTTGGGGAAGGTGGCGCGGTACCCGGCGAAGCCATTGGAAGGGTGCACAACCCAGACGCGGCCGTCCGGCTCCACCACCACTACGCCTGCTGCTGGCTTTTTGCCATTGGTCTGCATGGCGGGCTCCTCCAGGTCGTCCATCTGGCCATCGACGTAATCCCAGCCGGCTTCAGTCACCCGGTAGTCGGCCCAAGGTGTGAACGGCACGCCATTCAGCTCGGCCGGTACGGCGCTGTCGGGCGTCCACAATGCGATGGACGCTGGATCCGCCCAGGTTTCCGGCTCGGTGGGCGTCGAGGGTTCGTGGATCTTGAAAGGATTCCCGTGCTCGTCGGGACGCGGGTGCAGAACCCAAATGGGTGTTTTCGCCATGTTTCCGCCTTAATGTGCCGGCAATACTAGCATCGGGTCTTATGCCTGGCCGGCGTTTTGTTACACTTTGCCCCATTCTGTCAATCAGAATCCCATCCCTGCCACCACACCCACGGCCATGCCGAGAAGCGCTTTGCACACTCTGACTGAACTGCAACTGCTGGCCCTGGCCCAAGCCAACGCCATCACCCAGTGCGAACTGGTGCGCAGCCCGGGCGGCTGGGTCATCCGCGTCAACGGTGACTGGACCGTGCGCTCGGCCCGCAAGGAGGTGCGGCACTTTGCTCGCGCCGACACAGCCCTCGCCTTTCTGACTGACCTGCAGGTTTCCCGCGTCACGGTCGACCTCATCCGGCCCGCATAGCGCGATAAACAGCATCCGTATAGTTCGTCCTTAGAGTCGGGCTGAACGGTCATTGCGAAACAGGTACTCATCGCCAGGAATAAAAATGAACAAAAAAGCACTTTCTGAACGGGATATCTGCAGCAAATTCATTTCGCCGGCCCTGGCGGAAGCGGGCTGGGACCTGCACACGCAACTGCGCGAAGAGGTGGCGCTAACCAGCGGCCGGGTCGTGGTGCGCGGCAACAAGGCCCGCCGCGATGAGAAAACCATCCGCCGGGCCGACTACGTGCTGTTTTTCAAGCCGGGCATCCCGCTGGCCATCGTCGAGGCGAAGGACAACAATCACACGGTGCGCGACGGCATCCAGCAGGCACTGGCTTATGCCGAGATGATCGATGTGCCGTTTGCCTTTTCGAGCAACGGCGACGGCTTCGTATGGCACGACAAGACCGCCCAGGACGGCGTCATCGAGCGCGAGATCACGCTGGCGGAATTTCCGTCGCCCAGTGCGCTGTGGCAACGCTACCTGGCGTGGAAGGGCATCGCGCCCGAGGCCGAGCCAGTGTTCGCGCAGGACTACCATCCGGGCAAGGAGGCGCGCTATTACCAACTCACCGCCGTCAACCGGGCCATCGAGGCGGTGACCAAGGGCCAGTCGCGCATCCTGCTGGTGATGGCTACCGGCACCGGCAAGACCTACACCGCCTTCCAGATCATCTGGCGGCTGTGGAAGGCGCGCGCCGCCAAGCGCATCCTGTTCCTGGCCGACCGCAACATCCTGGTCGATCAGACGAAGACCAACGACTTCAAGCCCTTTGGCGGGGCGATGACGAAGATCGAAAACCGTACCGTCGAAAAGTCGTACGAGATCTACCTGTCGCTGTATCAGGCCGTCACCGGCACGGACGAGGCACGGAACATCTACCGCCAGTTCAGTCCGGATTTCTTCGACTTGGTGGTGATTGACGAGTGCCACCGCGGCAGCGCGGCCGAGGATTCGGCGTGGCGCGAAATTTTGGACTATTTTAGCTCGGCGACCCATCTTGGCCTGACCGCGACGCCCAAGGAAACGGCGGAGGTCTCGAACATCACCTACTTTGGCGAGCCGGTCTATACCTACTCGCTGCGGCAGGGTATCGAAGACGGCTTCCTCGCGCCCTACAAGGTGATCCGCGTCGATCTCGACAAGGATTTTGGCTGGCGGCCGACTGCCGGCCTAGTTGACAAGTTCGGGCAGGTGGTCGAGGACCGCATCTACAACCAGTCCGACATGAACCGCTCGCTGGTGCTTACCCAGCGCGACGTGGCGGTGGCCAAGCGCATTACCGAGTTCCTGCGCGTGACCGACCGCATGGCCAAGACCATCGTGTTCTGCGAGGACATCGACCATGCGGCCCGGATGCGCCAGGCGCTGATCAACGCCAATCCCGATCTGGCCAGCGCCAACGACAAATACGTCATGCGGATCACCGGTGACAACCCCGAGGGCAAGCTCGAGCTCGACAATTTCATCAATCCGCGCCGGCCTTATCCGGTGATCGCGACCACCTCGCGCCTGATGACCACGGGTGTCGATGCCAAGACCTGCAAGTTGGTGGTGCTGGACCGCACCATCAAATCGATGACCGAGTTCAAGCAGATCATCGGTCGCGGCACCCGCATCGACGAGGAGCATGACAAGCTGTGGTTCACCATTCTCGACTTCAAGAAGGCCACCGAGCTGTTCGCCGATCCGGCGTTCGATGGAGACCCGGTCGTGGTGTTCGAGCCGGGGTCAGATGACCCCATCGTCCCGCCGGACGAGCCCGACACCACTGGCGATGACATCCATGGCGGGGAAGGGGACGTCGGCGAGGAGATGACCGGCGGGCCGGACGGCCCCGGTCCAGGGCCTGGCCCGGGCCGCACCAAGTACGTCATTGACCACGTCACGGTCTGCGTCGCCAATGAACGCGTCCAGTACCTGGGCCCGGACGGCAAGCTGATCACCGAATCCTTGCGTGATTTCACGCGCATCCAGATCGGCAAGCGCTATGTCTCGCTCGATGGTTTCCTGCAGGCGTGGAACGCGGCGGAGCGCAAGCAGGCGATCCTGGCCGAGCTCGAAATGCAGGGCATCCTGTTCGACGAACTGGCGCGCGAGACCGGCAAGGAACTCGACCCATTCGACCTGATCTGCCACATCGCCTTTGGACAGCAGCCGCTGACCCGGCGCGAACGCGCCGAGCAGGTCAGGAAGCGCGATGTCTTTGGCAAGTACGGCGACAAGGCCAGGAAGGTGTTGCAGGTGCTCCTCGACAAGTACGCCGATGACGGCATCGCCAACATCGAACAACCCGAGGTGCTGCGGCTAGCGCCGCTCGACCAGTTGGGCTCACCGGTCGAGATCATCACGGCTTTTGGCGGTCGCGCCCAGTACCAGGCTGCGCTCCAGGAACTCGAGCGTGCGCTCTATCAATAACGTTTCTAGCAATTTTTCATGACCATCAGCTCGACCTTTATCAAGTCCATCCAGGACATCATGCGGCAGGACGCCGGCGTCGACGGCGATGCCCAGCGCATCGCCCAGCTCAGTTGGCTGCTGTTCCTCAAAATCTTCGATGACCAGGAAACGGAGCTGGAACTGATGCGCGACGCATTCAAGTCGCCGCTGCCGGACGGGCTGCGTTGGCGCAACTGGGCGGCCGATCCTGAGGGAATCACCGGCGAGGAGCTGCTGGCCTTCGTCAACGACGATCTGTTCCCGTCGATCAAGGCGCTCAAGGTGGACCCGCAGCGCAATGCGCGCGGCTTCGTGGCGCGCGAAGTGTTCAGCGACGCCTACAACTACATGAAGTCCGGGCAGTTGCTGCGCCAGGTGATCAACAAAATCAACGAGATCGACTTCAACAACCGCGCCGATCGGCACCTGTTCAATGACCTCTACGAGCGGATCCTGAAGGATCTGCAGAGCGCCGGCAACGCGGGCGAGTTTTACACGCCGCGCGCGGTCACGCAGTTCATGGTCGACCAGGTCAACCCACGGCTAAGCGAGCGCATCCTGGATCCGGCGTGCGGTACCGGCGGCTTCCTTGCCTGTGCGATCGAGCACCTGAAGGCGCAGCGCAAGCGCGCCGACGACGATATCGTGCTGCAAAATGCCATCACCGGGGTCGAGAAGAAGCAACTGCCCCACCTGCTGTGCATCACCAACATGATGCTGCACGGCATCGAGGTGCCGTCGCAGATCCGCCACGACAACACGCTGTCGCGGCCACTGGCCGACTACGGCAACCGGGATCTGGTCGACGTGATCCTGACCAACCCGCCCTTTGGGGGCACCGAAGAGGCGGGCATCGAGGCCAATTTCCCGGCCGACGTGCGCACCAAGGAAACGGCCGACCTGTTCCTGGTGCTAATGATCGAACTGCTCAAGCACAACGGGCGTGCGGCGGTGGTACTGCCCGATGGCACGCTGTTCGGCGAGGGCGTGAAAGCCCGCATCAAGGAAAAGCTGCTCACCGAGTGCAATCTGCACACCATCGTGCGCCTGCCCAACGGCGTGTTTGCGCCCTACACCGGCATCAAGACCAATCTGCTGTTCTTCACTAAGGGTACGCCGACGCGCGAGGTCTGGTACTACGAGCATCCCTACCCGGCCGGCTACAAGAGCTACTCGAAGACCAAGCCAATCCGCATCGAGGAGTTCGCGCCGGAGAAAGCCTGGTGGGGCAGCGAGGCCGACGGCTTTGCCAGCCGCGTCGAGAACGAATTCGCCTGGAAGGTCGACATCGCCACGCTGAAGGCCAACGGCTACAACCTCGACCAGAAGAACCCGCACCGTGGCGAGGCAGTCAGTCACGACCCGGACGAACTCCTCGCGCAGTACCAGCGTCTGACCGCCGAGGCGCAGGCGTTGCGCGACCAGCTCAAGGACATCCTGGCTAAGGCGCTGGAGGGCCTGGTATGAAATTCCGAGAAGGATTTGACCTACTGGCGGTGGCTCCGGATGGAGTAGAGCGTCTACGTGAGTTGATCTTGTCGCTTTCGATTCAAGGGAAGCTAGTTCGTCAAAAATCGGAAGACAAGCCGGCCGCTGAGTTCCTGAAGGGAGTTCGGGCCAACCAAGAAGCTCTTGTGTCCGACGGGACGATAAGGAAGAGTCTGCTTCTAGCTCCGATGACCGACGATGACAGCGCATGTGAAATGCCGGCCGGATGGACGTTGTGCAGGATTGGCGATCTTATCTACTCGATTAAGAGCGGAGGGACACCGAGCAAACACAATCCTTCGTTCTGGGAAGGCGATATTCCCTGGGCAAGCGTCAAGGATCTGGGGTTCGGAACCCCAGTGTGGGACACCAAGGACAAGATCACACCGGCAGGACTTGATGCCGGTTCCACCCTTGCCCCCGCTGGATCCCTGTTGATATGCACCCGAATGGGACTAGGTAAGATTGGGGAGGCAATGGTGGATGTCGCGATCAATCAGGATCTCAAGGCCATCACCCTCCCGCACGAGGTCGATAAGCAGTACTTTATCAATTACTACAAGACTCTCAGGATTGCCGGTGCAGGCATGACAGTAGCCGGCATTAAGCAAGAGCAACTACTGGACTTCAAAGTGCCTCTCCCCCCTGTGGCAGAGCAGAAGCGCATCGTTGCCAAGGTTGGCGAATTGATGCAGCTCTGCGACGAGTTGGAGTCCAACGGGCGCCTGGAGTCGGAACACCACAAGCGGCTGATCGTGTCGCTGTTCGATGCACTAGCCGCCAGCGAGTCGGCGCACGCCTTGGCAGAAAACTGGTCCCGTGTCGCTGCGCACTTCGACCTGCTGCTCGACCGCCCGGAAGCCGTCGACACGCTGGAGCAGACTATCTTGCAACTCGCCATGCGTGGGCTTTTGCTTCCGACCGGCGATACGAAAATATCGCCTTGGTCCGGCGAGAACTCTGTCCAGGACGCTGCCGAGCAATCGATTGAAAACAACGCACGCTTTGATCCGCCATATGAAATTCCATCGTATTGGGCATGGATCCGGTTTGGCGATGTAATCGGCGAATTGCGATATGGTACGTCTGTGAAATGTGACTACGAGATCGATGGTACCCCTGTTCTCCGAATACCGAACCTCAAGGACGGGGCGGTTACAATTGATGACCTGAAATTCGGCCCCCTCAGCCCGGAAGATGCGGATCGCTTAGCCCTTGTTCCCGGAGATCTGCTAATTGTCCGATCCAACGGTAGCGCGACTCTGGTTGGATCGGCTGCACTGGTTGAAGAAGATGCTCGGGGATTTGCCTTTGCCGGTTACCTGATGCGGGCAAGGCTTCGAGAGGACCTTGCGCTCCCAAAATATGTCCTCCTCGCACTGGCAACGAAAAGCGTACGAGCGCAGATAGAGGGTCCAATTCGAACCACGTCGGGCGTGAAAAACATCAATAGCACAGAGGTATCTCGCCTAGCATTTCCGCTTCCTCCGCTATCCATTCAATCCCACATTGTTGAGAGTGTCGAAGCACTGCGTCGTGTGTGTGCCAAGTTGCGCGTCCGGTTGAACGATCGGCAAGCCTGCCAGGCCCACTTCGCCACGGCGTTGGTCCAGCAGGCAGCGGCGGCCGACCCGGAAGAGAGCCGCCTGGAACTGGCGGCATGAACACGAGGGCGGCCGGGCCCCTCCCGGCCGCCCCTCAATTCTTCCCATCCTGAAACGATCCTTCGTTCGCCAGCCGAACAGGTGGAGGCCAGCCGGCCAACTCGCGATAAAAGGTGTTATCAAGAGTGGGCGCACTTGGCGTGCCCATCAGGTGCCACCCCGGATCACTGTGACCTTCACGGGGCCATCGTCGCCCGAATCCAGCCCCCAGGCCTTGCGCTCGCTGTCCTGGATAGTCTTCACCGCCTCCGCGGCGGTCTTGGCCGTGCGCGCCTTATCCAGATCCTTCGACTTGATCGCGTCGTAGGCGAGGTTGCGCACGGCGCCCCACTCCCGGCGATGGCGGGTCAGCAGCTCGGCGCGCGCATCGATCGCAGCAGCCGAGGTGATCTGGTGGGCTTGCTTAGGGGGCGCGTCGGCTGGAAGAACGGGGCGCGACAACCCCGCAAAAACAGGTCCTGGAGCGACAACCCGCGGCGTCTCTGCGTGGCTGGCGTCCGCATCACGCTCCATACTCCTTACAATCTCCTCATCAGCTTTCGCGTGGGCTTTGGCAATGAGGGTTGGCATGTCCAGTCTCTGGCGCCAGCCGAAGCGCTGAGCGTGTTTCGCCACAGCCTGCTTTGAAATTCCAAGCAATACGGCGACGTCCGAGAACGTCATCTGAGGCTCGGCCTCCCAGCGCGCCCGCGCCAATACCCACTGCTGTGCCTCTTTTTTCCCTTGCGCCACGACCATCGCTCCTGATTGACCTTGCTCCATGCCGAGCATGGCGTCACGACAACCGACAACCGTTTTCGGGGTTGTCCCTCTCGACTGGTCGTGACCCAACGCTCTCTCCACCAGAACACCTGGGGAAAGAGCAGTCCCGATGCAAGTTCACTACGAAGAGAGTCCCGACTATCCAGGCGTACGCCTTTTCCGATGCGAGCCCCTGAAGGCGAATCTGACGCCAACCGCCTGCGCTCGAAACATCGCCACCAAGGCGACAATTCAATGCAACGCATGCCCTATCGGGGAGATCCACACGTCGGAGTGTCTGCCACAGCCAGAGGCAAAGCGAGAATGGATGGGGCTCCCGTACCGGGGAGTCGAGCCCGCAAGGCGTTGCGTGCGATGCAGCACCGCAACATTCCGCCTCCTCGGTGGGGCGCTGTGCGTGAGCTGCTATAACCGCGAGCGAGAGTTGCGAATTGGTGCCAACTCCAAGGGGGCGCAACCCAAGAAAGCCGCGGAGCTCCTACATCGGGCCGTCTGCCTTGTCGAACTAAAGGGGGATGCACTGCTGCTCGAGCTGGAATACTGCACCGGCTGGGCCGAGGCCAAGCAGGTCATCAAGCACCGGTGGCCAGGCGCAAGCCTGGTGGACTACGAAGCCCAGCCGGCCAGGATAGGGGCGGGGAAGCAGGCGACGGAAGCGCCTATGAATTAGGGAAATCCGACGAGCCCAGGAACACCAGACGGACACAGAACGAGCGACAGGCGGCGCCTGGCCGCTCATGCGCTGCACGCGTCGCCACACCCCACTGGCCGGGCAAACATCTGACCATGCGCACCAGCTCGCTGTATCGCGTGATTCGGCAACCAGTAGCGAGCCACCGACGCCAGCCGGCCATTGTCACGTGTCGGCACCTCAATCTCCGTCGTCATGATCGGCCAGCCGAACTCCCTGCGAAGTTGATATATGGCCGAGCCCAGGCGCGACGTGGCCCAGCGACAAAGAGCATCGGTCTGCGTGATCTGCTCACCGCGAAGCAGCGCGGCAAGCACGCGACCGCGAACGCTGCCGGCGGTCGGATAAATGAAGCCCAGCCCTTCCTCAGCCAGTTCCACGGGGAAAAAATCCTGCTTCACAGCGCGCTCCTGAATCCCAAAAATATGAAATTCAGGTTGAGGTCACGACCAACCGAGTACCTCCCCGCGAAGCTGAGGCCGGCCATGCGCGATGCGCTGCGATACCTACCGGTCCCGGCCGGCGGCCGATTAGACGCCAGCCATACCGGACTGCGCCCCACGACAACCAGATGCGCAGCGCGGGAGGCCGGCCTCCCCTACAGATATCAGCTCGCCGGGGGCGGGGGCACCTGAAACACGACCGCCCGGTGAAGGGCTTCGGATGGCTTCCAGCTTCGATTGAGTTGTTGGTGGCCACCGCCGGCCTGCTCGATGCCGAGCTGGTGCAGCTCGGCGATTGCTTGGCACAGCATGGAATCGAGGCGCGCGATGCGCTCGTCCAGGCCCTTGATCACCGACTCGCGCTCCGCGCGCGCTAAACCCTCCTCGGCGTGCCGCAGGGCTTCCGCGGCGGCATTGCGGACCTGCTCCGCGTTGGCTGCCTCGGAGCGTACCTCGGTGGCCAGCTGCTCGAGGTCTGCGATATCGGCCTTCGCGACCGCCATCCGCGCAGCGCCGACATCTTCCTGAAACTCACCAGACCGCAGGCCAGCGAGAGCGGCCGCCATACGCGACTGTGCATCAGCGATGCGCTGAGCGGCTTCGCTGAGGCGCAAAGCGACACCAGTGACGGCCTGGGTGGCGTCCGAAAGCTTGGCGCGTGCGTGCGCCACCCGAACGGCGTTCTGCTCAATCATTGTTGCGAATCCTCAATGGAAAATGCCGCCAAAAGTGCCTGCACTCGCTCGGCCGACTCAGCGGCAATACAGCCTGCGTCATATTGAATTGATGCCTCGGCAGCTCTCCGTGCGTCTTGCACGGCGGACGTCGCGGCCTGAGTCTCCAAGGCTCGCTGGTGGGCCAGTTCGGCCTGTAGGCGCCCCAGTTCGGCGCGATGGGTGCCGGTGTCCTGCCCTGCCACCAAAGCGGAGCGCAAGCACTCTTCGGCGGCCTTGATCTGCGACTCAATGCTCATGGCAAGCCCTCAATGACTTCAGCAGATGATCAGCCTTGTCACATAGCTGGTCCAGCGGGCTCCTCTCCCTGGCTCCGACCACGAGGGGTGCCCTCCGTTCGTGCCACCACCCTGGAACAGGAGCGCGCGGCGATGAGCCTGCGGCCTTGTCCCCCGATTTCGTCTTCATTGCGCCTCCTTGGCAATTTGATCGACACTCAGGATTGAGTCACGACCAGGTGCCGGGGAAGGCAGCGTGCTGGGGCTTCGTGAGCGCGGCAAAACGCCCGCGCTGCTGCACCTTGGCTATAAGTTGCCGTCGAGGCATAGTTGCGGTGAAATCACAACGAGTTGGGAGGAAGTCTATGTCGCGTCACTGGCCTTGGCTTGCAGCCATGCTTGTGTGTCTTTCGAATATCGCGGGATGCTCAAGATCGGAGCCAGCAGCGCCCTCGCCTGAAACTAACGAGGCAGCAGCGCAGGTTGCCCGTGCTGTTGGGCCGAGATACGCGCCCAGATACTACGATAGCGAGGCGAAACGCGTGCACTGCTTGCCTGTTTACGGGGACTATGAAAGTGATACTGTTGCAAACATCGAGGGGGCGGAGGGCCGGCGTGTAGCGAACCACGAATCGTTCTCGGACGGCATTATCGTGACCTTTAAGGATGGGGGCCGCTTACTCGTGTGGGATAAAGCGATCGACTGCAAAGACCTGCCATTTGATCCTCTGGCAAAAGCAGAGCCAGCGCCCGCTATCAACCCCGCACCCGCCCAGGAGCCGAGAGGCGAACCGACGAGCCAGAGCCCAACACCACCAGCCACAGCGCAAGCCACTTTGTCCCCCGGCTTCGACTGCAACAAAGCAAGGACTCAGGTCGAGCACATGATTTGCGCAGACCAGGATCTATCTGCGGCCGACCATCGAATGGTCAAGTTCTACAAGGAGGTCATGGCGGCAACCATGGACAAACCAGCGTTCAAGCGCGAGCAGGACAACTGGAGATCAATGCGGCGCGACACATGCCCCGATGTTGCATGCGTGCGAGAAGCGTATGTAAAGCGCAATGAGGAATTAGAGAACCTCGTGGCACTTACACAGCGCCATATATTCGTCGGCCCAGCGGGCACCGGAGAAGCGACTCAATGAATGCCCGAGCCGCCTGCGCGGCGCGCGGGCTCGAGGCGCAGTCTCGGAAGAATGCCAGACTCGCGGGGATGGCGTGAAGCGGTTCCCGAAGCGCATGAGATTGGACGGCTGCCGGTCGCGAGGTCTCGCCCAAGAGCACCGAGACCTCCCCGATCAGCGCAACCAACTCGGCCCGCAGCAGCATTTCCGCCTGCGGGCCTGCCACTTGCGCGCCAGCCGGATCCGTCCCGGTAACCAGTGCCTCGTCAACGAGTTGTAGCGCGGCGACAATCTCCGATTCGACATCGGCAATCTCGTCCACTAGCACGCGCACCATGCGCGGTGGCCCCGAGACATTGAGCTGGCCATGGTCAACCCGAAGGTCGACGCCCAACACCCTGGCCCGGCTCAAGATTACCGACGCGCTCACCAGAATCCCCCCTGCGCCACTTCCTCGCCGGAAGCTGCCAGGCGGCCGGCCTGGGCACACTCCAGGCCAGAGGTCGCCAAGACGAGTCCAGCAGCCGCCAGATCGGCAACGTCTCGGCCCCCTTCCAGACGAACGGCATCCAGCAGCGCGCGGATTGACGAAAACCGCTTGACGGCCAGATCGAGGTAGTCGATCGCATCGATCTCACAACCGTCTTTCAGATGCGGCAGGTAGCCGGCGCCCTCGGTGACTCCATCTGCAACGCGGCGTGCCGCGACCTGCGCCACCGCTCCGGCAATGCCATCTGAGCAACCATCGGCGGCATAGGCGGCCTCGACCCGCGTGATCGAGCCCAAAATTTCTCGGAGCTGGGAGAAGCGATCAGCCGAGAGCTTGGCAACCGCGATAGCGATGTCGTTTGGGTTTTCGCCGCTTACCATGTTCGCTGTCCGTATCATTCAGCCATTTCCTCGTCGTTGAAGTGGGCGAGGACACGCTCGTGCTCAGCTGCCTCGCGCGAAATTTCCTTGAGGTATTCGTCCTGCCACGGCCCGGGGCCGGCGGTCTTCAGCACGCGCACGCGGAACTGGCGAGGGAGTTCGCCCTTGTCCTCGCGTTGCGTCAGGCCCAGCTCGGTGCCACGCGCGCGAACACCCTCGGGGGACAGCCACCAGGACATGGCTGTCGATGCCTGCGCGGAGCCAGCGTGCTTACCAGATGCAGCCCCAGCCTTTGCCGCCTTTCGCCTAGCACTGAGAATCATTTGATGGATATACCCCACGTTCGGCTTTTCGCCGGGCTTGAGCCCCTTGAACATCTCAACCGCCTCGGCGATTTCCTGGTCCGACACGGCCAAGCTAGCCATCTCCAGCACGTCTGAGGCATTGTTGGCCGCCTTCATGCCGTGGGTATCGCGCATTATGGCGGCGAGCTGCTCCGCTCGCGGGTTCTGCTCCCCGGTTGTTCCGTTCGGCAGATGTGGCGTGATGGCAGGCGGCACGCCGCCCGTTCCGCTAGGAGCGGAATAAACACATCCCTTTCCTTCTCTCTTTCCTTCTCCCTTTCCTTCTCTCTTTCTCTTGGTCTCAGCCACAGAGTCTGTGACAGACTGTTCAAAGGACAGGTACTCAGCCTGTGACAGGTATTGTCGAAGTTCCTTCAGACCCTCTGTGACAAGGGATTCGATGTGGGCGAACTCGATGCTGTCACCGGGCTTCGACAGACGTGTGAGGAAGGCAGTGATGCGAGCCTTGCAGGTGCGCGCGCGCTGGGTCTGCTTGCCCTTCCAGGCGTCGTGGACTTTCTCCGCGACGACTGGGTGGTATAGCCGGCCATCGGAGCACTTCACCCACCCGTGCAGCGCCCGTGCACGCAGCTTCTTCCAGGTCTTCAGGTCGCGGCCAAGTTCTGCCAAGCGTGCCAGCGCGACGTCGTCGTCGGGCAATGATGCTGCCGGCACCTGGTGGAATGACTTGAGCCACAAGGTCACACCAGCGCGCCACTCGGAATCGCTGGCCAGCGCGTGGAACGCAGAGCCGAAGAGGCGCGCGATATCGATCGGCAAGAAAGGGAAGCCGCGCAGGTCGCAGTCTGATGGCGTCAGAGGTAATTGATCGGCGCGCATCAGATGCTCCCCATGGGGGGCTGGCTGGCCTCCGCAGGCGAGCCAGCCGCTGCGTCGCGCTTCGCGATGCGCTCTGCGAGCCAGGCGTCAACTTCGTGCGCCAGATAGCCAATGCGATTCCCACTATCACTCAGGGGGACCGAGCGCGGAAATTCATCGCGTGCCTCCATGTTTGCCAGGGTCTGACGGCAAACGCCGAGCTGGGCGGCGATAGATTTCGCGGAGCGGATTTTTACTTCAGAAACGTCCACCTTGGAGGACCTCCAGAAAGTGGACAGGCGACACAATGCCACACCGCGGCTTGCGAAAAAAGCAGCCCAGTGTTAGCATTTTTTTGGCTACATCGCAGAATGTCGTCCCGTCCATGGGTTGATATTCACGGGGTAGGCCACCGCGCTAACGGTGCCCTACCCAACCATTTTCCGCTCTTCTGATTTTATTATTTGCCAGGATTGGCGCGTTGGCTCGGATCTTACGATTCGTCGCGAAGCGTTGTCCAGTAAGGGTTTTCTGCGGATAGAAGAGTTTCTCTCGAATCTCTTTGTTTTTCCGAATAAAGTGGCAAGCAGATTTTTTTGTGCAGAAGAGTAGTTGACTGCGCAAGTCGGAATTGAGCCTACGCATTACGCGCGCACGAATCGCTATCCATCCATCCCGGCCAACGCCGCGTCTACGTCCCATGTCTCCAGGTTCGGCGCAAAGCCGATCATCGACCACGACAGGAACGCACCCACCACGTACAGGAAGGCGCGGGCCTCCTTGCCGTGCAGGTCGCCCAGCACTACTAGGTGGCGGTGCAGTTCGGCGGGCAGGGAGTCGGCCAGGTTGACGGCGCGGTCCTCATGGTCGCGCAGGAATGACAGCGCCGCTTCGGCGCCGGCACGCTGGGTCGGACATTCGACGATAGCGTGCTCCACAAGGATCACGCCATTGCAGACCGGCATCCGTTCTTCGAAGGCGATGACGGCGTCGTTCAGGCTCTCCTGATACTTGGCCAACTGCTCGGATGTTGCATTTACGGGCGGCCACGCAGCCAACCTTGCGGCCAGCAGCAGGTCTACGGCATAGCTCGGAATCGGGGTAAGGCGGGGTGCATTCATTGCGCACCCCGACCCAGGCGTTCCACGGTATCGCCGGGCCAGAGCAGGCGACCGCTAGGCAGCTTGACCGGACGGACGCCCCAATAGGAACCGGTAACGCAAAAGCGCTTGCGGATGCCTTGCGCAGTGATTTTCAATATCTGGGCCAGTTCCTCAGTGGAGAGGTGCTGGCCGATGACAACGGCAGGTGTGGTAAGCGATTGCATGTGGCTAACTCCCAAGGTTACGAAACATGGTTTCGCGTCGCGTGGCGTCCGGGCGGGACCGCATATCCACCCGCCGCACCGGCAAGCCACGCAAGGCGCTTGGGTAGCAGCCTGATTGACGGAAAAAAGGCGAGCAAATCACCGCATTTTCACCGCATTTAATTTCCAGACTCGGCGCGGGTTAGTGGGAACTGGAACCGCATTTTTCCGCCTTTTCACCGCATTTTCGAACCGCATTTATTCCGCGTAGTCCTGCCACAGGTCTCGCCACTTTTCGAACTGCATAAGTCCGAAAATGGCGTCCAGCTTCTGGCGCGAGGCTCCTTCGGTGAAGAGATGCACGGCAATGGCGACGGGATTCCACGTTGCAGCGTTGCCTCTTCCTCTACCGCCCTCACCCAAGCGGAATTTTTCCAGCCACTTTGGCGGATCTTTGAGCCGGGCACTCCACTCATCCTTATCCCAGCCGCCGAGGCCTGCAAAAGCAGCGGCTATCCTTGGTGAACGGATTGGCGGAGGGGCATCCGCTTGCGAGGGATGGATCGGCACGTTTGCCCCTTGCCTTTCCGGCGCCCCGGGCGGGTTCGGCTTTTTTAGCCCCGCGCCAGGGAGTTCGATTTTGTTGTGTCGGAGCAGGTCGTAAATCTCTGCAGCGATGAAGCCGTAGTCCTGATATGCCTCACAGGCTCCGAAGTGAATCAGGTCATATTCCTTATCACCGTGGAAGCCCCAAACCGCATCACGTGGTATGTGAGGGTCATACATGCGGTTCTCATCGCTGCACGCGAGCTCCTCAAGCATGAAGAAGGCGCGACCTATGCTTGTTTTGTCGATTTTTGCTGGCCCCGTACAGTCGCTGTACTCGTACCACGCGGGGGCACCCTCCCCCGCCTGCTTCAGGCAACTTGAAAGCACGCTGGCCGCTTCGCGCTCGCTGCATCCTCCGGCGTCCGCCATCCGATGTAGCAGGTCTCGAACGGGAACGAAGAGTGCCTTCTGACTAGCCAAGAATTCTTTTACGTCCATTGATTGCGCCCTTCATGCACGAACCCTTCGAAAATGGGAGCCCCTGCCAGGCCGGTGAAGGTATCCGGCTTTTCGCCCGCTAAAGCTAGGCAGGAGCAAAACAGTCATTTCACGGCGTGCAGGCCGATAGTTTGCTGCTCGGGGCCGAACTTCACTCCGGCCAGGTCAAGAATGTGCCGCTCCACCTGCTGAAGGAAGGGCCTCAGCGCGTCGATGCTACGCGGGCGATATCCCTCGGCGGTCGCACTTGGTTTGTGGCCCATGACTTGCGCAATGGCGCCAGCCGGCGCTCCTGCTGCCTCTCCCAGGAGCGAGAACGAGCGACGCAAGCCGTGCGTCGTCAGGCTCTGGATTCCGGCGCTCAGTAGTGCCTTCGCGTGACTGGCGCGGGTGTCGGTAATGCGCCCGCCCTTCCCGCGTGATGCGAAGACAAATTCATTATCTTTGACCCGCGGCAGCGTGCCCAGCAGCCAGGTCAAGTAGTCGGTCAGCGGGATAGTGCGGGTCGCGTCCACCTTGTCGGCAATCGTCAGCTTGCGCCAGCGGAAATCCACGTCTTCCCACCGCAGTGCGGCCATTTCCTCCCGCCGCGCGCCGGTCAGCAACAGCGCGCGCAGGTAGACGCTCGCCGTCCGGTTACCCAGTTGCTCTACCCCGGACCACCAGCCCGGCACCTGCGCGGCTTCCAGCGCATCGGTGCGACGGGTACTGCTCGGCAATGCTTCCACGATAGACGCGGCCGTGCCGGCATCGCGGTCAACCAGGGCACGGTACTCTGGGCGAGCGGCGCACCAGCGCAGGAACCCCCGGAACATCATCAGGGCTCGGGCAGCTTGATGCTTCCCCGCAAGTGCCTCGCGGTCGAACCAGGACTTCAGTGCATCCTCAGTCAGCTCCGAGAGTGTCAGCGTCATCAGCGGGAACAGCGGCCCCGGTCGCGTGGTGCCCTTGCCCCGCTTTTTCTTCTCGCCACCAGGCGCGGCCATCGCCTGCAGGTCGGAAAGATATCGCGGCTTCCAGGCGTCCTTGCGCTTGGGCCGCCCTTCTTCCAGATAACGCGGCCACACCTCACCCACCGTCACGGCTTGCGCAGCAGCGGCGGCGGCTCTCGCCTCATGCGCGGCGCGGGCCTCGGCCATCAGTTCGCGGGGGTCCTGACCGGCGTCAATGACAGTTTTCAACCGGGCGGCCTCGGTGCGGGCCTTCACCAGATCCCAGGCTTTTGGGCTCCCGATGGTCATGCGCACCGTTTTCCCGAACAGACGGGACTCGAAGATATATGACCGCGCCCCGGTGGCAGTCACGCGCAGGCCCAGGCCTGGCATGCCGCTATCCCAAAAGATGGACTGCTGCTTGCCGGCCTCGCACTGATAGCCGGCAACCCGACCAGCCGTGAAGTTCTCTCTTCGCATCGATTGACGTTCGTGTAGGCGCCATGTAGGCACCATGTAGGTTTTTTGAGGGAATCAAAGGGAATCCGAATCAACGTGGCAGTGTACACCATCACCAGAAAAGCCTTATCTGGCCTAGGTTTCCGGTTTTTCTGGGATGTCCGTCAACGCACGGAAATGCCCCTTTCCGCTCATTCGTAATGAGAAGGTCGGGGGTTCGATTCCTCTCTTCGGCACCAACAGATTCAAGCACCTAGCCCAGCCATCGCGGTTGGGCTTTGTTGTTTCTGGGCTTCATGTAGCCAGTGGTACGGTCTTGGCCGCCATGCAACGATATCGTCCGGCACCTTGCGTTTCGGGATTGCCTTCGCCAGAACGCCGACGTCGCTCGGGCCTACGATCAGGAGAAGGCACGATGCCAGCGGCTGCACCCCAATGACTCGCACGCCTACGGCGATTGCAAGGATCGCCTGGATCAGAGAGGTTGAAACACGGGTGCTCGCGGCGCTGAAGAATCAGTAAAACCGAAGCGCTCACGCCGGCGCGACCAACATACGTACAGGCGCGGCGCCGGGAAGCCAGTGGGCTCGCCCGCGCCCGCCGCTCAGCCCGCCACCAACGCGAGGACCGGAGGCAAGTCGCCAAAGCGGGCTGCGGCTATTGTGGCTTCCTTGCCCGTATCGCGGTGCCCGTAACCCCACCCGGCGAACACCGACGGTATGCCGAGCGCCCTGGCGGCCAGCACATCTACGCGATTGTCGCCAATCATCACAGCACGCTGCTGAAGCAGGCCGGCACGCGCCAGGGCATGTTGAAGGTGCACCGGGCTCGGCTTGCAGCATGGGACTGTATCGGCGCCGCAGACTACGTCGAAGAATGAGAGAACGCCGAGTTCCTCAAGAATGTGGATAGCTGCGGCCTCGATCTTGTTGGTGCATACCACCAGGCGCCACCCCTCTCCAGTCAGTTCAGCCAGTACCTTCCTTACCTCCGGATATAGCCGTGTCTCCGCTACGGGTGCATCCAAATAGCCCTGGATGAACGACGAGGATTCGTCATCCCCGATCTCGGCGCCGCGCAGTTGAAACGCACGCGACGCAAAGACCCTGAGCCCGTCTCCGAGCAGCGTGGTCGCCTCGGCGACTGTCAAAGGCTGGAGGCGTCTTGCCTGCAGGAGCAGATTGATCTGCGCCGCAATATCCGCGGCGGCATCGATGATCGTCCCATCCAGGTCGAAGATCGCAACCCGCGCAGGCAGCTCGTGACGATAGCAGGCAGGCGATTCGGTCATGTGATTCCATTTCCACTCAGATTCCAGCTCCGGCGCGCTCTCGGAACGCCCGGTCTGCCTGGCGAGCCAATTGCACTATCAGGCAAAACATACACGTCGAAGAAAGATTGCGACCAGGCAAATCGATTGAAATTACCTTTGAAAATATTCATTTAATTTCAATCCCGATACTTGTTGCCACATCCTGGCCCATCCGGCGCGCGGAACGCTCCTGCCGGCCGCGACGTTGACAACCGCTTGCCCTCCAATCCCCTCCATAGGCTTAGAGCGTTCGACGGATTGAATCGACCGCGCCGGAGCACCAGACTGGTATCACGATAAGTACAACCACGGACCGCCCGACCGGGTGGCCGCGAAATATGACGAACCGGCCGGCAAGCACGCGGCACGAGTTCGCGTTTGCCACGCAACCGGGGGAACACCATGCATACCGCTGCCACCTAGGGCTACCGGCGCCATGCCGGACTCGCGCAGGATGGCTGGACCCACGCGTCGACTGATGCGCGCCCAGCCCGCCCACAGCCACGAAAAACAAGAAAGGAAGCGGCCATGGATGCCTATCCAGTCCCTGGCGCGGCGGGATATCGCCTTTTTCCGCGCGGACTGCTCATGGTGTTTGCCTTGTGCGCATCAATGTGGAACGTACCCGTGCGCGCGGACGATGCCACGCCGCCGGAGGCCCCGGCGCCCGCCTTCAGCCCGCAGGTCTGGCTGAACGCAGGGTTTCTCTCGTATCACTTCAATCACACGGCGCACTACAACGCGTACAACTGGGGAGTCGGCGCCGATTTCCGCGTGAGCGAGGATTTCACCTTATCCGCCGGCGAGTACCGCAACAGCATGCGCGAGCACTCTACTTACGCGAGTCTCTCCTGGCAGCCCTTGCACCTGGGCCCGCTCCGGATCGGCGCGATGGCCGGCGCGGTGCGCGGGTACCCGGACATCAATCATGGCGGCTGGTCCCCGATGGCCGCGCCGGTCATCAGCATCGAATACGGACGCCTGGGTGCGAACCTGATCTATGTCCCAACCATGCGGGGCAAGGTGGACGGCTGCATTTCGCTGCAGATCAAGATTCGGGTCTGGTAGCACTGTGGAGCCGAAGCCGCAAAAAAGAAGCGCCGCATACAAAAGTATGCAGCGCTATGGAAAGAGGGCCAAGGGGTCGGGCCCTCATCGGGGATACCACCCCGGGGAGGAGCGGTATGTGGCTACTTTAGCGAGTAGCCATGCCCCGACATGCCAGCCCTTTCCTAATCTACAAGGAGAAATTTCTGCAAAATGAGCCGGGAGACTTGCGCGCAACCTGACCAAGTGGTCATGCCCCTGGCGCGGCCAACCGGCTGCCAGCTGCCGGCGGAGCGCAAAACGCCGCCAGGCAGCGGGTTTCAGACCAGCGCGATGCGATCCTCCACCAGCCGGATCTGGCCGCCCGGCTTGTCCTCCATGATCTTCATCGACTTCTGCCCGATGTGCAGGCTGACCCCACCATGGATACGCCGGCTTACTTCGATCACGGCTTCGGGAGACGGGCGCAGCTTTTCGGCCAGTTTGGCCAGCCTGGAGTCGAGTTCGATCGAGTCGCGGGTGAGCTTGAACAGGGTGGCGCGCGCCTTCTCGCGCAGGTCGCCGACGGCTTTCTCGGGATGCTTGGCGAAGAAGCTGACCAGTTGCTGCACCTTGCCCTGCTCGGCTTCCAGCTTCTGGCGCTGGGCCTCGGCCTCGGCCTTCTCGGCTTCGGCATAGGGGTTGGTTCCGACCTGCACGATGGTGGCCGCGCCTGCGGCGCCACCGAGGATGGCGGTACGCACGGCCAGTTGCGCCCGGCAGCGTCCCCCGGTGATATTGCCCTGGCCGCCCTTGGGGCTGCCGGCGACGATGCTGGTCCCGGCCGCGACATCGCTTTGGCGAATGCCGCTTTCCACCTTGACCTCGGTGCCGGCCTCCACCACCGCGCTTTCGATAAAGCGCGCATGCAACGAGCCCTTGCAGCGTACCCGCGCCTCGGTGGCGGCGTTGTCGGCACTCTGGTGAGCGCCTTCGGCCTTGCCGATGATGCCGCCTTTCACCACCACGTTGCCGCCCGCCTCCACATGGGCGGCCTCGATGGTGCCGCTGACGATCACGTCGCCGGTCACGCGCACGGTCATGCCGGTCTTGATGTCGCCGTTGACACGCAGGGTGCCGTCGAACGTGACATTGCCTGAGTGCATGTCCACCGCCTCGACATCGACCACCGGGCTCACGCTGGCGCCTTGCGCCGACAACACCGGCGAGCCGGAAATAGCCGCCAGCAGGACCTCCGGATCCGCAGGATCGGGGGCCACCCCGGTCAGGCCTTCCGCGAACGGCGGATCGGCGGCGGGTACGGCTGCCACGGTCTTGCCGAAGACATCGACGCCATCGGTGCCCTGACGAGCCGGGATACGCCGCATCAGCGGCGTGCCTGGGTTGACCAGCATTAAGGATCCGAGGTCGCGCAGATCGATGCGGCCGCTTTCATCCTCTGCCACCAGCGGCTTGCGCGGCGCCAGCAGGCTCTCGAAGCGAGCCGGCGTGCCGGGCAGCGCGGCGCGTCCCGTGGCGATTTCCAGTCCGTCGCACAGGCCCGCTTCGACCGCGCCGCGCAGCACCTCCCGGTCCGGCTCCGCAACGACGCCGCGCTCGGCCAGCGCGGTGCGGATGTCGTCCCGCGTGACCGCGCGGCCGCCCTGCGGCGGCAGCAGGTTAAGCCGTACGCTCAGGTTGTCGCTGCTGACGCTGAGTTCGAAGTAGCCGTCCGTCAACTGGCCGATCAACGCTTCTACCGGCATGCCCTCCGTGGCACGCTGGCATTGCGCGAGAAAGGCGCCGATCGCGGCCGTGTCCATCCTGGCCTCGGCCCAGCCGCCACCGGCCAGTACCGCTTCCAGCCCCGCGCGGTCCGGCGGCAGCCGGCCCGGTGCAACGGCGAATATTGCGCGCAACTGTCGCGTGCCTTCATCCAGGCTGACCTGCAAGCCTGCGGCTACGCCGGCTACTGTGTCTTGTCCCCGGTTTTCCATTCAGTTCTTCCCTTGATGGATCGTGTCCGGGCGGCGCGGCCCCGTCTTCCGCGCCGCCCGCGGTCCCGGCCCGGGTATCGCCGCGCCCCTGCGCCGCATATCCGGCGCTGGTTATATGGCGAGGCGGCATGCTGCCGATGGCTGGCGCTGCGTACCTGGCGGCACGCCTGGGTTGGCTCGGCCACCGGATGCTCGGGCCTGCCGGGCAGGCCCCTGGGCCGGGTGTCATTTGCGCGCCGAAGGGTCTATGTCCTTTCTGGCGCACACAACACCAACGGCCGTTTCGCGGAAAACTTGAGCCGGGTGACTTGGCCGGCGGACGCTCCACCGCCAGCGGCGGAAAATGTACACTTCCGTCCATCGACGGAATGCCACACCGTAGCAAAGAGGATCACTGATGATCGTGCGAGAACGCCCCTCGGGACTGAAGCTGTTCCTGGTCCTGCGAGGCTCGGTCCTGCCCCGCATCTGGCGCGCGCTGCTGGTGAACTTGGTGGTGGCGGTAGGCGTCACGCTCAGCCACGGTGCGTTTTTCCAGCACAAGATCACCCTCACGGCCATTCCCTTCACGCTGATCGGCTTGCCGCTGGCCATCTTCCTGGGCTTTCGCAATACCGCCGCCTACGACCGTTTCTGGGAAGGCCGCAAGCTGTGGGGAGACCTGGTGGTACGCAGCCAGAACCTGGCTCGGCAATGCCTCGGCCTGATTGCCGAGGCGCCGGGTAGCGCCGCCGCTGCCCCGGCCGGGCTGGACGATGTGCGGGTTCGCATGATCTCGCGCGCCATGGCTTATGCCTACGCGCTGCGCAACCGCCTGCGCGGCAGCAGTGCGGATACCGGGCTGGAGCGATCCTGGCTGCGGCCCGCGGAGCTTGCTGCACTGCAGCGCAGCACCAACGCCCCAGCCGCGCTGATGATGGGCATGGGCGAGGATCTGGGCCTTTGCGTGCGGCAAGGCCGTGTCGATCCTTGCCTTGCCGCCGGCATCGACGACACTTTGTCGCACATGGTGGCCACGGCGGTGGCATGCGATCGCATCCGCAACACGCCCATCCCCTTCTCATACACGCTGCTGCTGCACCGCACCGCATACCTGTATTGCTTCCTGCTGCCGTTCGGGCTGGTCGATACCATCGGCTTTGTCACGCCCATCGTGGTGGCGATCGTGGCATATACCTTCTTCGGCCTCGATGCGCTGGGCGATGAACTGGAAGAGCCGTTCGGCACCAGCCCCAACGACCTGCCGCTCGACGCGCTGTGCCGCGCCATCGAGATCGGCATGAAGGAAGCACTGGGCGAAACCGAGTTGCCGCCGCCGCTCGCGCCGGTGGATTACTGCCTGCACTGACGCGCCATTGCCGGCCGGACCGGCATGCGCCGCTTCCATCACTCGCCCGGCCTGGCGCGACTTTCGGTAAACTCTCGCTGTGCCGGCGCAGCGTCGTCCGGCTTTGGCGCACGCCTCACCGCTTTTCCCAGGTTCGAAACATCCCAGATGGCCCAGAAGTCCCCGGCGTCCAAGACGCCCGCCGCACCGGCGTCCAGCCCCAACGAAATCCGTCCCGGCCAGTCCATCGAGCTGCTCAAGGCGCTGCATATCCTCACGCGCGACGGCAAGATGAACCAGGACAGCCGCCGCAAGCTCAAGCAGGTCTATCACCTGTTCCAGTTCATCGAGCCGCTGCTGCAGGATCTCAAACAGGATCACCCCGACGTGACGCTGGTCGACCACGGCGCCGGCAAGTCCTACCTGGGCTTTATCCTGTACGACCTGTTCTTCAAGGAGCAGCTCGACCAGTCGCACATCTACGGCATCGAGACGCGCGAGGAACTGGTGCGCAGTTCGCAGGAGCTTGCCAGCCGGCTGGGCTTCAAGGGCATGTCGTTCCTGAACCTGTCGGTGGCCGATTCGATCACCTCGCCGCAACTGCCGCCCACCATCGACATCGTCACCGCCCTGCACGCCTGCAATACGGCCACGGACGATGCGATCCGCTTCGCGCTGGAGAAGCGCGCCAAATACATCGTGGTGGTGCCTTGCTGCCAGGCCGAAGTGGCCGGCGTGCTGCGCAGGAACAAGGCAAAGCTGCTGGCCGGCAATCCGCTCACCGAGATCTGGCGCCATCCGCTGCATACGCGCGAGTTCGGCAGCCAGGTCACCAATGTGCTGCGCTGCCTGCAACTGGAGGCGCACGGCTACCAGGTCAGCGTGACCGAGCTGGTGGGCTGGGAGCACTCCATGAAGAACGAGCTGATCATCGCGCAGTACAAGGACCTGCCGCGCCGGCGCCCGGCCGAGCGGCTGCATGAAGTGCTGCGCACGCTGGGACTGGAGGAGATGGAAGAACGCTTTTATACGCAAGAGCCGGCCGCTGCCGGCTGATGCTGCCTTGCGTCATGGCCCCGGCGCTGCCGGGGCTGATCAACGCGCCGCCGCGACGGCGCGTTTTTTATTTCCCGCCGTCTTCGGCCATCAGCTTGCGCCAGCCCTCGTGGCCGAGCCGGCGCATGGTCTGCTCGTTGCGCTCGTAGATTTCCGCCGCATCGGGAAACGCCTCCACGGCCCGCGCGATGCTGTCCTCGCGCAGCAGGTGCAGGATGGGGTAAGGCGCGCGGTTGGTGTAGTTCTCGATGTCGTCCGGCTCGCTGCCGCCGAACACATAGTCCGGATGAAAGCTGGCGATCTGCAGGATGCCCGCCAGCCGCAGGCTCTTGAGCAGGCGCTCGGCGAAGTAGAGGAAATCGTTGTACTCGAGGAAATCGGCCAGCGCATGCGGCACGATCAGCAAGGTGGTGTCGATCTCGGCGGGATCGGCATCGGCGAGCGTGCGCATCTCGGTTTCGAGATCGGCCAGCACGCCCTCGGTATCGGTGGCCTCGCACACCGCATAGCGGATCTGCCGCTTCACGTGCACGGCCTTGGCGAAGGGACACAGGTTGAGGCCGATCACGGCGCGCTCCAGCCATTGCTGGGTGGCGTGCACGACGGACTGGCCGGATGGCGAAGCGAAAGACATGGCGATGACGGACGGCGCTAAACCGTTATTTTAGCGCCCGCTGCCCGCACCGCCGCTACGAGGCGGTGCCGCCTAGCGGCGCGGCGCGTAGATCTGGCGCGCCAGCGTCTCGGCCTGCCGCATGGCCGCATCGCGCTCGGCCGCGCTGAGCTTGCCGCAGACGTACTCCAGATTGGCGCTATCCAGGTCGGTGACATGGCGATCGCCCGACAGCAGGATGACCTTGCGCCACATGCAGGCCTTGACGCGGTCGCGCTCCAGACCGAGGCAACCCGACTGCAGGCAGTAGGACAGGTTGCGCTGGGCCAGGAAGTCGCCCTTCATCGCCTTGTCCTGCAGGCCTTGCGCTGTTTCCTGGGCCTGTGTCACCCCTGCCAGCAGACTCAGCAAGACCAGCACGACAGCCCGCGCGGCGGGAAGCGGGAACGACAGGCGAGACGGCAAGAGCATGGGGGAACGCAGGAAACCAGTAGCACGCGGGAAAGCGCGATCTTAGCAGTTGCACCTCGCAGGCGTTCCGGCACGGGCAAGCTGCCTCGCCCTGCCCTATATAATCCGATCCGCCGCACCATACCTTGCGCCGCATTCCGCGACCGACCGCTTTCCCCCGGATTCAAACCATGTCTGCACCCACCGCCCCCCTCCCAGCCGCCAGCATCGCCGTGATCGGCGGCGGACCCGCGGGCCTGATGGCGGCCGAGGCACTGGCTGGGCGCGGGTTTCGCGTGGACGTGTACGACGCCATGCCATCGGTCGGCCGCAAGTTCCTGATGGCCGGGCGCGGCGGCATGAACCTGACGCATTCCGAAGCCGCGCAGCCTTTCCTGGCGCGCTACGGCAGCCGCAGCGCGCAGATCGCGCCGCTGCTGGCGGGCTTCGATCCGCAAGCGCTGCGCGACTGGGTGCACGGCCTGGGCATCGGTACCTTCGTCGGCAGCTCGGGCCGTGTCTTTCCGACCGACATGAAGGCCGCGCCGATGCTGCGCGCATGGCTGCACCGCCTGCGTGAAGCCGGCGTGCAGTTCCATATGCGGCATCGCTGGCTGGGCTGGGCGGACGCCGGCGGCGACTTCCCCCGCAAGCTGTGCTTCGCCACGCCGGAAGGCGAGCGCGTGGTGCAGGCCAGCGCGGTGGTGCTGGCAATGGGCGGCGGCAGTTGGGCGCGACTGGGATCGGACGGCGCCTGGGTGCCGCTGCTGGCCGCGCGCGGCGTCGGGGTAGCGCCGCTGCGCCCGGCCAACTGCGGTTTCGACGTAGCGTGGAGCGAGCACTTCCACACGCGTTTTGCCGGGCAGCCGGTGAAAGCGGTGGCAATCGGCCTGCGCGACCGGGATGGCATTGAACACTATCGCCAAGGCGAATTCGTCATCACCGCGGGTGGCATCGAGGGCAGCCTGGTGTATGCGCTAAGCGCGCCGATGCGCGACCTGCTCGAAGCCACGGGGGAAGCCGTGATCCACCTCGACCTGGCGCCGGGCCTGAGTGCCGAACGCGTAGCCGACGCGGTACAGCGCCCGCGCGGCGCGCGCTCGCTGTCGAGCCATCTGCAAAGCAAGCTGGGCATCACCGGCGTAAAGGCCGGACTGCTGCGCGAATGCCTGTCGAAGGAAGCGTTTGCCGATCCCGCCCGGCTGGCGGTAGCGCTCAAGGCGCTACCCTTGCGCCTGCTGCGCGCGCGCCCGATCGACGAAGTGATCAGCAGCGCGGGCGGCGTCGAGTTCGAGGCGCTGGACGCCGGTCTGATGCTGCGTGCCATGCCGGGCGTGTTCTGCGCCGGCGAGATGCTGGACTGGGAAGCGCCCACCGGCGGCTACCTGCTGACCGCCTGCTTTGCCAGCGGGCTTGCCGCCGGCCTGGGCGCGGCGGCCTATCTGGAAGCCGCTGCCGCGGATTAAGGCCGCGCGGCAGGCGCTCAGGCCGCGTTGCCGTTGACGATGCTCAGTGCGACCGCCTCGGCCACCTCGATGCCATCGATGGCCGCCGAGTAGATGCCGCCCGCATAGCCTGCGCCTTCGCCGGCCGGGTACAGGCCTTCCACATTCATGCTCTGGTAGTCATCCTTGCGGCGGATGCGCAGCGGCGAAGACGTGCGCGTTTCCACACCGGTCAGCACGGCATCGTGCATGGCAAAACCAGCGATTTTCTTGTCGAGTTCGGGTAGTGCTTCGCGGATGGCCTCGATCACGTAGTCGGGCAGCGCGGTCGAGAGATCGGTCGGCGTAACGCCTGGTTTGTACGAAGGCTCGACCGAGCCCATCGCGGTGGAAGGCCGGCGCGCGATGAAGTCGCCAACCAGTTGCGCCGGCGCGTTGTAGTTGCGCCCGCCGAGTTCGAACGCACGCTCTTCCCAGTGGCGCTGGAAGGCAATGCCGGCCATCGGGCCGCCAGGGAAATCTTCCGGCGTGATGCCGACCACGATGCCGGCATTGGCATTGCGCTCGGCGCGGACGTACTGGCTCATGCCGTTGGTGACCACGCGGCCCGGCTCCGAAGCCGCGGCCACCACCGTGCCGCCGGGGCACATGCAGAAGCTGTAGACCGCGCGGCCGTTGCTGGCGTGGTGCACCACCTTGTAGTCGGCGGCGCCCAGCAGCTTGTTGCCGGCGAACTTGCCAAAGCGGCTGCTGTTGATCATGCCCTGCGGATGCTCGATGCGGAAGCCCAGCGAGAACGGCTTGGCCTCCATGAACACGCCGCGTTCAGACAGCATCTCAAAGGTGTCGCGCGCGCTGTGGCCCACCGCCAGGATGACGTGGTCGGCCTCCAGGTACTCGCCATTGGACAGCTTGAGGCCGCGCACCTTGCCGCGTTCGATGTCGATATCCTCGACCCGGGTCTCGAAACGGATCTCGCCGCCGAGCGAGAAAATCTCGGCGCGCATCTTCTCCACCATGCTGACCAGGCGGAAGGTACCGATGTGCGGACGCGCGAGATAGAGGATGTCTTCCGGCGCGCCGGCCTTGACGAACTCGTCGAGCACCTTGCGGCCGTAGTGCTTCGGATCCTTGATCTGGCTGTACAGCTTGCCGTCGGAGAAGGTGCCGGCGCCGCCTTCGCCGAACTGCACGTTCGACTCGGGATTGAGCACGCTCTTGCGCCACAGGCCGAAGGTGTCCTTGGTGCGCTCGCGCACTTCCTTGCCGCGCTCCAGGATGATGGGCTTGAAGCCCATCTGCGCCAGGATCAGGCCAGCCAGCAATCCGCACGGCCCCATGCCGATCACCACCGGGCGCAAGGCCGTGCCCGGCGCCGGTGCCTGCGCGACGAAGCGGTAGGCCATGTCCGGCGTCACGCTCCAGTTCGGCTTGCCGGCCATGCGCTTGATCGCCGCCGCTTCGTCCGTGACTTCGATATCGATGATGTAGGTGAGCTTGATATCGGAGCGCTTGCGGGCATCGTGCGCGCGTCGGAACACGGTGAATCCGGTCAGGCCGTCGGCCTTGACGCCGATTTCGGCGAGGCGCGCGAGGACGGCGGCCTTCAGATCGCTCTCGGCATGATCGAGCGGGAGTTTGACTTCACTTAGACGTAGCATGGGAACCTGGAATTCTGCGGCCGGTGGGTCGGCCCTGGAAGGGGCGCTGACTGCACTCTGGTTGAGCGTCGGGCTGGCCGGACCGCAATTTTATCGTTTTTAGGGCCAAGGTCCGCATTCTCCGCCACGAGGCCACGAAATTGTGAGATCTTCCGCACCCCGGCAAGGTGGAAACGTGTCCCGGCACGCGTTGCCCGCAGCCCAACCAGACAATCCCAGGAAGGAAGAAAAATGATCGACGCACTAGTCAGCGGCCGGCTCCACGGCCATGCGAGCGAGCGTACCGGCCAGGGCGGCAGCCTATACGTCACCGCCAAGCTCAAGGCCGCGGTCAACGACGGCGATACCGTCATCGTCAACGTGATCGCCTTTGCCGACAAGGTGCGCGCCGCGCTGCTGGCGCTGGAGGATGGCGAGTCGGTGGCGCTGTCGGGCAGCCTGACGCCCAAGGTCTGGACCGACAAGAACGGCGACACCCGGCCCGCGCTGGACCTGGTGGCGCATGCCATGCTGAGCGCCCACGACCGCCAGGACTGAGCGGCGCGCCAGCCCTTCAGTCCTGCGCCGGCTGTGCCGTCTGCACCAGGGCGGCAAAGCGGGCCAGGTCCACATTGCCGCCGGACAGCAGCACGCCCACGCGCTTGCCGGTCACGGCAACCCGCTTGGCGAACACGGCTGCGGCCGCCAGGCAGCCGGTCGGCTCGACGATCATCTTCATGCGGCTGGCGAAGAAAGCCATGGCCTCGACCAGTTCCGCGTCGCTGACCGTCACCACATCGTCCACCAGGCTGCGCAGCACCGGGAAGGTGAGCTGGCCGAGATGCTGCGTCTGGGCACCATCGGCGAGCGTGGCGGGGGTATCGATGTGGACGATCTTGCCGGTGCGCAAGCTGCGCTGGCCGTCGTTGCCAGCCTCGGGCTCCACGCCGATCACCAGGCAGTCCGGGTTGAGCGCGCGCGCGGCCACGGCGCAGCCCGACAACAGGCCGCCGCCGCCCAGCGGGGTCAGCAGCACATCCAGCGGCCCGGCCTGCTCGAACAGTTCCTTGGCGGCCGTGCCCTGCCCGGCCATCACATGCGGATGATCGTAAGGCGGGATCAGCGTCAGGCCTTGCTCCTGCGCCAGACGGCGCCCGATGGCTTCGCGATCCTCGGTATAGCGGTCGTACAGCACCACTTCGCCGCCATAGCCGCGGGTGGCGGCGATCTTGATCGCGGGCGCATCGCGCGGCATCACGATCACCGCGCGCACGCCGAACAGGCGCGCCGACAGGGCGATCGCCTGCGCATGGTTGCCCGAGGAAAACGCGATCACCCCGCCCGCCCGCTGCTCGGGCGTGAACTGCGCGATGGCGTTATAGGCGCCGCGAAACTTGAACGCGCCCATGCGCTGGAAATTCTCGCACTTGAAAAACAGTTGCGCGCCGCTTGCCGCATCGGCGGTAGTGGAAGTCATCACCGGCGTGCGGTGCGCCACGCCCTCCAGGCGGCGGTGGGCCTGGACCACGTCGTCGTAGGAAATTGCCAGTTCGGTCATCGTGTTGCTCTCCATGTATGCATTGCCTGCATTGCCGCGCCACCAATGGCGCTCCCGGCGTTACCTCGCCAGCCAGCGGGCCCACCAGGCCCGCGCCGGCGGTGGCTGAAGCCGCAGCGTGGCCGCTCGCCGCGCCAGCACTTCCACCCAGCCCGCCGGCAGTTCCGCCGCGCTGCCAGCCGGCAGGCGCCGCGGCAGGCGCCACACCGTGCCGGACAGCCAGCGCGGCGCCTCGACCATGTCCACTTCGCCCTCCAGCACATAAAGCGTGGTGCCGGCCTGGGCATGGAACCGTAGCACACGGCTGGTTTCGAGGTCGAGCGTCTGCGCTTGCGGCACGCTCGCCGCCGGCGTGGCGTGGGCAACCTGCACCGGCTCGACAGCGACGATGATTGGTTCTGAACGATAGCTTTGCATGATGCCTGTTCCCTGGCTTTGACAGGGTTCCAGACTACCGGGCAGTACCGGACCAAAACAGGCACACGCCAGCGGCTTGTGAACCATAACAGAGGCGCCTCAATCCATCTGTTACGATACAGAAGCCATACATCTGTATCTGTTGTGCCGGCTCCCGCCGCGCCACCATGCCGCATGGAATCCGCCCCGCTCTATCGCCAGCTCGCCCAGCACTACCTGCATGCCATCGAAACCGGCGCACTGAAGCCGGGAGATCGCATCCCCTCCGTGCGCACCCTGATGGAGCTGCATGGCGTGAGTTTGTCCACCGCACTGCAAGCCTGCCGGCAGATGGAGAGCGATGGCCTGCTCGAAGCCAGGCCGCGCTCGGGCTATTTCGTGCGGCATACCCGCCACAAGCCGCTGGCACCGATCGAGGAACCCGCCGCCACGCTGCCGGACCCCGCGCAGTACGTCGGCATCCATGAGCGCATTTCCGCCATCACCGCACGCGGACGCCAGCTTCCGGTCGAGGTGAGCTTCGCCGGCGCCTGCGGCGCGCCGGCACTCTACCCGGCGGAGGCCCTGCGCAATGCCGCGGCGCGCGCGCTGCGGCGCCACCCGTATCTGTTCGGCAGCGCCGCCGACGCCGAAGGGCACCCGGCTTTTCGCGCCGTGCTGGCGCGGCACGCACTGCTTTCGCGCATCACCGTGGCGCCCGAAGACATCATGGTCACCCATGGCTGCACGGAAGCCCTCAACCTTGCCCTGCGCGCGGTGGCGCGCCCGGGCGACGTGATTGCCGTGGAGTCGCCCACCTACTACGGCCTGCTGCAGATACTGGAAAGCCTGGGCATGCGGGCGCTGGAGATTCCCAGCAGCCCGCAGACCGGCATCTCGCTCGAAGCGCTGGAACTGGCGGCACAAACCTACGACAACATCCGCGCCGTGGTGGTGGTGCCGAACCTGCAGAATCCGCTGGGCAGCATCATGCCGGACGCCAACAAGGCGCAACTGGTGGCATGGTGCGAGCAGCGCGCCATCGCGCTGATCGAGGACGACTGCTTCTCCGCGCTGGCGGACAGCGACGCGCCACTGGCCGCGCTCAAGGCCTGGGACCGCGGCGGCGGCGTGATCCATTGCGCCTCGTTGCACAAGATACTGGCCCCTGGCATGCGGCTGGGCTGGATTGCCGCGGGCAGATGGCAGGCGCGCGTGGAGATGCTCAAGTACAGCCAGTCGCGGCCCAACGAACTGCTGGCGCAGATCGCTGCCGCCGAGTACATGGGGTCGGGCGCCTTCGAGCGTCACCTGCGGCGCCTGCGCGAGCAACTGCGCAGCCAGCGCGGGCAGGTGGCGCAAGCGATTGCAGCCGAGTTCCCCGCGGGCACGCGCGCCTCCAACCCGAACGGCGGCCTGCACCTGTGGGTGGAGTTGCCGGGATCGGTATCGTCCGAGACGGTGTTCGACAAGGCCATGGAGGCCGGCATCCGCGTGGTCCCCGGCGTGATGTTCTCCAACTCCAACCGCTTCGACCATTTCCTGCGGCTCAACTGCGGCACGCCGTATTCGCCTGCCATCGAGCGCGCGCTGCGCACGCTTGCTGGCGTGGTGGCGCGCGTGGCCGACAAGCCAGGGCCAGGGCCAGGGCCAGGGCCACAGGGCGGCGCGGGAGCCAGGCGCGGCGGCTGAGGGCCGCTAGCCACGGCCGGCGCCGGGCAAAGCGGCCTGGAGCGCAGCATCCGTCGCCCAGCGCCACCATTCACTCCTCCCATCGCGCCGTTCATCGCAGCCCCCTAGGCACCCTCGGGGGCTGCCGGCATCCTTGCGAACATTGCCGAAACCGGCAGCCCACGCTCACAAGGAGAACCAGATGCCGCACCCCTCCCTCCCCCTTGCCGTCGAGACCGTGGGTTCCGCCTTGCGCCTTTGCACGGCTCGCCGCGCCGACCAGGCGCATCGCCTGGCGCCGCGCGCGGACATCCGCGAGACCAAGGCTAGCCATGACGCCAAGGACGGCGCCAGACACACGAAGCATGATCAAGGACAAAGCGGACATGGCTTGCTTGCCGATACCATCCGCCATGTTCCTGTCCAGACAGTCACCGACATGACTTACGCCCAAACCGCAGCCGGCGGCAAGCTCGACGAGCTGCGCACGCTGGCCGCCCATCTGACCGCCGGCTCGCTGCTGCAGGCGGCCACGCTGCAACTGATTGCCGAGCAAGAAAAATCGCCGCACGGGCACGCGCCCGCGCGCATTGCCGAGCTTTCCCGCCAGGCCTGAGCGGCGGGCCAGCGGCTGCGGCAACCCGCCAGGCGTGTTTTTACGCCACACACCACCCATTTCTTCCTCTGCTGCCATATGCTATCGCCCGTAGCGAGCATGGCGGCAACCTTCCCGGCAGATTCCGGATGGCCCGATCAGCCGTGCCGCCTGCGCTCCGGCCCGGCTGGCGCGCTTATCGGGAAAGGGAGAAAAGAGATTGGTAGCCACGACTGAGACGTCGCGTATCGACGCCGAATACAAAACCATGTTCCAGCTCGCGCCGGTCTCGCTGTGGCTTGAAGACTTCAGCGCGGTGCGCGAGTACTTCCAGGTCCTGCGCGCGCAGGGCGTCAGCGACCTGCGCAGCTACCTGCGCACCCATCCGCAGGAAGTCGCCCGTTGTTCGGCACGGATCCGGGTGCTGGATGTGAACCAGCGCACACTGGACCTCTTTCGCGCCTCGGACCTTTCCGATCTCGTCAGCAATCTAGATACCGTCTTTCGCGACGATATGTTCGACCAGCACGTCGAGGAGCTCGCCCAGCTATGGGACGGCGGGTTGCGTTTTTCCAGCCAGACCGTCAACTACACGCTGGAAGGCAAGCGGCTGGACATCCGGCTGGAGGCAACGGTCATGCCCGGCCACGAGGCGACCTGGGAACGCGTGCTGCTGTCGATCGAGGACATCACCGCGCGCGTCGCCACCGAGCACGAGCTGCGCCGCAGCGAGCAATACGCGATGGGCTTGTTCGAGCATTCGCCGGTCTCGCTATGGGTCGAGGATTTCAGCGCGGTCAAGCTGCTGCTGGACGAAGTGCGCGGCGCGGGCATCACGGATTTCCGCACTTTCCTCAACGTGCACCCGGATTTTATTTCGCGCTGCATGCAGGAGATCCGCGTACTCGACGTCAACCAGCAAACCCTGCTGATGTTCAGCGCGTCGTCCAAGCGGGAACTGCTGTCACGCCTGGGCGATGTGTTCCGCGACAATATGCGCATCCAGTTCGCCGAGCAGCTGATCGACCTCTGGAACGAAAAGCTCTGGCAGCAGCGCGAGGTGGTCAACTACGCGCTGGATGGCCGGCCGGTGGATGTGTTCATGCAGTGGTCGGTCTTTCCCGGCCACGAGGCGGACTGGGACCAGGTGCTGGTCTCCCTGACCGATATCACCGCGCGCAAGAAGGCCGAGGCCTATGTTGAGTTCCTGGGCAAGCACGACGTGCTGACCAAGCTCTACAACCGCGCGTACTACGAAGACGAACTCGCGCGCCTGGGCCGCAAGGGCCCGTGGCCGGTCAGCGTGATCGCGGTGGACCTCAACGGGCTGAAGCAGGTCAACGACCAGCTCGGCCACGGCGACGGAGATGCCTTGCTGCGCCGTACCGGCGAGGCGCTGAAGAAGGCCGTTGGCGAGCAGGCTTGCGTGGCCCGGGTGGGAGGCGATGAATTCATGATTTTGCTGCCGGCGCGCGACGAACGCGGCGCGGCCACGGTGGTCGAGCAGATCCATCAGGTGGTCGAGCTCAACAACCAGTTCTATCCGGGCACCGCGCTCAGCCTGTCGATCGGCACGGCAAGCTGCAGTGCCGGCGATCGCCTGAGCGACACCGTCAAGCTGGCCGACTCGCGCATGTACCAGGCCAAGCGCGCCCATTACGAAGCGCTCGACGACGAGCGCGAACGCCGCCGCCGATAGCGCACCGCAAACAGAAAGGGCCGGCATCAGCCGGCCCTTTCTGTTTTTGCGCGCCGCGGTCCGCCAGGGACCGCGCTGCGTTTGAAGCTCGCGTTACAGGTACACGATCAATGCCACGCCCGCGGCGATCAGGCCGAACTTCACCACGTAGTACGCCGGCCGGCTCCATGCCTTAAAGCGGCGGCGATACTGCCCGCCCAGCCAGACAACACGGAACAGGCGATTGATCACGCCGGTCTGGTCGGATTCCTCGTTGGGCGAACTCGCCGCGGTCATGACCTTGCGGCCCAGCCAGCGGTTGACCTTGCCGGCCCAGCCGAAGCGCATCGGACGCTCGATATCGCAGAACAGGATCAGCCGGTTGCTGTCGCTCTTGTTCTCCGCCCAGTGCAGGTAGGTCTCGTCGAACACCACGCCTTCCCCGTCGCGCCAGCTATGGCGCTCGCCATCGACCTCGATAAAGCAGCGGTCGTCGTTAGGCGTGGCCAGACCCAGGTGGTAACGCAGCGAACCCGCGAACGGATCGCGGTGCGGGTTCAGCTTGCCGCCGGGGGGCAGTTCGGCAAACATCGCCGCCTTCACGCTCGGCAGGCCACGCAGCAGCTCGACAGTGCGCGGGCACAGAACCTCGGCCGAAGGATGGCGGGCTTCATACCACTTCAGGTAGAAACGCTTCCAGCCGTATTTGAAAAACGAGTTGAAACCCGCGTCATCGTTCTTGTCGGCGGCCTTGATCTTGCGCATGGCGGCCAGGGCCAGGCCCTCATCGCGGATCTCCGGCCACGCGGCACGGATCTTCTCGAGTTCCGGAAAGCGCTCGACGGGGATGTAGGGCGTGCGCGGCACGCCCGAAAAAACATACATGAAGCAGTTGACCGGCGCCACCAGTGCCGAATGATCCAGCAACTGGCGCCAGATGCGCAGCCTCACCTTGCCGCGAAAATGCACGTACAGGATCGCTCCCAGGTACGTCGCGACGATTATCCACTTGATCACCCGAAATCCTCCATTCCATGTCAACAGCACCGCGCAGTTGCATACGCGGCAACAGGACGGTGTCGGGGGGCGAAAACCCGTAGTTTATCGAAATGGCGGGCGCCGCGCTCAATGAGATTGATGCACCACACACCAATTCGTCACATGAGACGGATGGGGAAACCGGCCGGTCCGGTTCAAGGCGTGCCGCGCGATTGCCGGGCGATGCGCTCGATCAGCGCATTGGCGTCATCCGGCAAGCCCTGCAGCGTCAGCAGCCGCGCGTTGAGCACCATATTCTCCAGCACCAGCTTGGCGGTGGAGGCCCACATGGTGGCCAGCAGCGCATCCACCGGCATGCCCGCCGATTCCATCGCGCTGGAACGCTGCGCTACCAGATGGCACACCAACGCGCGCAACGTCGCATCGTCGAAGGGCAGGTCGGCATAGTCGATCGGGTCCTCCTTCTCGACTTCGACCATCAGTTGCATGAGCATGTCTTCGGTCATCGGCAAGCTCCCACCGGATCGGATGTTCCTGACGATGACGCTAACCCTCGTCCATCGCGTTGTCAATGCGGCGGACGATCGACCTCAAGCGAACAACAACAGATACGATACGCCGCGCGCGCTTGCCAGATCCGGGTTGCCAGATCCGATGACTCAGGGTAATCGATAGATAGGACGCATCATTTAAGACTGAACAAAGCGTGTAAGCTCCGGTCTCATTCCCATCACTAACTAAACAGTAGCGTTCATGACCAAGCGTTTGTTGTCGGCCATGCGTCAGTACGCATGGTTCGGTGGTGTCAAGCACCACGTGGTCCAAGGCGTGGAAGCGCTGGCCACCTTGCTCAAGTCTCCCGCAGTCGCGGCCCGCGCAGTGGCCGCAATCGTTGCCGAAACCGAACAGGGCGTGCAGGTGTGGGTGTCCTATTTTGGCAAGCCGATGGACCCGCATACCACGTACGTTTTCTGGCCCATGCAGCGCGCGCTCAAACCCGCGCGACGACGCGTCGCCGTTCCCTTGCCCCGGCAACACTGGGATCGCGATCGTCATTAGAGGCGCTGCACCCTCGTTACACCATCACGCGCCGGCCGATCGAGGCCGGTGACGAGAGGCGCCGGCCCCAGCGGTTCATGACGCCTCGCTTCCCCCATCTCCCTCCCGTTCCCCTCACTGCCAGCCGCCATTGCGGCAACCGCCTGATCCCGCCTCGCAGCGGATCGCTGCGCCGCCCTCAGGCGTCGGCCCAGCGCCGCAGCAGGTTGTGATAGACACCGGTAAGCCCCACCACGGCCGGCTCTTTTTGTCCAAGCGCCTGGCCTACCCGCTGGATCTGCGTATCGAGATCAAACAGGACCGAACGCTGGCCTTCGTCGCGCACCATACTCTGAATCCAGAAAAATGACGACACGCGCGCGCCGCGCGTGACCGGGCTGACGTGATGCAGGCTGGTGGCGGGATACAGCACCATATGTCCCGCCGGCAGCTTTACGCGCTGTTGGCCGTAGGTGTCCTCCACCACCAGTTCACCGCCGTCGTAATCCTCCGGCGCCGTCAGGAACAGCGTGGCCGACAGGTCGCTGCGAATGCGGAAGCTGGTGCCGCGCAGGTGGCGGATGGCGTTGTCGATGTGATTATCGAATGCATGCCCACCCTCGTAGCGATTGAACAAGGGCGGGTAGACCTTGAGCGGCAGCGCGGCCGAAATGAACAGCGGGTTGGCCCCCAGCGCATCCTGGATCAGGTCGCCGACCTGGCGCGCCACGGGCGAGCCTTCCGGCAACTGCAGGTTGCGCTTCGCCAGCGCCGATTGATGGCCGGAAGTGGCGTTGCCGTCGGTCCATTCCGCCGCGTCCATCCACGCGCGGCATTGGGCTACCTGAGCCTGTGTCAGCACATCGGGGATTTGCAGCATCATGATTTCGATTACCTCGGCGAGACGGTTAGCGGGCGGCACCTGCAGGCCAGTTGAGCCAGCAGCCTGATGGCGCTCCGGGGAGCGCCGATTGTAAGAGAAAGCGACTCGCCACACAAATAGGAATCATTACCATTTGCCGATGACTTGACCTGACGCAAGTCAACCGGCGTGCAGGAAACCGGTACTGTCAGCCGCGTGCCGACAGCCGCCGCGCATGCCGCCCACTACAATGAAATGCACCCAGCCACTCTGCCCAGGAGACGGAAATGCCCGAACCGGTACATGACGAAGCGTTGGTCAATCTTTACCTTGAGCAGATTTCCGCCCTGTCGATCAGTGCCTTCGATGGTGCCGATGTCGGCCAGGAACTCAGCCAGATCGTGCGCGAGGCCGTCGACCAGTGCGGCGCCAGCAAGGCCACGCCCGCGGGCAATAACCTGAGTGTGCTGATCGAGCGGCTGACCGCGCGCGCCGAGTCCGCGGCCCGCGAGGGTCAGCCGCAGGTGCGCGACACCTTTGCACGCGCCGCCGAACTGGCCCGGACGCCAGCCTGAGATTCAAGCGGGCGGCGGCCCGCGTGCGCGCTCGCGGGGTAATGAACCTCCCGGCGGATCGCGATCTCTAATTGGTATCGTCCGGCAACCGCCGGATGCGATCCATTGCCGGACTCAACGCATCATGCCCCGCGCCATGCTTCGGCTGCTGTTCACAGTATCACTGCTGTCGGTTGGCGCATGCGTGGGCTACCCCTATGACGCCGGCTACGCTTCCTACAACCCTTACGATCCCTATGGGTTCTATGATGGCGGCGTGGTCTATCCGGCTGGCGCGTACGGCTATGGATACGGCTACAACTACGGCTATCCGCTGCCGCTCTATAGCGGGTCCTACGGCGCCTCCTTCTATTACGGCTACGGCGGCTACGGCTATCGAGGCCCGGTCTACCGCGGAGGCTGGCGATACTACGGCGGCTATCCGTATGGCTATCCCTATCGTTCCGGCATGGGACGACCCTATTACCACGGCGGCTGGGGTGCCCATGGCAGTTGGGGAGGACATGGCGGCTGGGGAACCTCCGGGCAACGCGGCAGCGGCCGGAGCGGAGGTGGTCGTGGGCGGCATTGAGAGCGCATTAGCGAACTGCGTCTGCAGTGCGATGGTGCGACCAGCGCGGTTCGGCGCAAACAGCCCCGGGCAATGCGGATTTCGATCGTAGGAATTTACAGAGCTTGGCCAGGACGGCCGGGAGGCAAGACCGGAAAAGATCTTTGGTTGCGGGGGCAGGACTTGAACCTGCGACCTTCGGGTTATGAGCCCGACGAGCTGCCAACTGCTCCACCCCGCGTCCGAGAGGCCGGATTATGGTGGATCGCGCCGCGCATTGCAATCGCTTTGTGACGTCATCGTGAAAAAACCGCTTCCAGGCACTCTAGCCCTCCCTCTCCGCGTTGGATGGCCTGCGCCGCAGCGCAGGCACACCGCATCCCGGATCGCAGGTCCATGCGCTCCCATCAGGCGCGCCGCGCCGCACGCGGCTCCTCATCCTCGGACTCCAGCGTGCTCTTCAGGTACCGGTTGACCTGGTCCAGCGCTTCGAGCTTGGTATCGAAGGACTGGTGCGGAAACGGGTTGTGGCGCTTCTCAATGATCTCGCCATCCTTCTTGCGAATGACCTCGACAACGATTGCCCATTTACCCCTGGGCAGGGACAGGACCTCGTAAACGATCTTGTAGCCATTGAACTCCAACATGATGTACCCCCTTGCTGCTTGCGCGCCTGACAGGCTGCGCGCTTCAGCACCAGGATAGGCCGGGAGGACAATCGTCGCCGTGATCGCGATCAAAGACGAATAAAGAATGCATATCACGGCATAATATGCGATGTTGCGCATTTCGCAATAGCTACCCGAGGGCATCCCGAAGGGCGGCAGGCAGCATGTGCTGTACGCACTCCCCCAACCCCCGACGGAGCGCCGCGAGCCGTATTTCCGCCTGCAGCAAGCCCGCGACAAACGGACGGGCGGCTAATCCCCCCTGGGCCCCACCAGTTTGTCGACGAGTTGGTAGGCCGCGCCAAAGGCCGCCACTTCGGCAGCGTGCCGGGTAGCAAAATGCGCGGCACCGCTCGACAAGCGCTCCGTATCGCCGGCGTCGGACGGGTCCGCACCCTCCTGGCAGACCCGGACTTCGTATCCCCACTGAGCAACTTCGCCCAGCGCCGCGACGCCACCCGCCCGCGGCGATGAAACCAGGACATAGACGTCCATGCCCCGATAAGCCTCCACCCGCCAGTCCGCGTTGCTCATGAGATCTCCTGGGTTGTCCACGGCAAGCACGACTCGAGGAGTCATGCGCACACCTGAACCAGCCTAGCCCGCCGGCACGCGGCTCGCAAGACGGCATGCGCCTACGCGCCACAGGCCGCAGCACGATAAGGCGCAGCGCGCCAGGGACTGGCCGAGTCCTCAAGACAAAGACGAGCGAACGACAACTGCCGCAAGAGGCCGGCGCCGGGTCCGCCCCACATCGCGCGGCCCAGCAGATAGCTCACCGCAACCTCCTCCCAGGACTCAAGCTGCGCGAAGACCTGGGACGCCGCGCGCTCGATCACCGCCCAGGCCTGCGCCTCGGTCTGCATGCCGCAATCGTAGGCCGCCCGCGCGACATGGATCGCGCGGCTCATGTCCCAGGCCAGCACGCCACGCGCGAGATCGACCCGCGAACCAACCACGCGGCTCGCCCTGAGGTCCGGCATGGCGCGCTCGAGGTTGTCAACGCAGAGCGCGAGGCGCACCGGATCAAACAATTCATCGAGCAGCACGATCTCGCGCTCGCGGGCCGCACGCGGCACCGCAAACAGGATCCGGCAAACCTGAGGGTACAGTGCGCGATGCCCCTCCTCCAGCAACCACGCCAGCGTGCCTCGCGCTTCGCCGGCCGTATGGATATGCCAGGCGTTCGCCAGCAAGTCCGCCTGCGTGCGCGCATCGGCGCCGGTAGCCAGTGTGCGGGCATTCAGGGTGAAGCGCTCGTCATGCAAAAGACTCACCAGCAGGCAGCGCTCGCGGCCACCGGAGGTGGGCATCGCGCTACCATCGAGCACCACGGCGCAAGTGCCGCCGCGCAAGTCCAGCTTGCCGCGCGCATCAGGCGGCAACGATACCGGCGGTAAGCGCCGGCGGCGCGCCGCATCGGCCAGCAGGGCGAGCAGCACAGCGGAGACAAACCATGGCAGAGGTCGCATCGCAGGATTCCCCAAGGGAGAGTGCGATCGCTCGGCATGGCAGATCGGGAACAACCAGCACCAGAGCGATCCGGCTACAGAAGCGCATGTGATGCGCGCCGGAACAAAGACTAGCGGCGGGAAGAGCCGTACACGATGAGAAGAATCTCAATCGCTCGCACGCCCGTCATGCGCACACGTCGTGGGCACGGGCAGAACGCCGTAGAATGAACGGGATCCGGAAATGAAAAAGGGCTTCCATTTCTGGAAGCCCTTTTAATCGGTGGTGCGGCTGGCAGGATTCGAACCCACGACCCCTTGGTTCGTAGCCAAGTACTCTATCCAACTGAGCTACAGCCGCACTCGAGAAAAGAGATTATAGCGAACTTTCAGCGTTTGTGAACCCCCTACGCACATTTTTTTGCTTTTTCTTCTGACCGCGCGCGCCTTCCTATAATGACAGCCCCGCAGATGTGATTCCAACCATGAACAAGGCATTTGTCAAAGAGTCTTCCGGCGACGAGGATGACGACCTTCCCGAAGGCGCCACCCCGCTGCCGCCTGGCACCAAGAACTATATCTCCGCCCAAGGCTACCAACGCTTGCGCGATGAACTGATGCATCTGATCGACGTGGCACGCCCGGAGGTGGTCCAGATCGTTTCGTGGGCGGCGTCCAACGGCGACCGCTCCGAGAACGGCGACTATCACTACGGCAAGAAGCGCCTGCGCGAGATCGATCGACGCATCCGCTTCCTGACCAAGCGCCTGGAAAAAGCCGAGGTGGTGGACCCTTCCCTGCAGGGCGACAACGACCAGATCTTTTTCGGCGCCACCGTCACCTACGCCAGCCAGACTGGCGAGGAAACCACTGTCACGATCGTCGGCACCGACGAGGTCGACCTGGACAGCAACCATGTGAGCTGGATTTCGCCGATCGCACGCGCGCTGCTCAAGGCGCGCGAAGGCGATACCGTGCCGCTGCGCACGCCGGCCGGGGTCGAGCAGATCGATATCCTGGAGGTTCGCTATCCCGAAAAGCAGGCGGAGCAGAGCACCGCCGCGCAAACGGGAGAGCACTGAGCCGGACACGCCGGCCGACGGTCAGCCGTCGTTGCGGTCGCGGAAGATGCGGATGACGTCGGGGTTGCGCCTGAGCGCCCGCATCACATTGGCGAGGTGCAGGCGGTTCTGCACCTGGATGATGAACTGCATGTAGGTGGCCTCCTGCTGGCCACCCTCCTGCTGCTCCATCGACACGTGCGCGACGTTAGCGTCGGCCGAGGTCAGGTCGGCCGCGACGCGGGCGACGATACCCTTGACGTTGCGCACCATCACCTTAATCGACACATCGAAGGCGCGCGTGGTCTTGCGCGCCCACATCACGTCGATCCAGTGCTCAGGATCCTTGCTGTGCAGGCGCTTGGCCACCTTGCAGTCCTGCACGTGGATCTGCAAACCCTCGCCCTTGCCCAGGTAGCCGACGATGGAATCGCCGGGAATCGGACGGCAGCATGCCGAGAAGATGATCGACATGCCTTCGTCGCCGGTGATCGGCACCGCTGGCGCTTCTTCGCCGGCGAAGGTCTGCACGGCCGCCAGCAGCGCGCTGTCGACGTCGCCGGACAACTCTTGCAGCAGGATCTCCATGCGCTTGGCCACCACGGCGGGCACGCGCCGCCCCAGTGCCAGGTCGGCGAAGATGTCTTCCTTGTGCTTGTTGCCGGTCCACTGCACCATGCGATCCCACACCGACTGCGGCAGTGCCTTCAGCTCGATCCCGAGCTGGCGCGCCGACTGCTCCAGCAGGCGCTCGCCAAGCTGGATGGCTTCGTCGAGCCGCGTGGTCTTGAGATAGTGGCGGATGGCCGCGCGCGCCTTGCCGGTGCGCACAAAGGCCAGCCAGGCCGGATTCGGCTTGGAGTACGGCGCCGTCACCACCTCGACGATGTCGCCGCTCTTGAGCTCGGTGCGCAGCGGCAGCAGCTCGTTGTTGATCTTGACCGCCACGCACTGGTTGCCGAGATCGCTGTGCACGGCATATGCGAAATCGAGTGCGGTGGCGCCGCGCGGCAGCGCGCGGATATGCCCCTTGGGCGTGAACACGTAGACCGCATCCGGGAACAGGTCGATCTTGACGTGTTCGAGGAATTCCTGCGAATCGCCGGTCTGGCTCTGGATATCGAGCAGCGACTGCAGCCACTGGTGGGCCTGCTGCTGGATATCGTTGGCCTGGTCGGCCTGGTGCTTGTACATCCAGTGCGCGGCCACGCCGGCTTCCGCGATCTGGTGCATGTCGCGGGTGCGGATCTGGAATTCCACCGGCGTGCCGAACGGGCCCACCAGCGTGGTGTGCAAGGACTGGTAGCCGTTGATCTTCGGAATGGCGATGTAGTCCTTGAACTTGCCGGGCATGGGCTTGTACAGCCCGTGCAGCGCACCCATCGCCATATAGCAGTGCATCTGGGTTTCCACCACGACGCGGAACCCGTATACGTCGAGCACCTGCGAGAACGACAGCTGCTTGTCGTGCATCTTGCGGTAGATGCTGTAGAGCGTCTTCTCACGCCCCGACAGCTCGGCCACGATGCCGGCATCCCCCAGCGCCTTCTGCGCGGTCTCGAGGATGCGCCTGACCACCTCGCGCCGGTTGCCCCGGGCGGCCTTGACCGCTTTTTCCAGCGTGGCGTAGCGGAACGGCGAGCCGACCTTGAAGGACAGTTCCTGCAGTTCGCGGTAGGTGGTGTTGAGACCGAGCCGATGAGCGATCGGCGCGTAGATCTCCATCGTTTCGAGCGCGATCCGGCGCCGCTTTTCCGGCGGCACGAAATCGAGCGTGCGCATGTTGTGGGTGCGGTCGGCCAGCTTGACCAGGATCACCCGCACGTCGCGCGCCATCGCCAGCAGCATCTTGCGGAAACTCTCCGCCTGCGCCTGCTCGCGGCTCTGGAATTCGAGCTTGTCCAGCTTGGTCAGGCCATCGACCAGCTCCGACACCTTGGGACCGAATTTTTCCGCCAGCTCGCTCTTGGTGATGCCCTGGTCTTCCATCACGTCGTGCAGCAGCGCCGCCATGATGGATTGCACATCGAGCTTCCAGTCGGCGCACAGTTCCGCCACCGCTACCGGATGCGTGATGTAAGGCTCGCCGCTCTGGCGGTACTGACCGAGGTGGGCCTCGTCCGAGAACTGGAAGGCCTCGCGCACGTGCGCCTGGTCGGCCGGCTTGAGGTAGGCCAGCTTTTCCATCAGCCTGGTGATCGAGATCACCTGCTGGCGCGGCGGCACCGCCGGCTGCGAGGTCGGCCCGAAGAAGTGACGGTAGGACTGCGCCAGCACAGCGTCGATAAACAGCGCGTCGCCCGGGCCGGCTGCCACCGGGGCTCCGCTCAGCTCACTTTCGGCGGCGGCCTGCACGGCCCTGCCCTTGCCCGCGCCCATCGCGGGCGCGACGGCACGTTCCCCGACAACATCGTTGCCGAGCGGATCGGGAAGATTGGGAGCGCCCGTACGCGCCGTCACGGTCGACTGACCGGGCCCGGCGCGCTTGCGCTGAACGGGAGGCACTGCTTCGCCCCCCGCGTCACCAGGCGCTTCTCCGCGCGGGCGCGCCGGCGTCGCCGTGGGGCTGGCCGTCGCGACAGGAGAGGAAGGCTGGGAGGAAGACATGTGGGCGGCTTTCCGAAATCTGGCTGGTTAAGCAAGTACGCGAACCGGTACGTTAGCAGAGTCTCAATGCAAAGGTACGCGTTGCGAGGACTGGCCACCGCCGCCCGAAAATCAGGTCGGTACCTTCTTGAGCATCTCGATGCCGACCTGGCCCGAAGCGATCTCGCGCAGCGCCACCACGGTGGGCTTGTCCTTGGCCTCGACCTTGGGGGTGTGACCCTGCACCAGCTGACGGGCCCGGTAGGTCGCCGCGAGCGCGAGCTCGAAACGATTCGGGATGTGTTTCAGACAATCTTCGACGGTAATACGCGCCATATCAAATCCACCTCGGGACAAAACCTTATGCGATGCCGGCTATTTTACAGCACGCGGCAAGAAACGTTCCCGCCGCGCTCCGGATCAGTGAATACCGAGCTCGATGAAGAGGTCGGCGTGACGCGCCTTTTGCGACGAAAAACGCAGACGGGTAGCACGTATCACGCTGCGCAGTTGTTCGAGCGCCTGCTCGAAAACCTCGTTGATGATGACATAGTCCGACTCGGAAGCGTGGGCCATTTCGCTGCCGGCCGCCAGCAGGCGGCGCGTGATCACGTTGGGCTCGTCCTGGCCGCGCTTGTTCAGGCGCTCTTCCAGCGCTTGCAGCGACGGCGGCAGGATGAAGATCTCCATGGCGTTGGAAAAGCGCTGGTGCACCTGCTGCGCGCCCTGCCAGTCGATTTCCAGCAGCACATCGTTGCCCTGGGCCATCTGCTGCTCGATCCAGACCCGGGAAGTGGCGTAGTAATTGCCGTGCACCTCGGCCCACTCGAGAAATTCGCCGCGATCGCGCGCGGCGCGGAAGGCGTCCACCGTGGTGAAGTGGTATTCGCGGCCATCCTGCTCGCCCGGCCGTGGCGCGCGCGTGGTGTGCGAGATAGACAGGCGGATGGCCTGGTCCTGCGCCAGCAGCGCGTTGACCAGCGTGGACTTGCCGGCACCGGAGGGCGCCACCACCATGAACAGGTTGCCGGGATAGGCTGTATCGATTGCGACGTGGGACGACGTTTCACTCATGATGATTATTCTAGGTTCTGAATCTGTTCTCGCATCTGCTCGATCAGCAGCTTGAGTTCCATGGCGGCATCGGCCAGCTCCTTGGCCGCGGCCTTGGAGCCCAGCGTGTTGGCTTCGCGATTGAGCTCCTGCATCATGAAATCGAGCCGCTTGCCGGCCTGCCCGCCCTTCTTGAGGATATGGCGGGTTTCGTTCAGGTGCGCCTGCAGGCGCGACAGCTCTTCGGCGATGTCGATGCGGATGCCGTAGACCGTGGCTTCCTGGCGGATGCGCTCGCCGATTTCATCGCGGCTCATCGATGGCATGCCGTTCGATGCCACCAGGTTGAACGCCTCCTGCAGGCGCTCAGTCAGCTTTTCCTGTTGGCAGGCGATCAGCTGCGGGATCGTCGGCGTCAGGCGCGCGACGATGGCCAGCATGGCCTCGATCCGTTCGTCCAGCGTGGCCTTGAGCGCATCGCCTTCGCGGCGGCGCGCTTCGAGCAACTGGGCCAGCGCTTCCTTGGCCGCGCCCGTCACCGCCTCGCGCAACGCGTCCTGCGACAGTTCGGGCTCGACCAGCACGCCCGGCCAGCGCAGGATCTCGCCCATGCGCAGCGAGCCAGCCTCGGAAAAGGTGGCGGCCACGGTGGTTTCGATCGAGCGGATCTGCGCCAGCAGGGCGTCGTTGAGCGCCAGCGTGGTGCCACCGGCACCGGCATCGGCGCGCTGCAGGTTGATGCGGCACTCCAGCTTGCCGCGCGACAGCTTCGCCATGAGCATTTCCCGCAGGGCCGGCTCGAAGGCGCGGCACTCTTCGGGAGCCCGGAAAAACAGGTCGAGGAAGCGCGAGTTGACGGTGCGGAACTCCACCGAGACGGAAGCCGTCCTGCCGGTGGGCACGCCATGCGCGTCGGTCAGCGGCGCCTGGCGGGTCGCCAGGCCGTAGCCGGTCATGCTGTGAATCATTGAGTAGTCTCGCGAAATGGCCATCCGGCCGCATGCGTTCAGACGGCGCGGGGAGCTGGCAGCCCCGCATCCGCGCCGGCCGAACGCCGAAAAGAGAGCCAAAAATGGCCGCTATTGTGTTCTTTACAAGTCATCGATTAGTCAGGACAATCCGGAGGCAATCAAGGTCCCGAATCCTATGACAGAGTCCAAGGGCGCATCACCTCCGAAGAGCGCACCGCTGCCCATCGGCACGCTGCTGTCCAACTACCGTATTGTAAAGAAGTTGGCCAGCGGGGGGTTCAGTTTCGTCTACCTTGCCACCGACGAGACCGGCTCTCCCGTTGCGATCAAGGAGTACCTCCCGTCGTCCCTGGCTCGCCGCAAACCCGGCGAACTGATCCCCGTGGTGCCGGAAGAAAGCGCCGCTTCATTCCGCCTGGGGCTCAAGTATTTCTTCGAGGAAGGCCGCTCGCTGGCCCGCATTTCCCATCCCAGCGTGGTGCGCGTGGTGAATTTCTTCCGCGAGAATTCCACCGTCTACATGGTGATGAACTACGAGCTGGGCAAGACGCTGCAGGAACACATCCTGCACGCCCGCCAGCAAGGCCGCGCCAAGGTATTGCGCGAACACTTCATCCGCAAGGTCTTCCACGACCTGATGAGCGGTCTGCGCGAAGTGCATATCCACAAGCTGCTGCACCTCGATATCAAGCCCGGCAACATCTATCTGCGCGAGGACGAGTCGCCCATCCTGCTGGATTTCGGCGCTGCGCGCCAGATCCTGACGATGGAAGCGTCGCGCTTCCAGCCCATGTACACGCCAGGCTTTGCCGCGCCCGAACTCTACGGCAAGCATTCCGAACTGGGGCCGTGGACCGACATCTACAGCCTCGGGGCCACGCTCTATGCCTGCATGGCCGGCATGCCGCCGCAGGAGGCGAACCAGCGCGAAAAAGATGATCGCATGGCGGACTCCATCACCCGGCTGCGCACCAGCTACACCAATGGCCTGGTGGACCTGGTCGAATGGTGCCTGCGCCTGACGCCATCCGAACGGCCGCAGAGCGTGTTCCGGCTGCAGAAGGAGTTGCGCGAACAGACCAATGCGCTGGGCGAACAGGCGGCCGCACCGGCCACCTCCGCGGCCGCCGAGCGTCCCCTTGCCAGCCGGTTCCTCACCCTGCTGCGCAAGCGCGAAGAACCCGCCGCGGGCATCCATGCCAAAGAGGCCGGCACAGGCGCCGAATGATGCACACGATACATCTACCCGCGTCTGACGCGTGCTCTGCGCTCCGGCCTGCTCCGCCATCCCCTACCATCATGGGAGCCGTCGCCCCGCTGCCCTGCCACACCCAGCGCCGATCGGGCACAAAAGCGGCGCCGCCGTCTCCCGAAAACTGATTTCCCTACAGCCACCATGCGATTCTCCGTCTATCAGGAAAGCAGAAAAGGCGGCCGCCGCATCAACCAGGACCGCATGGGCTATTGCTTCACGCGGGATGCCCTGTTGATGGTCCTGGCCGATGGCCTGGGCGGCCACGCTTTAGGCGAAGTCGCCGCGCAGCAAGCCTTGCAGACCCTGGCGCGCCAGTTCCAGGCCCAGGCCCGGCCCTCGATCCGCAATCCTGCCGATTTCCTGCAGGACACCATCATGCTGGCCCACCGGGAAATCCACCGCTATGCCGAAGCCAACCGGCTGGCCGATGTCCCCCGCACCACCGTGGTCTGCTGCCTGGTCCAGAATGGCCAGATCCACTGGGCCCACGCCGGCGACTCACGGCTGTACCTGGTGCGCAAGGGCGCCCTGCTGACCCGCACGCGCGACCACTCCAAGATCGAAAACCTGCTGCAGCAGGAACGCGTGCTGCCGATGCAGGTGGCAAACCACCCCGAGCGCAACAAGCTGTACAACTGCCTCGGCTCCCCCAACCTGCCGCTGATCGACATCGGCGGCCCGCTGCGGCTGGAGCCCGGCGACGTCGCGCTGCTATGCTCGGACGGGCTCTGGGGCAGCATTGAAGAACAGCTCCTGGTTGACAAAGTGACCCACCTGTCGGTGGTGCACGCCATCCCCGACCTGATCGAACAAGCGCTGCACAATGCGGGCGACGGCGCCGACAACACCACCGCGATCGCCATGATGTGGGAACTCGACGCACACCTTTCCAACGAGGACTCGGTCGCCACCGAGACCCTGCCGCTCAACACCTTTACCACCTCCATCCTCGAGAACAACGGCGGCGACACCGACCTGCTGTCAGAGGAGGAAATCGAACGCTCCATCGCCGAGATCCGCGCGGCGATCGACAAGACGAGCAACTTCATGCGTTAAGCGTTCCGGGCGGCCTGCGAAACCTGCCGCCCATACCGGACGGAAGTACCGCCCGCGCCGCAATGGCGCGGGAATTTGCGGTTCGCCGAGGGCCGAATCGAAGCCGGATGGGCACGCGCAGCCCCGCGGCGTTAAAATCCGTGTCCTGAACCGATTCCCGAGAAAACCCACACATGCGACCGAGCGGACGCGCAGCCGATGCGCTGCGCCCTATCACCCTGACCCGACACTACACCCGCCACGCCGAAGGCTCCGTCCTGAGTGCCTTTGGCGATACCAAGGTGCTGTGCACCGCCAGCGTGCTGGCCAAGGTGCCGCCGCACAAGAAGGGCAGTGGCGAAGGCTGGGTCACCGCCGAGTACGGCATGCTGCCGCGCGCCACCCATACGCGCTCCGACCGTGAGGCCGCCCGCGGCAAGCAGACCGGGCGCACCCAGGAAATCCAGCGCCTGATCGGCCGCGCCATGCGCTCGGTGTTCGACCTGTCCGCGCTGGGCGAGTACACCATCCAACTGGACTGCGACGTGCTGCAGGCCGACGGCGGCACCCGCACCGCAGCCATCACCGGCGCCTTCGTGGCCGCCCATGACGCCATTTCCGCGATGCTGCGGGACGGCCAGCTCAAGACCAGCCCGATCCGCGATTTCGTCGCCGCCGTCTCGGTAGGCATGGTGGACGGCGTGGCCGTGCTCGACCTGGACTATGCCGAAGACAGCAACTGCGACACCGACATGAACGTGGTGATGACCGGCAGCGGCGGCTTCGTCGAAGTGCAAGGCACGGCCGAAGGCGTGCCGTTCAGCCGCGCCGACCTCGATGCGATGACCCGTATTGCCGAGCAGGGCATCGCTGAACTGGTGGCGCACCAGCGCCGTGCGCTCGGCCTGGCCTGATACGGTGAACGCCATGCAACGCCTGGTCCTCGCCTCCAACAACCCCGGCAAGCTCGGCGAGTTTGGCGCGCTGCTGGCGCCGCTCGGCTTCGAGGTGATACCGCAGGGACAACTCGGCATCGACGAGGCCGAGGAACCCTTCGCCACCTTCGTCGAAAACGCCCTTACCAAAGCGCGCCACGCCAGCCGCCTGTCCAGCCTGCCCGCGCTGGCCGATGATTCCGGCATCTGCGTCGACGCGTTGGATGGCGCGCCGGGCGTCTACTCCGCGCGTTATGCGCAACTGGTAGGCAAGCCGAAATCCGACGCCGCCAACAATGCGCACCTCATCTCGCAACTCGCCGGCAAGCTGAACCGCCGTGCCTACTACTACTGCGTGCTGGTGCTGGTGCGCCATGCCGAGGATCCGCGCCCCGTCATCGCCGAAGGCGTATGGTCCGGCGAGGTGGTCGACGCACCGCGCGGCAACGCCGGCTTTGGCTACGATCCGCACTTCATGCTGCCCCAGCTGGGCAAGACAGCGGCCGAACTGAGCCCCGCGGAAAAGAATGCGATCAGCCATCGCGCGCTGGCGCTCAAGGCGCTGACCGAACGCCTGCAGGCGGACGGCATCACGCCCGGCTGCCCATGATCCCGATCGTTCCCATCGCGTCGACCGGCACCCCCCCTGCCGATACCAAGTCGCTGTGGCTGCAGCCTGGCCAGATCTCCCTGCCCGCCTCGCCGCCGCTGTCGCTCTATGTGCATATCCCCTGGTGCGTGCGCAAGTGTCCGTACTGCGACTTCAACTCGCATGCGGTGCCCGGCGCGGCGGACAGCCACGACATTCCGGAAGATGCCTACCTGGATGCGCTGCGCGCCGACCTGGAGCAATCGCTGCCCTTGGTATGGGGCCGCCCCGTGCACACGGTCTTTATCGGCGGTGGCACGCCCAGCCTGCTGTCGGCCGCCGGCATGGACCGGCTGCTCTCGGACATTCGCGCGCTCTTGCCGCTCGACGCCGACGCCGAGATCACCATGGAGGCCAACCCCGGCACCTTCGAGGCGGAGCGTTTCGCCAGCTATCGGGCCAGCGGCATCAACCGCCTGTCGATCGGCATCCAGAGCTTCAACGACCGCCATCTCGCCGCGCTCGGCCGCATCCACGGTGGCGACGAAGCGCGCGCCGCGATCGGCATCGCGCTGGACAATTTCGACAACGTCAATCTCGACCTGATGTACGCGCTGCCAGGCCAGACCCTGGCGGATTGCGCGCAGGACCTGGAAACGGCGCTGTCGTTCAACACCACGCACCTGTCGCTCTACCATCTGACGCTGGAGCCGAACACGCTGTTCGCCAAATTCCCCCCGGCCCTGCCCGACGACGACAGCGCCTACGAAATGCAGGACCTGGTCGAAGCGCGCACCGCCCAGGCCGGCTACCGGCACTATGAAACCTCGGCCTACGGCAAGCCGCATCGCGAAGCGCGCCACAACCTGAACTACTGGCGCTTCGGCGACTACCTCGGCATCGGGGCCGGCGCGCACGGCAAGCTCTCCTTCCCGCACCGGGTACTGCGCCAGATGCGCCACAAGCATCCGGCCACCTATATGGCACAGTCCATGGCCGGCAATGCCGTGCAAGAGCAGCACGACGTCGGCGCGTCCGACCTGCCCTTCGAGTTCATGCTGAACGCGCTGCGCCTTACCGACGGCGTGCCGGCCAGCACGTTCTTCGACCACACCGGGCTGCCGCTGCACACCATCAGCCGCGAACTGGCCGCGGCCGAGAAAAAGGGCCTGCTCGAAGCCGATCTCGCCACCATCAAGCCCACCGAACTCGGCCGGCGTTTCCTGAACGACCTGCAGGAGATGTTCCTGAAGGGGTGACGCCAGACGCCTTGCAGCAGACAGGAAAACGGCCACCCGAGGGTGGCCGTTTTCCTGTCGAAATGCTTGACGCGATACCCGCGTCCCGGTCAATACGGCATCGCCATGTCGTTGGCGACCTGCGCACGGGAACCGATGCGCAAGCTACTGACATCGCGCTGCGTCACCGTGGCCAGACGGCCATCGTCTAACCGCACATTGACGCGATAGACGGTCTCGGTGCTGCTGCCGGCGCGCTTCTCGATCTGGTTGCCCGCCAAGCCACCCGCTACCGCACCGCCGATGGTCGCAATGGTATTGCCGGTACCCCCGCCGACCTGGTGCCCCAGCAGGCCACCGGCGACGCCGCCGATGACCGTGCCGAGCACGCCCGAACTGTTCTTCTGGGTGGTCACCGGCTCGATCGACTCGACCCGGCCATGAAACACCGAACCCGCCGGCGCCTGGTAGGTATTCGTGGCCGGCGCCGGGGGCGGCGTCTGGTACCCAGCCTGCGGCGGCGGAGCGCCATAGCCGCCGCCATAGCCGCCGCCCGGCGCCGCGCAACCCGCCAACCCGGTCAACGCGGCGGCCGCCGCTACGCCCAACAGAATCTTGCCCTTCATCAGTTATCCTCTTCGATTGCCTGCAAATGCATGGAACAGGGGGACGCGCCACCCCGGCGCGCGCCCTCATGAATGATAGGAGCGCCGAGCCTGAAAGAAGGTTCCGCCGCGTCCGACAGACACCGACAAGACACCGACAAGACAACATTGCACAACATGCGCAACCAAGCGTCCCCGCCCTTGCTATAATGCGCGGCGCTGGCCGTTGCGCCTGCGTCAATGCAGCATGAAGCACGAGCGGGAACCTCCCCCTGTTCGCGCTACAATGCCTGCACTTTCTTACCGGAAGCGTGGCCGAGTGGTTTAAGGCAGCAGTCTTGAAAACTGCCGATGGGGTGACCCATCCGTGAGTTCGAATCTCACCGCTTCCGCCAGATTTTCCGCTCGCGAATGCAGCCATCCCGATTGAGCGAAACGGCAAACGGTCACTCCGGTTCGCCGGGCTCCGTCAACAAGCGGTACGCCTCCTCCTGCGATATATCCAGCCGATAGTGCCGCGCCAGCATCCGCGCGAAATAATGCGCGGCGCCGGGCTCGCAGTGCCTGAGCTGCTCGCGATAGGCCTCCAGCTCGAAACGCAGGCGCCAGCGCGGGCTGAGCAGGTAGAACACGCCCATCAGTCCCCCCGAGCGCCAGAACTGCCGCACGTGCACCTTCTCATGCTCGATCAGCGCATGGCTGACGCCAGGCCGCACCAGGATCAGCGGCCCCGGCGCGAAGCCGTCGAACCCACGCGGAATCAGCCACCGGGACTCTGTCTCGATCAGCAGGCAGGGCGGCGATTTGCAGAACCGGATCATGGGGGGCGCCAGCGGCGGGGCAGCGCAAAGCGCGCGTGGCCCAAGCCTATCAGGTTGCGCGCGCCCGCGTCCGAATCCGCTCCGCAAATGAAAACACCCCGCAGACAGGCGGGGCAAAGAGCAACGCTTGCGCCGATACCGCGAACCTAGTCGATGCTGATCTTGCCGGCTTCGATCACGGCCTTCCAGCGCTGGAGTTCCTGCTTCTCGAATTGTTCGAACTGCTCGGGCGTGTTGGCGACCACCTCGAAACCGTTCTCGGCCAGTTTCTGCCGCATCTGGGGCTCATTGAGCGCGCCGACCAGGGCGGCATGCAGCTTGGCCTTGATGTCCTTCGGCAGCCCCCGCGGCGCCGCCACGCCTTGCCACGAATACACATCGACGTCCTTCACGCCACTCTCCGCCATGGTGGGCACGTTCGGCAACACGGACGAGCGCTTGTCGCCAGTTACCGCCAGCGCCTTCAGCTTGCCGCTGCGAATATGCTGGAGCACCGCGTTCACGTTCTGGAACGAGACATCCACCTGTCCGGCAAGCAGGTCGGAGATGGCCGGCGCCCCGCCCTTATAGGGAACATGGAGTCCGTCGGTACCGGATTTCTGCCAGAACAACGCGGCCGTCAGGTGGTCGGACGAGCCGGCTCCGGAACTGGCAAATGCGACCTTGCCAGGATTCTTCTTCATGTACGCAACCAGTTCCTGCAGGTTCTTCGCCGGGAAATCGGGCTTGGTGACCAGCACATTGGGCGCACGCACGGCAACCGTCAACAGGTCGAAGTCCTTGGCCGGGTCGTAGCCAAGATTCTTCTGCAGGAAGGGGTTCACCGCGTAGACGCCGATCGACGCTACCAGCAAGGTGTAGCCATCCGCGGGCGCGCGCTTGACCATGGTCGCGCCGATGGCCCCGGTGGCGCCCGGGCGGTTGTCCACCACGAAGGGCTGGCCCAGCTTCTCATTGAGCGGCACCGCCAGCATGCGCGCGATGGTGTCGGTGGAGCCCCCGGCCGGGAACGGCACCACGACCGAGACGGCCTTCTGGGGCCATGCCGTCGATGCGACGGCGGTGCCGGCGGCCGCCAGCACCGTCACGGCTGCGATCATGGCGGTGGTCAACCGGCGCAGCACGCGGTACGTGGGCGCAGCTGTGGTGCCGGTCATGCGGGACCGGTCGTCAGTCTTGAACATCGTTGTCTCCTCGCTTTTGAGTGGTATTTCTTGTGTCCGGATGGTGCGCGCTCACCGGACCATGCACGGCGCCTTATTGTTGAAGGTCCAACCCGGGATCAGGAATTGCATGGCAGCCGCATCGTCGCGCGCGCCCAGTCCCATGTTCTTGTAGCGCTCGTGCGCCAGCGCCACCTGCTCCATATCGAGTTCGACGCCGAGGCCCGGCTGGCTCGGCACGGCTACCTTGCCGTTCTCGATCTTCAGCGGCGCTTTGGTCAGGCGCTCGCCGTCCTGCCAGATCCAGTGCGTATCGATCGCGGTGACGCGGCCCGGCGCGGCAGCGGCCACATGGGTGAACATGGCCAGCGAAATATCGAAATGGTTGTTGGAGTGCGAGCCCCAGGTCAGGCCCCATTCGGCGCACATCTGCGCAACCCGCACCGAGCCTTGCATGGTCCAGAAATGCGGATCGGCCAACGGGATATCGACCGACTGCAGGCGCACTGCGTGGCCCATCTGGCGCCAGTCGGTCGCAACCATGTTTGTGGCGGTGGGCAGGCCGGTGGCGGTGCGGAACTCGGCCATGACCTCGCGGCCCGAAAAACCATCCTCCGCGCCGCACGGATCTTCGGCATAGGCCAGTACGCCATGCTTGTCGCGGCACAGGCGCACGGCTTCGGCCAGCGACCACGCGCCGTTGGGGTCCAGCGTGATACGCGCCCTGGGGAAGCGTTCGGCGAGCGCCAGGATGGCTTCCATCTCTTCATCGCCGCGCAGCACGCCGCCCTTGAGCTTGAAGTCGTTGAAGCCGTAGCGCGCATAGGCGGCCTCAGCCAGTCGTACCACGCCTTCGGCGCTCATAGCCGCCTCGTTGCGCAAGCGGAACCACTCGTTGTCCGCCTCCGGTTCGCTGCGATAGCCGAGCGTGGTGCAGTTGCGGTCGCCGATATAGAACAGGTAGCCCAACATCTCCACCGCATCGCGTTGCTGGCCCTCGCCAAGCAGGGCCGCTACCGGCACGCCGAGGTGCTTGCCGAGCAGGTCCAGCAGGGCCGCTTCCAGCGCGGTGACGGCATGGATGGTGATGCGCAGGTCGAAGGTCTGCAGGCCGCGCCCGCCCGCATCGCGGCTGGCAAAGGCGCTGCGTACGCGATTGAGCAAGGCCTGGTGATTGCCGATCGATTGCCCCACGATGAGTTCCCGCGCATCCTCCAGGGTCTGGCGGATCGCTTCGCCGCCCGGCACTTCGCCAACGCCGGTATTCCCCGCGCTGTCTTTGAGGATGACGATATTGCGGGTGAAGAACGGACCGTGGGCACCCGACAGGTTCATCAGCATGCTGTCGTGGCCGGCTACCGGCACCACGGTGAGTTCGGTGACGACGGGCGTGCCTGCGACTGGCGCGGCGCGGGTAGCGGAGATGGATGTCTGGATCATGTGGAATTCCGGCGGAAAGAGCAGGCACGGCCCCTGGCGGCTGCGGCTCTTACGGGTTGTCTCGGTCTGGCTGCCCGGTTGCTGCCGGGTACCAGTTCGTCAGTGCTGGCCGGGCCTGGAATTGAATTAGAGGCACGAGACACCTGTTATCGGTCGTCATATAACTTACGACGCAGTATAATGAGCCCATCGAGATCCGGTCAAGCCCCCTGCCCACTATCATGTCAAACCCGATGTTTGCCTCCACCACCCCGCTGCGGCGCCGCGGCCGCACGCTTGCCGAAGAGGCGGTGAGCAACCTGAGCGAGCGCATCCAGCAAGGCCTGCTCAAGCCGGGCGACAAGCTGCCGACCGAATCCGAGATCATGGCCGCGCTCGGCGTCAGCCGCACCGTGGTGCGCGAAGCGCTGTCGCGGCTGCAAGCCAGCGGCCTGGTCGAGACCCGCCACGGCATCGGCACCTTCGTGCTGGCGCGCAGTACCGAGAACGGCTCGCCCTTCCGCATCGACCCCGCCACCATGGGGACCGCCATGGACGTGCTGGCCATGCTGGAATTCCGCGTCAGCCTGGAAGCCGAGGCCGCCAGCCTGGCGGCGTCCCGGCGCAGCGACGAGCAGCTGGCGGCAATGCGCCGTGCGCTCGACGAACTCAAGCGCACGGCGGCTGGCGGCGAGGATTCGGTGGGGGCTGACTTCGAGTTTCACCTCGTCATTGCGCGCGCTACCGGCAATCGCTACTTCACCGACATCATGGGGCATCTCGGCACCATGGTGATCCCGCGCAGCCGGCTGCACGTCAGCGCGCAGGAGCGCGAGCAATATCTCGAGCGCGTCAATATCGAGCACGAGAATATCTACGATGCCATCGAGCGGCGCGACCCCGAAGGCGCCAAGGCCGCCATGCGCATGCACCTGACCAACAGCCGCGAGCGGCTGCGCAAGGCGTCGGCGGCGGTGGAAGCAAGCTAAAGACTGGTGGTCTGGAGAACCCCGACGGAATCGGGGTTTTCCTGCTTGCTATTAACGCATTGTATGTTGTAGGATGTCTTACAATAAAACCGATGAGATCCTGGCGCTGCTCGCTGGCCCCGCAGTGTTCGCACAGAGCCACATGGGCGCGCCCGCGCAACTACCGTCTGTCGCGCCAGCCAGTGCCTCGAATCGATGCGAGCCACTCGCAAGACAACCCGGAAGTCCCGCTCGCGCTGCCGCGCGGGCACCCTCTTGATCCTTGATCGCAGTTGAAAAGCAGGAAACGCTCATGACCATCACCGGCGAAATGCTGATCGGCGCCAGCGCAGTGCGCGGCACCACCAAGATCCTCCATGCCACCAACCCGGCCACGGGGGAAACGCTCGCACCGGAATTCCATGGCGGCGGCGCCGCCGAGGCCGAGCGCGCCTGCGTGCTGGCCGAAGCCGCGTTCGACACTTACCGGAACACCTCGCCGGAAACCCGCGCGCGGTTCCTGGAGTCCATCGCCAACGGCCTGGAAGCCCTGGGCGACACGCTGATCGAGCGCGCCCACGCCGAAAGCGCGCTGCCGATCGCGCGCCTGCAGGGCGAACGCGCACGCACCGCCGGCCAGTTGCGCCTGTTCGCGAGCGTGCTGCGCGATGGCCGCTGGCAATCCGCCACGCTCGACTCCGCCCTGCCGGAGCGCACGCCGCCGCGCCCCGACCTGCGCCTGCAGAAGATCGCTATCGGGCCGGTAGCCGTATTCGGCGCCAGCAACTTCCCGCTGGCGTTCTCGGTGGCGGGCGGCGATACCGCGTCGGCGCTGGCTGCGGGCTGCCCGGTCATCGTGAAAGCGCATTCGGCCCACCTCGGCACCTCCGAGCTGGTCGGCCGCGTGATCCAGAAGGCCGTGGCGGACGCCGGGCTGCCCGAAGGCGTGTTCTCGCTGCTGGTCGGCGCGGGCGTTGCCGTGGGCACGGCCCTGGTGGCGCATCCTTCGATCCAGGCAGTGGGCTTTACCGGCTCGCGCAGCGGCGGCCTGGCGCTGGTGCAGACGGCCAACAGCCGGCCCCAGCCGATCCCCGTCTATGCGGAGATGAGCAGCATCAACCCGGTGTTCCTGCTGCCGGCGGCGCTGGCCGCCCGCGGCGCGGAGATCGCGCGCAACCTGGTGGATTCGCTGGTGATGGGCGTGGGCCAGTTCTGCACCAACCCCGGCCTGTTGCTGGCCGTGGAAAGCCCGGCGCTGGATGGGTTCCGCCAGGGCGCGATTGCGGCGCTGGCGGAGAAAGCCGCCGCCACCATGCTGACGCCCGGCATCTGCCAGGCTTACGACAACGGCGTGGCCCAGCTCGGCGACATCGAAGGACTGCGCCGCATCGGCAGCGGCAAGCCAGCGAGCGGCCCCAACCAGGCCCGCCCTGCGCTGTTCGAAACCACGGCTGAACGCTTCCTCGCAGACCATCGCATGGAAGCCGAAGTATTTGGCCCGTCCTCGGTACTGGTCGTGTGCCGCGACCACGAGGAAATGCTGGCGGTGGCACGCCGGCTCGAAGGCCAGCTTACCGCCACCGTGCAAGCGGATGCGGGTGACCGCGCCGACGCCGGCAGCCTGCTGACGGTGCTGGAGCGCAAGGCTGGGCGCGTGCTGTTCAATGGCTATCCGACCGGGGTGGAAGTGTCCTATGCGATGGTCCATGGCGGCCCCTTCCCCGCCACGTCGGATACGCGCGCCACCTCGGTCGGCGCTTCCTCGATCGAGCGCTTCCTGCGCCCCGTGTGCTATCAGAACGTGCCTGCGGAACTGCTGCCGCCGGCGCTGCAGGACGGCAACCCGTTGAAGGCGTGGCGTCTCACTGACGGACAACTGGCGCGCGACTGACATTACGCACAGCCGTAAAAAAGGGCCGGTAATCCCGGCCCGTTTCCATTTCGCGCGGCACGCGTTGCCTACGCTGCAATACGCTCGATCGCGGCCGGCGCCTGCGGCGGCTGGATCACCGGCGCGTTACCGCGAGAGCGGCCCGAGCTGAGATAGTCGGCAATCGATTCCTGCGTGACTTCGCCAAGATAGACACCATCGGCATCCACCACCGGCAGCCAGCTCGTGTTGTGCTGGTACATGCGCGAAAGCACGATGCGCAGGTGCTCGTCGAACGCGGCGGTCGCCATGAACGGCCGCATCGCATTCGCGCACACCCCTTGCCCCGTGCGCGCGTCGCGCCGCGTGACGTAGCCCAGCGCGCGCTGCGTCTCGTCCACCACCGGCAGGTGGCGCACATCGGCGTCGTCCATGATGCCGAAAGCCTGCGCCAGCGGCATGTCCGGGCTGCAGGTCTGCGCCATGGTGGCGGCATCGCCGGCGCGCACCAGCAGCAGGCGCTTGAGCGTATTGTCGTGGCCGATGAAGGCCTGCACGAAATCGTCGGCCGGACGCGCCAGCAGTGCGTCGGGATGGTCGAATTGCACCAGCTTGCCGCCGCGGAATACGGCCACGCGGTCGCCCAGCTTGATGGCCTCGTCGATGTCGTGCGAAACCATGATCACGGTCTTGCCGAGCTGGCGCTGCATCTGGAAGAACTCGTTCTGGATGCTCTCGCGATTGATCGGGTCGACGGCGCCGAAGGGTTCGTCCATCAGCAACACGGGCGCATCCGCCGCGAGCGCGCGGATCACGCCGATGCGCTGCTGCTGGCCGCCCGACAATTCCCGCGGATAGCGCGTGAGCATCTTGTCGGGATCGAGTTGCACCATCGACATCAGTTCGCGCGCGCGCTCGCGGCAGCGCTTCTTGTCCCAGCCCAGCAGGCGCGGCACGACCATGATGTTCTCCTCGATGGTCATGTTCGGGAACAGGCCGATCTGCTGGATCACGTAGCCGATCTTGCGGCGCAGCGTGACTTCGTCCACGCGGGTGGTGTCCTCGCCGTCGATCAGGACGCGGCCGGAGCTGGGCTGGATCAGGCGGTTGATCATCTTGAGCGTGGTGGTCTTGCCGCAGCCAGAGGGGCCGAGGAAGACGCAGATCTCGCCCTTGGGCACCGTGAGCGAAACGGCATCGACGGCGCGTACTTCCGCGCCATCCTTTTGCCTGAAGGTCTTGGTGAGTTGTTCGAGTTCAATCATGTTCAGCGAATTCCTTTCGGTGTCAGCGCCCGCTGCAACCACTGCAGGCAGGCATCGGCCACGATGGCGAGCACGCTGACCAGCACCGCGCCGATCGCCAGCTTGCTCATGTTGCTCTGGCTGATCGCTTGCAGGATCAGCACCCCAAGGCCACCCGCGCCGATGATGGCGGCGATGGTGGCCACGCCGATGTTCATCACCACGGCGGTACGCACGCCGCCGAGGATGACGGGCACGGCCAGCGGCAGGTCCACCAGCCGCATGCGCTGCCAGGTGGTCATGCCGATGCCGCGGCCGGCTTCCTGGATGCCGTCGTCGACGTTGGCAAGCGCCACGCAGGTATTGCGCATGATCGGCAGCAGCGAATAGAGAAACACCGCGGTCACCGCCGGCACATAGCCGAGCGCGTGGCCGAAGCGGGCGAAGATCGGGATCATCAGGCCGAACAGCGCGATCGACGGCAGGGTCAGCACGATGGTGGCCAGCGTCAGCAGCGGCGTGGCGAGGAAGCGGAAGCGCGCGCACAGGATGCCCAGCGGCACGCCCACCACGATGGCCAGCCCCACCGCGGAGCCCACCAGCGCCAGATGCTGTCCGGTTAGCTTGAGCAATGTTGGCCAGCTATGTTGAAGGTAAGTCAGCAATTCCATGCGCCCCTCCTCAGATCAGGCCGTGGCCGCGCAGGAATTCCTGCGCCACCTTGTCGACCGGCTGCTGGCCGATATCGACCTTGTAGTTCATCTCGGTCATGGCCTCGTTGTCGAGCTTGGCCGACAGCGCATTGAGCAGGCCCGCGATCTCGGGATGCTTGTCCAGCGTCGCCTTGCGCACAACGGGCACGGCGTTGTATGCGGGGAAGAAGTGCTGGTCGTCCTCCAGCAGCACGAGGTCGAAGCCCTTGACGCGGCCATCGGTGGTGTACACCAGGCCGAGCTCCACCTGGTCGTTCTTCAGCGCCGTATAGACCAGGCCGGGATCGAGCTGGATCACGTCACGCCGCGAGAACGGCAGCTTGTAGAGCGTCTTGAGCGGCTCCAGGCCGTCGGGGCGCGCGGCGAATTCCATGTCGACCGCGAACGGATGCGCGGTGCCTTCCGCGGCGGCCTGCATCTTCCCGGCGAAGGCCGACAGCGTGGTCACGCCGGCGGCTTCGGCGCGCTTGCGCGGCATCGCCAGTGCATAGGTGTTGTTGATGCCCGAGGCGTCGAGCCACATCAGGCCGCGGGCGGCGTCCAGCGTCCTGACGCGCTCGTAGCTTTCCCTGGCTTCGAGCTTTTCCTCGACCTTGTTGAACACGATCAGCGCCGTGCCGGTGTAATCCCACACCACGTCGAGCTGGCCGCTTTCCATGGCCTGGCGCATCAGCGTGCTGCCCAGGCCGGAAGTCAGCTCGGTGGCAAGGCCTTTGGCCTGCAGGTACTGGGACGTCATCGACGACAGGATCAGCTGCTCGGTGAAGTTCTTGCCGCCTACACGAACGGGATCGGCATGCGCCGGCAGCGCCAGGGCTGCCAGTGCGGCGAGCACGGCGAGACTTGCCAGCATGCGTGCCTGGCCGCGGGCCGCGCGGGCCAGCGCGCTTGTGATGAAATGCATCGGGTTTTCCTTCATGTTCGGTGCGCGCATCAGCGCGCCAGCCCGCGGCGGCGCAGGTAGCAGTAGCCGGCGGCGGCGAACAGGCCGTCGAGGGCAAGCGCCAGCAGCGCGGTGGCCGCGGCGCCCAGCAGCAGCAAAGGCTGATTGTTCAGGTAGATGCCGGGGAAGATCAGTTCGCCCAGGCTGTTGGCGCCGATCAGGAAGGACAGCGGCACCGTCCCGACATTGATCACCAGGCTGATACGCACGCCCGCCAGGATCACCGGCAGCGCATTGGGCAATTCGACCCGGAACAGGCGCTGCATCGAGGTCATGCCAAGGCCGCGCGCGGCCTCGGTCAACGCCGGCGATACGCCGCGCAGACCCTCGCAGGTATTGCGCACGATCGGCAGCAGCGAGGCCAGCCAGAGCGCCAGGATGGCGGGCCGCTCGCCAATGCCGAGCACAGCCAGGGCAAGCGCCAGCACTGCCAGCGACGGCACGGTGTTGCCGATATTGAAGACTTGCATCAGGCGATCGGCCCAGCGGCGCATGCAGGGCCGGCTCAGGCCGATGCCGGCCGGAATTCCGGTGGCCAGGGCCAGCGCCATCGACCACGCCACTAGGCGCAGGTGGTCGGCCGCGTCGTACCACAGGCGGTCCTGGTACTGCCGGATGACGTCGACACCGATCCACGCGACCAGACCGGCCAGCGCGGCGAGCGCAAAACATCCCCAGGCCAGTGCCTGTTTGGATTGCTTGGACATATTCCCCTCTCTCCGCATGCCGCATGTGGGCATGAAGAGCCACATCCGGATTGACGGACGAACAAATGGGCACGGGCGGGTGCAATGGGGGCCGCCGGCCCTGACTAGATTGCCTTGCCCGCCATGACCGGCAGATGAGCCGGTGGACGGGCGCCGGGTTCCACGCGCGGAGGCGGGAAACCCAATTGACGGGACGCCATGCCGGTGAAGGCTGGGATCCCTGGAGCGGCGCAACCCGCTGCAAGGTGCAGAAACGGGAGGCCAGTGGCGGCGCAAATTTGGTGGTTCCGACGCGCCGCCGGATCAATCGGCCGGTGCCGCACACGGGTGGCTTGGGCGGGATGCAAGCTGGTTAAGACGCTTGCCCGGACCCTGCCAACCCGAGATGACTACGCAACATCGGATGACAACGAGATCGCTATTATACCCATTTACACCGATCTTGTCATCATCTCGTTTCCACACCGCTTTCTGCCCGCGTTTATCAGCCTTCGTCCGATACCTCCGCGAGGCTCGCGCTGTTCCAGAATTGATCTACCTATGACCTCCGATCGTGCCATTGGCAGAACAATCTGTTGTCCGGATGCCCTCTACCGGTTTTGGCCCAAACCCTTAAATTGGGAGGGTAGCCAACGGGCTCGGGCGCCATTGCCGCCAGCCCCGCCAACAGGAGATTCATCATGGAACAACGCACTACCGCCCCCATCGTCCCGGCCACCGCCGTGGAGACCGTGCAGCGCTCGCGCGCGGTCGACCGCGTGGTGCGGGGCATCGCCACCTCGGATGGCGCCGGCGTCAAACTCACGCGCGTGCTCACGCAGAACCTGCAGCGCCGGCTGGACCCGTTCCTGATGCTGGACGCCTTCGGCACCGATAGCCGCGACGACTACATCGGCGGCTTCCCCGATCACCCGCATCGCGGCTTCGAAACCATCACCTATATGCTGGCCGGCCGCATGCGCCATCGCGACAGCGCCGGCAACGAGGGCCTGCTGGAAAATGGCGGTGCCCAGTGGATGGTGGCCGGCGCCGGCGTGGTGCATTCGGAGATGCCCGAGCAGGAGGACGGCCGCATGGAAGGCTTCCAGCTGTGGCTGAACCTGCCCGCCGCCGACAAGATGACAGCGCCGTGGTACCGCGATCTGCCAGCCGCCGCCGTGCCCACCGTGGCACTGCCGGATGGCGCCATGGTACGGGTGCTGGCAGGGGCTTCGCACGGCGTGGCAGGTGCGGTGACGCGTCCGGTCACGGAACCGCTCTACCTGGACGTGACGCTGCCCGCCGGGCAGCGCTTCTCCCAGGTGCTGCCGGCCAGGCATAACGCCTTCCTGTACGTCTACCGCGGCGAGATCGCGGTCGGCGCGGGAGACAACGCGGCCGTGCTGGAAGCGCAGCGCATGGGCGTGCTGGACAACCCGGCAGGCGCGGACGGCGTGACGGTCAGCGCCAGCGCCGATGCGCGCTTCCTGCTGATCGCGGGCCGGCCGCTGGGCGAGCCGATCGTGCAATATGGGCCGTTCGTGATGAACACCCAGGAGCAGATCTACCAGACGCTGGCGGATTTCCGCGAAGGCCGCTTCAACCAGATCGCGGTCGGCAAAGGCGCCTGACGCGCCAGTTACCGCCGGGGCCGCCCCCGGCGGACCATGCGCCGGAGCGCCCTGCTCCGGCCGCTGCCGCGCCTCCCCGCTTCCCTCGTCTTCCCCCCAGCCTCTCCCGATTGCGCCGCTTGCGGGCCATGTTGTCCACCTTACGCCCCAGAGGCGGCAGCCCGGCCGCGCCATGTGCCCGGCATGCGACTTGCAACCTGCCTGTATCCATTGCGGGGCCGAGAAAACTGTCCTGGACAGGCCGTCCGAACCCCGCACACTTATATAATCCACGGTTAATAAACGGCATCACCAGCCAGTGATGGTTGCTGCAATGCGTAACGGCGATCCTGCCCCACGCACTGCAGGAGGTGCTGCCCGATACGAACATTGATCCACGTTGCTGCCATAACAACTCGAGCCGCCTCAGTGACCTTAAGTACAACCCCAAGGCTGGCGCTTGCCCATATCAGCAAGCGCTACCCCGGCGTGACCGCCAACGACGATGTGTCCCTCGTCGTCGCCCCCGGCGAAATCCACGCCGTGCTCGGCGAGAACGGCGCCGGCAAGTCCACCCTGATGAAGATCATCTTTGGCGCGGTCAAACCCGACGCCGGCGATATGCACTTCAACGGTGCGCCCGCCGCCATCCACAATCCGCACGACGCCCGCAACCTGGGCATCGCCATGGTGTTCCAGCACTTCTCGCTGTTCGATACGCTGACCGTCACCGAGAACATCGCGCTCGGCCTGCCCAGGGCAAGCAAGGCCGCCGGCGCCACCAACATGAAGCAGCTGGCCGAGCAGATCCGCGAAACGGCGGAGCGTTACGGCCTGCCGCTGGAGCCCAACCGCCATGTGCACACCTTGTCGGTGGGCGAGCGCCAGCGCGTGGAGATCGTGCGCGCGCTGCTGGCAAAACCGCAGCTGCTGATCCTGGACGAGCCCACTTCCGTGCTGACGCCGCAGGCGGTGCAGACGCTGTTCGTCACGCTGCGCCAGCTCGCCGCGGAAGGCACCAGCATCCTCTACATCAGCCACAAGCTCGACGAGATCCGCGAGCTTTGCCATAGCGCCACCGTGATGCGCATGGGCCGTGTCACCGGCGTGTGCGATCCGCGCCAGGAGAGCGCGGCTTCGCTGTCGCGCCTGATGATCGGCGGCGAGCCGCCGCGCGAAGCGCGCGTGCAGACGGAACCCGGCGCGTGCCGGCTCGCGGTGCGCGAACTGTCCCTGCCGCGCGCGCATGCCTTCGCCACGGAGCTGTCCGGCATCTCGCTGGATCTGCATGCCGGCGAAATCGTCGGCATCGCCGGTGTGTCCGGCAACGGCCAGCAGGAATTGCTGGCGGCGCTGTCGGGCGAGGACGTCCGCGCGGAACGCAACGCCATCGCGCTGGACGGCAAGCCGGTGGGCAGGCTGGACGCTCGCCAGCGCCGCCGCGCCGGCCTGGCCTTCGTGCCGGAAGAGCGCCTGGGCCGCGGCGCCGTCCCGGGCATGAGCCTGGCGGCCAATATCCTGCTCTCGCACCAGTCCGCGCCCTATGTGCTGCGCGGCATGATATCGCCCAGGGCGGCGGCCGGGCTGGCGCAAGCCGTGATCGGCCGCTTTCGCGTCAAGGCAAGCGGGCCGGACGCGCTGGCCAAGAGCCTGTCGGGCGGCAACCTGCAGAAATTCATCGTTGGCCGCGAGATAGAGAGCGGCCCCAAGGTGTTGATCGTGGCCCAGCCGACCTGGGGCGTGGACGTTGGCGCCGCGGCGCAGATCCACAACGAGTTGCTGGCGCTCAAGGCCACCGGCTGCGCCTTGCTGGTGGTGTCCGAGGAACTGGACGAACTGTTCGCCATCTGCGATCGCCTGCACGTGATCGCCAAGGGCCGGCTATCGCCGTCGATCCCCACCCAGGACGCCACGCGCGAACAGGTCGGGCTGTGGATGAGCGGCTTGTGGGAAGGCGGGCCAGGCGGCCGTCGCGAACAACAGGAGGCCGCGCTCCATGGCTGATTTCCTGTTTCGCTCGCCCGTGTCGCTGGCGCCGCGCGGGCTGCCCTCGCGGCGCATGGCCTACGCTTCCCCTTTCATTGCGCTGGCGCTGACGCTCGCCTTCGGCGCCCTGCTCTTCCTGCTGCTCGGCAAGGATCCGGTGGCCGCGCTCAAGGTCTTCCTGGTCGATCCGCTCAAGGACCGCCGCGCCATCGGCGAGGTGCTGCTCAAGACCGTACCGCTGGTGCTTTGCGCGCTCGGCCTTTCCGTGTGCTACCGCGCCAATATCTGGAACATCGGCGCCGACGGCCAGTTGATCCTCGGCGGCATTTTCGCCGGCGCCACGGTGCTGTACTTCGACGTGCCCGGCAATGGCGTCAACGGCTCCGTGGTGCTGGTGCTGGCTTCGCTGGCCGGCGTGGTCGGCGGCATGTTCTGGGCATCGATCACCGCGGCGCTCAAGGACAAGTTCAACGCCAACGAGATCCTGGTGTCGCTGATGCTGACCTATATCGCGCAGCAGCTGATGCTGTACGTGGTCAATGGTCCGCTGAAGGATCCCAACGGCATGAACTTCCCGCAGTCCAAGGTGTTCTCCAGCGAATTCCTGCTGCCCAACCTGCTGTCGGGCTCGCGCCTGCACGCGGGCTTTGCGGTGATGCTGGTGCTGGTGGCGGTGATGACCGTCTTCATCTTCCGCAGCTTCGCGGGCTACCGGCTGCAGGTGGGCGGCACCGCGCCGGCGGCGGCGCGCTATGCGGGCTTCTCGGCGCGCCGTTCGCTGTGGAGCGCGCTGATGATCTCGGGCGGCACCGCCGGCCTGGCGGGCGCCTTCGAAGTGACCGGCCCGATCGGGCAGTTGCTGCCGTCGATCTCGCCCGGCTACGGCTTCACCGCGATCATCGTCGCCTTCGTCGGCCGCCTGCATCCGGTGGGCACCGTATTCGGGGGCATCGTCATGTCGCTGTTCTATATCGGCGGCGAAATGGCCCAGTCCCGGCTGGGCCTGCCTTCGGCGATCGGCTCGGTGTTCCAGGGCATGCTGCTGTTCTTCCTGCTGGCCAGCGATACGCTGATCGACAACCGCCTGCGCTGGCGCGCCAAGGCCGCCTGAGCGGAGCCCACACGATATGGAACAATTCGCCCCTCTTATCGCCACGGCGATCAACGCCGGCACACCCCTGCTGCTGGCCGCGCTCGGCCTGCTGATCAACGAACGCTCCGGCGTGCTCAACCTGGGCGCCGAAGGCATGATGCTGGTGGCCGCCGCATTCGGCTTCATGGTCGGCTACCAGACGCAGTCGCCGATGCTCGGCTTTGCCGCCGGCGCGCTCGCCGGCATGCTGATGGCCACGCTGTTCTCGTGGCTGGCGCTGGTGCTGGCCACCAACCAAGTGGCCACCGGCCTGGCGCTGTCGATCTTCGGCACCGGGCTGTCGGCCTTCATGGGCCAGCGCTTCGTCGGCTTCGCCATGCCGTCGCAGGCCAGGTCGATTCCTTTCCTGGCTGATATCCCGTTCTTCGGCCCGGCCTTCTTCCAGCAGCACTGGATGGTGTATTTCAGCCTGTTCCTGTGCGGCGCCATCATGTGGTTCCTGTTCCGCACGCGCGCCGGGCTGACCCTGCGCGCGATCGGCGAGTCGCCGGAATCGGCGCACGCGCTGGGCTATCCCGTGCGGCTGATCCGCTTTGGCGCGCTGCTGTTCGGCGGTGCCTGCTGCGGGCTGGCCGGAGCCTACCTGTCTCTGGTGTACACGCCGATGTGGGTGGAGAACCTGGTGGCAGGGCGCGGCTGGATCGCGCTGGCGCTGACCACCTTCGCCACCTGGCGACCCGGCCGCGTATGGGCCGGGGCGTGGCTGTTCGGCGGCGTCACCATCCTGCAGTTCTACCTGCAAGGGATCGGTGTGTCGATGCCGTCGCAGATACTGTCGATGCTGCCCTATGCGGCCACCATCGTCGTGCTGGCGCTGATCTCGCGCAATCCGGCGTGGATCCGCCTGAACATGCCGGCCTCGCTGGGCAAACCCTTCCGCCCGGGTGTTGCCTGACCGTTGCGATTGCGGCCCGGCGCCTTGCCGGGCCGCGCCGCATTGCCCGATTTTCAGAAGTCCGCCAGAGACCTCACGCTGAAAACCCTCGTTACCAGAGCCACAGTTGCAACCTTAATCAAAGAATCAGTACCCAGGTCATCACAAGGAGAAATCATGATCGTCACGCGCAGGAAAACCCTCGCCGCACTGGCCGCCACCGCCGTGCTGGCTATCGCGGGCTGCGGCAAGAAGGAAGCCGAAAAGCCTGCGGAAAGCGCCGCCCCGGCTTCGGCCCCCGCCGCCGAGCAGAAGGCCGAACCGCTGAAGGTTGCCTTCGTCTACATCGGACCGGTCGGCGACGCGGGCTGGACCTACGCCCATGACGCAGGACGCAAGGCCGTCGAAGAAAAGTACGGCGACAAGGTGAAGACCACCTTCGTCGAGAACGTGCCGGAATCCGCCGCCGATGCGGAACGCGTGTTCCGCGACCTCGCCGCGCAAGGCAACAAGCTCATCTTCGGCACGACCTTCGGCTACATGGAGTCGATGCTCAAGGTGGCCAAGGAATTCCCGGACGTGAAGTTCGAGCACGCCACCGGCTTCAAGACCGCGGACAACCTGGCGCAGTACGACGTACGCACCTATGAAGGCGCTTACCTGGCCGGCGTGGTAGCCGGCAAGATGAGCAAGACCGGCAAGATGGGCGTGGTGGCATCGGTGCCCATCCCCGAGGTGATCCGCAATATCGACTCGTTCACCCTGGGCGCGCGCAGCGTGAATCCCAAGGCGACCGTCAAGGTGGTGTGGGTGAACAAGTGGTTCGATCCGGGCAAGGAGCGCGAAGCCGCCACCACGCTGATCGGCCAGGGCGTGGACATGCTGATGCAGAACACCGACTCCGCCGCCGTGGTACAGACCGCGCAGGAAAAGGGCGTGTACGCCTTCGGCTGGGACAGCGACATGAGCAAGTTCGGCGAGAAGGCCCACCTGGCCGCCTCGGTGATTTCGTGGGGCGTCTACTACAACAAGGTGGTGGGCGACGTGCTGGCCAACCAGTGGAAAAACAGCACCACGTGGTGGGGCCTGAAGGAAGGCATGATCGACCTGAAGGGCTTCAACGCCGTGGTGCCGGATGACGTCAAGGCACTGGTGGAAGAGCGCAAGAAGGGCGTGGCCGACGGTTCCGCGCCGATCTGGAAGGGTCCGCTCAAGGACAACACCGGCAAGGAGCAGCTGACCAAGGACCAGGTCGCCGACGATGGCTTCCTGCATGGCATCAAGTTCTACGTCGAAGGCGTGGAAGGCAAGATCCCGGGCTGAACGTCAGCACCGGTTCAAGCTGTACCGGCATCCCGCACCCGCGGGAATGCCGGTACAGCGGCGGGTCGCCTGCCAGGCCCCGCCGCTCCTCCTCGTAGTCCTCCTCTGCCCGGACTCCCCCTACGGAACTTGAAGCCCCGTGGATTGGCCCAAGCTATCTGCGAGTGGCCCGACCTGGCCACGCTGCAAGTGCAAAGTGAAGGAGGCTTCTCATGTGGAAACGATTTTCAGCACTGTGGACGCTGCTGCGGCGCGACGGCCGCCTGCTGTGGTTCGCGCTGCGCCATCCCGACGCACCGCCCTGGCTGCGGCCGGCCACGTTCGGCCTGGTGCTCTACGCCATTTCACCCATCGACCTGATTCCCGACTTTATCCTTGGCCTGGGCATCGTGGACGACGTGGTGCTGATTCCGCTGGCGGTGCACTTCATGCTCAAGCGCCTGCCGCCGCATGTGCTGCGGCAGGCCGAGGCGCGCGCCGGCGCCACTACGGTGCGCGCCCGCTAGCGCGCGCTGCTCAGGGCAGCAGGATCGTGGTGCCGGTGGTCTTGCGGCCTTCGAGATCGCGATGCGCCTGTGCCACATCCGCCAGCGCATAGCGCTGGCGCACCTCGATCCGGACCCGGCCGCTGGTCACCATTTCGAACAGTTCGGCCGCCATCGGCTCGAGCAGTTCGCGGTGCACCACGTAAGTCATCAGCGTCGGCCGCGTGACGCGCAGCGAGCCTTTGTTGCCCAGCAACGAGAGATCGAACGGCGGCACCGGACCCGATGCATTGCCGAACACCACCAGGGTGCCGCGCGGCTTCAGACAATCCAGCGAGCCATTGAAGGTATCCTTTCCGACTGAATCGTAGACCGCCGCGACGCCTTTGCCGCCGGTGATTTCCCTGACCCTGTCCACGAACGATTCGCGGGTATAGACGATGGTGTGGTCGCAGCCATGCGCGCGCGCCAGCGCGGCTTTTTCGTCACTGCCGGCGGTGCCGATCACCGTGGCGCCCAGCGCCTTGAGCCACTGGCTGGCGATCAGGCCAACCCCGCCCGCGGCGGCGTGCAGCAGCACCGTATCGCCCGGCTGCACCCGGTAGCTGTCGCGCACCAGGTATTGCGTGGTCAGGCCTTGCAGCATCATCGCCGCGCCCTGCTCGAACGAGATGGCATCGGGCAGGCGCACCACGATATCGGCAGGCATCACCCGTACCTGCGCATAGGCGCCCGTCGGGCGGCCGGCATAGGCGACACGGTCACCCACGCCGAGGTGCGGCACGCCATCGCCCACGGCCTCCACCACGCCGGCGCCTTCCATGCCGAGTCCGCCCGGCAGCGCCTGCTTGTACAGCCCGGTGCGGAAGTAAACGTCGATGTAGTTGAGGCCGACCGCCTCGTGCCGCACGCGGACCTCGCCGGGGCCGGGATCCCCGACCTCGACGTCGACCCACTGCATCACCTCGGGGCCGCCGGTCTCGAAAATGCGGATGGCTTTGCTCATGTCTCGCTCCTGTTCCTGTTGATGCTTGTCGATGCGTATCGATGCGCATCGGCAAACGATGTCATGCGCGGTACGCGCGGAAACGATCAGGCCGGCTTGCCCGGCTCCGGGTATAGACGCCGCAACTCCGCGATCAACAGGTCGGCGGTCGCCACGTTGGTGGCGCAAGGCACGTTGTGCACGTCGCAGGCGCGCACCAGTGCATTGATATCGGGTTCGTGCGGCTGTGGCGTCATCGGATCGCGCAGGAAGATCACCACGCCGACGCGGCCCTCGGCCAGTTGCGCGCCGATCTGCAGGTCGCCGCCCCAGGGGCCGGACAGCATGCGCGTCACCGTGAGGCCGATTTCGTCGCTCAGGCGGCCGCCCGTGGTGCCGGTTGCCAGCAGTTCACAACGCGACAGGAAATCGCGATGGCGGCCGGCAAAGGCCACGATGTCATCTTTCTTGTGGTCGTGCGCGATCAGCGCGATACGGGGGGGAGTCATCGGCGTCATCCTGGCCAGTCAGCAAAGGCCGGGCCGGTGCGGCCCGGCGGGAAACACGCCGGGCGGCGGCACTGCCACCGCCCGGAGGGGGGCAGGCGCTCAGAACGTGCCGGGGTAAGCGCCGCCGTCGAGCAGGACGTTCTGCCCGGTCATGTAGGCCGCCTGGCGGCTGCACAGGAAGGCGCAGGTGGCGCCGAACTCGGCCGGCTCGCCGAAGCGGCGGCTCGGGTTCAACGCGGCGCGGCGCTGCGCGACTTCCTCGATGGACAGGCCGGCCTGCTTGGCGCCGCCTTCCATGGTCTTGTAGAGGCGGTCGGTATTGAACGGGCCGGGCAGCAGGTTGTTGACGGTCACGCCATGCTGCGCCACTTCGCGCGCCAGCCCGGCGACGAAGCCGGTCAGGCCGGAGCGTGCGCCGTTGGACAGCCCGAGCACGTCGATCGGCGCCTTGACGGCACCGCTGGTGATATTGATGATGCGGCCCCATTTGCGCGCGATCATGCCATCCACAGTGGCCTTGATCAGTTCGATCGGCGTCAGCATATTGGCATCGATCGCTGCCAGCCAGGTATCACGGTCCCAGTCGCGGAAGTTGCCCGGCGGCGGCCCGCCCGCGTTGTTGACGAGGATGTCCAGGTCGCCCAGCTTGGCGACGGCGTCCAGCGCCAGCTTGCGCCCCGCCGGGGTGGTGATGTCGGTGGCGACAGGCACCACGCGCCGGCCGTGGCGCGCGCGCAGGTCCGCCGCCGCCTTTTCCAGCGCCTCGGCGCCGCGCGCCACGATCACCACGTCCACGCCTTCGGCAGCCAGCGCATCGGCGCAGGCGAAACCGAGACCCTTGCTGGCGCCGCACACCAGCGCATGCTTGCCGCGCAATCCTAGATCCATCTCATCGACTCCTTGTGTCATCGAGGCGGCCACCCGCCTGCTTGTTATCCTGCGTGCCCTTCGCACCGCCGCGCCCCTTGGCTCCGGGGCGCGCCGACAGTAAATATATCCCGCCCATCACCAATGCGCTGCCGGCAAGCTGCACGCCGGTGATCGGCTCGCCCAGCAGCCAGAAGCCGAGAAACAAGGTGGACACCGGCCCGAGCATGCCCGCCTGCGACGCCATCGGCGCGCCGATGCGCGCCACCGCCACCATGGTCAGCGACACCGGAAGCACCGTGCAGAACACCGAGTTGACCAGCGACAGCCACATCACCGGCGCCGGCTGCAACAGCGCCGCCAGCGGACGTCCCAGCACCAGGTATTGCACCACGCAGCAGGCGGTGGAAACGCACATCGCATAGGCCACGAGCCGCAGCGACCCGATACGCTGCACCAGTTCGCCCGAGGCAATCAGGTAAATGCCATAGGTGAGTGCGCTGCCCAGCACCAGCGCGGCACCGAGCCACACGCCGCTGCCGCTCACGTCGAGATCATGCGCGAAAACCAGCACGATGCCTATATAGGCAAGCAGCAAGGACAGCCATTGCCGGGTGCTGATGCTGCGTTTGAACAGCACCGCGCTGGCCAGCAGCACGAAGGATGGCGTCAGGAACAGGATCAGCCGTTCCAGCCCTGCGGTGATGTACTGCAGCCCGAGGAAGTCGAGGAAGCTCGACAGGTAGTAGCCGATGATGCCAAGGAAGACGATGCGGCCACGGTCGGCCCAGGACAGCGCCGGCAGCCGGCGCGACTGCCACCAGCCGATGGCCATGAACAGCGGCACGGCGAACAGCATGCGCAGGCTGATGACCATGACCGCGTCGACGTCGTAGCGGTACATCAGCTTGGCGACGATCGCCTTGCCGGAGAAGAGGATGGCGCCGACGGCGGCCACGGCAAGGCCGGCGCGCTGCGATGCCGGCTGGGCGGGAGACACGCTGCTGGTGCTGGAGAGCTGGGATGCTGACACGGGAAAGCCGGATAGAAGGGCCGCGCGCCGCCGAGGGCAAGGCGGACCGCTGAAGACGCGAGCCATTGTATTCGAAAAGAGTCAACTGCATCCGGCGCCCATTGCCCTGCGTGCGGCCGCTGGGCGATGTCACCTTCCTTGAGGAATCCCCCATGCAACGCACCCTCTCCTGCCTGGCTCCGGTTTCGACCGGATGGCGGCGACGGCGCCGCTGGCAGGCATCCTGAAACTGCCGTAAGCTCGCCGCTCGGCGCGTGCGACACGTGCCCAATAAGAAGAACCAGGAGCATTCACTCATGACGGCAGCACCCCTTTCCCTAGTGTCCCCTCGCTTCGCCTTCCGCGGCAATCGTCGCGCGCCGCGGACCGGCCAGCATGGCGCCCGCCCGCTGATGGCCGCCGTGGCCGCGGCGGCCGCGCTCGCGGCCGGCTGGTTGCCCGGCGCCGCCAGCGCCGCGGATTTCCCCGCCAAGCCGATCCGCTTTATCGTGCCCTATGCCGCAGGCGGCACCACCGACCTGGTCGCGCGCACCGTCGGCCAGAAAGTAGCCGAGAAGCTCGGCCAGCCGGTGGTGGTGGAAAACCGCCCCGGAGCGGGCGGCAATATCGGCATGGAGGCGGTCGCCAAGGCCGCGCCGGACGGCTACACCATCGGCTTCGGCGCGATCTCGACCAATGCGCTCAACCCGCATATCTACAAGCACGTGCCATTCGATCCGCGCAAGGACTTCACCGCGGTGAGCCTGCTCGGCACCTCGACCATCGTGCTGGAAGTCAGCAACAGCCTGCCGGTGAAAACCGTGTCGGAACTGGTCAGCTATGCCAAGGCGCACCCCGGCCTGACCTACGCGACCGCGGGAACCGGCACGTCGATGCACCTGGCCGGCGCGATGTTCTCGCAGATGACGCAGGCGGGCCTTACCCATGTGCCATACAAAGGCAGCAGCCCGGCCATCAACGATATGCTGGGCGGCCATGTGCAGGTAATGTTCGACAACCTGCCCGCCTCGCTGCCGCACATCCAGGGCGGCAAGCTGCGCGCGCTGGCCGTGGCCGGCAAGAGCCGCTCGCCCGCCCTGCCGAATGTGCCGACGCTGGCCGAGGCCGGCCTGGCTGGCTACGCTGTCGAGCCGTGGTTCGGCGTGTACGGGCCCGCCGGCATGCCCGCGCCGGTGGTGCAGGCGCTCAATGCCGCCTTCGTCGAGGCGCTGGGCAATGCGGACGTCAAGGACAAGCTGGTCCAGGCGGGCTTCAACCCGAAGGGCTCGAGCGCGGCGGAACTGCAGTCGCTGACGCTGTCCGAGTACGAGAAATTCGGCAAGGTCGCCAAGAGCGCCAGCATCTCGGTGGATTGAGCGGCGGGCCCCGCGCGCTGCCGGCCGGGACACTGCCGGGGGCGCGCGGCTGCGCATCCATTACAATCCGGCTGCACCGGGCCTTCGCGCCCACTCCAGCCGCCTACCCGCCATGAAGCAAGATCCGCGTTTCCCCAAGCTGTACATCCTCGATCACCCGCTGATCCAGCACAAGCTCTCCCATATGCGCGACAAGGACACGTCCACGCGCACATTCCGCGAACTGCTGCGGGAGATCACGCTGCTGATGGGCTATGAAATCACGCGCAACCTGCCGCTCACCACGCGTCACATCGAGACGCCGCTGGTCGAACTGGATGCACCCGTGATTGCCGGCAAGAAGCTCACCATCGTGCCGGTGCTGCGCGCCGGCGTGGGCATGAGCGACGGCCTGGTCGAGCTGATTCCTTCGGCGCGCATCGGTCATATCGGTGTCTACCGAGATGACCAGCATCGCCCCGTGGAATACCTGGTTCGCCTGCCCGATGTGGAAGACCGCAGCTTTATCCTGTGCGATCCGATGGTCGCCACCGGCTACTCCGCCGCGCACGCGGTCGACGTGCTGAAGCGCCGCGGCGTCGCGGACGAGGCGATCACCTTCGTCGCGCTGGTGGCTGCGCCGGAAGGCGTGGAAGTCTTCCAGAAGGCACACCCAGGCGTGAAGCTGTTCGTGGCCTCGCTGGACAGCCATCTGGACGAGCACGCCTACATCATTCCGGGCCTGGGCGACGCCGGCGACCGGCTGTTCGGGACCAAGAACTGAGCGTTCCCTTGAAAACGGATCAGGCCGCGCGCTCTCTGCGCCCGGCTTGATCCGCCTCAACCCGCGCGGCGAGGGGTCTGCCTAGACTGGCGGCAACGGCACATGATCCGGTGTGCCGTGCCTGACCAGGGAGACCCAGATGGCAGCCTTGAAGATCCTGTTTACCACCGGCACCGGGCTGATGAGCCTCGGCGTCATTGGCTTCATCATCGGCATGGGGTGGTTCTTCACCCGGCTGTTCCTGCGCAAGATGCGGGAAGACGAGGCGGCGGCGCAACGCCGCTGAACCGGCCGCCGGCGCCGTCCGGCTTTCGCCTATTTCTTCTTGCCGGAACCCAGCAGGCTGCCCAGCACGCCGCGGATCAGCTCGCGCCCGACTTGCGAGCCGACCGTGCGCGCCGCCGACTTGGCCATCGACTCCAGGATGGAATCGCCGCGCCCGGTCTTGCCGGTGCCCTTGGTCAGCCCGCCAAAGATTTCGCCCGCCTGGTCGAGCCAGCCGCCACCCTGTGCGGGTGCCTGCTCCGGCTGGCCTGCCGTGGGCGCTGGCGCGCCGTTGCCGGCGGTGGACGGGGATGACGCCGGCGCGACCGCCCGGCCCTTGAGTTTCTCGTAGGCCGACTCGCGATCGATCGCCTGCTCGTAGGTGCCGGCTACCAGCGACGCAGCCAGCAACTGCTTGCGCTCGTCATCGGTGATGGGGCCGATCCGGCTGCCGGGCGCCATTATCCAGGCACGTTCCGTCATGCCGGGAATGCCCTTGGCGTCGAGCAGCGACACCAGCGCCTCGCCCACGCCGAGTTCCCCGATCGCCTTCTCCAGGTCCAGGCCTGGCTTGGCGCGCATGGTGGTCGCCGCCACCTTGACAGCCTTCTGGTCGCGCGGCGTGAAGGCGCGCAGCGCATGCTGCACGCGGTTGCCGAGCTGCCCCAGCACCGTGTCGGGAATATCGACGGGATTCTGCGTGACGAAATACACGCCAACGCCCTTGGAGCGGATCAGGCGCACCACCTGCTCGATCTTGTCGAGCAGGCCCTTGGGCGCGTCGTTGAACAGCAGGTGCGCCTCGTCGAAGAAGAACACCAGCTTGGGCTTGTCGAGATCGCCGGCCTCGGGCAGCTTCTCGAACAGTTCCGACAGCAGCCACAACAGGAAGGTGGCGTAGAGCTTGGGCGAATTCAGCAGCTTGTCGGCGGCCAGGATATTCACCACGCCCTGCCCGTTCTCGGTCTGGATGAAATCATCCAGGTTGAGCATGGGCTCGCCGAAGAACGCATCGGCGCCTTGCGATTCCAGCGCCATCAGGCCGCGCTGGATGGCGCCGATCGAGGCTGCCGAGATATTGCCGTATTCGGTGGTGAACTGCCCGGCGTTGTCGCCCACGTACTGCAGCATGGCGCGCAGGTCCTTGGCGTCGAGCAGCAACAGCCCGTTGGCGTCGGCGATGCGGAATACCAGGTTGAGCACGCCCTGCTGGGTGTCGTTGAGGTCCAGCATGCGCGACAGCAGCAGCGGCCCCATATGCGAGACCGTCGCCCGCACGGGATGGCCCTTCTGCCCGAAGACGTCCCAAAGCGTGGTAGGGCAGGCGCCCCACGCCGGCTCGGGCAGGCCCAGGTCAGCCAGGCGCGCCTTGAGCTTGTCGGAGAGCTTGCCCGGCTGGGAGATGCCGGTCAGGTCACCTTTGACGTCGGCCATGAAGACCGGCACGCCCAGCCGCGAAAAACCCTGGGCCAGGCTTTGCAGCGTCACGGTCTTGCCGGTGCCGGTGGCGCCGGTGATCAGGCCGTGCCGGTTGCCCATCTCGGGCAGCAGGGCAAGTTCGAGCTCGGCGTTCTTGGCGATGAGGATGGGTTCGGCCATGGTTTCTCTGGTTGGCAGGCAGCACAGCGGCATCGCCGCGACCGTCCCCGCCCGTGCGCCGCCCCCCGTGATCGCGGGACCGGCGGCGGCGGGGCCGCGTGATAAAATGCTGGGCTGATTATAGCCAGCCCCCAGGCCGGCTCACAGACACACAACACCATCCAGCCGTGCCGCCGATCACCCGTTGTTCGCCCGGCACGGCCGGCGCGCGCCGTCAGGGCGCGCGCATCAAACGTTTTGCGCTTCGGAGAGAATCATGGCCGGTCACTCAAAATGGGCCAATATCAAACACAAGAAAGCCGCCGCTGACGCCAAGCGCGGCAAGGTCTGGACCCGCCTGATCAAGGAAATCACCGTCGCCGCGAAGCTCGGCGGCGGCGATGCCGATTCCAACCCGCGCCTGCGCCTGTCCATGGACAAGGCGATGGACGCGAACATGCCGAAGGACAACATCCAGCGCGCCATCCAGCGCGGCGTGGGTGGCCTGGAAGGCGCCAACTACGAAGAAATCCGCTACGAGGGCTACGGCCTGGCCGGCGCGGCCATCATCGTCGACTGCCTCACCGACAACCGTACCCGCACCGTGGCCGAAGTGCGCCATGCCTTCTCCAAGAACGGCGGCAACATGGGCACGGAAGGCTCGGTGGCGTTCATGTTCACCCACTGCGGCCAGTTCCTGTTCGCCCCCGGCACCGCCGAGGACAAGCTGATGGAAGTCGCGCTGGAAGCCGGCGCCGACGATGTCGTCACCAACGACGACGAATCGATCGAAGTGCTGTGCCCGCCCAACGATTTCGCCACGGTCAAGGCCGCGCTGGAAGCCGCGGGTTTCAAGGCCGAGATGGCCGACGTCACGATGAAGCCGCAGAACGAAGTCAGCTTCTCCGGCGACGACGCCGTCAAGATGCAAAAGCTGCTCGACGCCCTGGAAAACCTGGACGACGTGCAGGAAGTCTTCACCAACGCGGTGATCGAGGAGTAAGGCGGGATCGGGCAAGACCTCGCCTCACGGCGGCAGCGCGGTTCGATGAGCCATGGCTGCCGCTTTTCGCATTTCGCATGCGTCATTTTTTCTGGCAGTAGATCATGAAAGTATTGGTTGTCGGCTCGGGTGGTCGTGAACACGCGATGGCCTGGAAATTGGCCCAGTCGCCCAAGGTGCAGGTGGTGTACGTGGCGCCGGGCAATGGCGGCACCGCGCTCGACAAGCGTCTGCAGAACGTGCCCCTGACGGATCCGGAAGTGCTGGCCGCCTTTGCCGAGCGCGAGGGCGTGCATTTCACGGTAGTCGGCCCCGAGGCGCCGCTGGCGGCCGGCATCGTCGATATCTTCCGTGCCAAGGGCCTGCGCATTTTCGGCCCCACGCAAGCGGCGGCCCAGCTGGAATCGTCCAAGGATTTCGCCAAGGCGTTCATGCAGCGCCACGGCATCCCGACCGCCGCCTACCAGACCTTCAACGACGCCGCCGCGGCGCATGCCTACATCGACGCGCAGGGCGCGCCGATCGTGATCAAGGCCGACGGCCTGGCCGCCGGCAAGGGCGTGGTGGTTGCCGCCACGCTGGAAGAAGCGCACGCCGCGGTCGACATGATGCTGGCCGACAACCGCCTCGGCGATGCCGGCGCGCGCGTGGTGATCGAGGAATTCCTCGAAGGCGAGGAGGCCAGCTTTATCGTGCTGGTGGACGGCAGGAACGTCCTCGCACTGGCTACCAGCCAGGACCACAAGCGTCTGCTCGATCACGACGCCGGCCCCAACACCGGCGGCATGGGCGCGTATTCGCCGGCGCCGGTGGTCACGCCCGCGCTGCATGCCCGCGCCTTGCGCGAGATCATCATGCCGACCGTGCGCGGCATGGAAAAGGACGGCATCGTCTACACCGGCTTCCTCTACGCCGGCCTGATGATCGACGCCGAAGGCAACCTCAAGACGCTGGAATTCAACTGCCGCATGGGCGACCCGGAAACCCAGCCGATCCTGGCCCGCCTGAAGACCGACCTGGTCGACGTGATGGAGCACGCGGTCACCGGCAAGCTCGACGAGATCGAACTGGACTGGGACCGCCGCACCGCGCTGGGCGTGGTGATGGCCGCTTATGGCTATCCCGACGCTCCGCGCAAGGGCGACGCCATTACCGGCATCCCGGCCGAGACCGAGGAAAGCGTGACCTTCCACGCCGGCACCACGCTCAAGGACGGCACCCTGCTGACCACGGGCGGCCGTGTCCTGTGCGTGGTGGGGCTGGCGGATACCGTCAAGGCAGCACAACGCGCGGCCTACAGCGCGGCCGAGAAGATCCACTTCGATGGCATGCAGTACCGCACCGACATCGGCTACCGCGCCATCAAACGGTAAAGGGACGAATAGATCCGCCGCGCGGCCCATGGCGGGCCGCTCACTACGATTTCTTGGCCCGTTACGGCGCTTTGCGCTGAATTTGCCGAATCCGGCCAAGTGTTGTCCCAGCCAGTACAATCATGACATCGCCATGACGGCCGGGCAGGTTAACTGACCTGCCCGGCCGTCACCGCTCCGGCCACCCGCCCGCACACCATGATCGATTCCCAGGCAGTCCGTGCCTATCTGCTCGGTCTGCAAGACCGTATCACCGACGCTGTCGCCGCCATCGACGGCACGGCGTTTTCCACCGATGCCTGGGAGAAGCCGCCCACCGAGCGCCTGCGCGGCAGCGGCCGCACCCGTATCCTGGAAGGTGGCGCCGTGATGGAGCGCGCCGGCGTGGGCTTCTCGCACGTGCGCGGCGACGCGTTGCCGCCCTCGGCCACGGCCAACCGGCCCGAGCTGGCCGGCCGCGGCTTCGAGGCGCTGGGCGTCTCGCTGGTGTTCCACCCGCGCAATCCCTACGTCCCGACCGTGCACATGAACGTGCGCTGCCTGATGGCGGTGAAGGATGGCGCCGAGCCGGTCTGGTGGTTTGGCGGCGGCATGGACCTGACGCCGTACTACGGGAACGCCGAAGACTGCAGGCACTTCCACGTCACCTGCCGCGATGCGCTCGCGCCCTATGGCGGCGAACTCTATCCGCGCTTCAAGCAATGGTGCGACGAATACTTCTTCCTCAAGCACCGGGGCGAAGCGCGCGGCATTGGCGGCATCTTCTTCGATGACTTCTCCGCGCTGGGCTTCGATCGCAGCTTTGCCATGATGCAATCCGTGGGCGATGCATTCCTGGAGGCCTACCTGCCGATCCTGCAGGCGCGCAAGGATACGCCCTATGGCGAACGCGAGCGGGAATTCCAGGCCTACCGCCGTGGCCGCTATGTGGAATTCAACCTGGTATTCGACCGCGGCACGCATTTCGGGCTGCAATCGGGCGGACGCAGCGAATCGATCCTGATGTCGATGCCGCCGCTGGCAAGCTGGCGCTACGACTGGCAGCCGGAGCCGGGCAGCGCGGAAAGCGCGCTGTACACCGACTTCCTGCCCGTGCGCGAGTGGGCCTGACGGCAACCCCATGGCACACGACATTGCACGACCGCTCACCGCCAACGCGGCAGACGCAAGCAACCGCACCCGCCCCTACCGCCTCGGCATCCTCGGCGGCACCTTCGATCCGCCCCATATCGGCCACGTGGCGCTGGCCAGGCTTTGCATCGAGCATCTCGAACTGGACGAACTGGTCTGGATCCCGACCGGCCAGTCATGGCAAAAAGGCGACGACGTCACCCCCGCCGCCGACCGCCTCGCCATGACCGAACTGGCCGCGCAGGCGCTGTCCGACACGCGCGCGCTGGTCCATGCCAGCCGCATGGAAGTCGATCGCGCGGGCCCCAGCTACACCGTCGATACCGTGCACGAACTGCGCCAGCACTATGGCCCCACCGCTTCGCTGGCCTGGCTCATGGGTGCCGACCAGTTGCTGCGCCTGCACACCTGGCATGGCTGGCAGGAACTGTTCGCCGACGTCCACCTTTGCGTGGCGACGCGACCCGGTTTCGACCTCGCCGAACTCGATGGTCCGGTGCGGGAAGAGCTCGCCGCGCGGCGGGCGTCCACCGACCTGATACAATCCATGCCCTCCGGCCGCATGTGGATCGACCAGACGCTAGCCGTCGACCTCTCCTCCACCGCCCTACGCCAACGCCTGGCTGCCGGACAACCGGCAGATGACCAGCTGCCGTCCGGCGTGGCACACTACATCGCGAGCCGCGGCCTGTATCGGCCGACCCAGTCGGATCTGCCCATCCCGGCCCGCCCCCAAACCGATCTCAGCTGAACTGAAAAAGCACCATGGATATTCGTAAACTGCAACGCGCCATCGTCGACGGCCTCGAGGATGTCAAAGCGCAGGACATCAAGGTGTACGACACCACCCACCTGACGGAACTGTTCGACCGGGTGGTGATCGCCAGCGGGACTTCGAACCGACAGACCAAGGCGCTGGCCGCCTCGGTCCGCGATACCGTCAAGGACGCCGGCGGCCATATCGTCGCGGTGGAAGGGCTGGAAACGGGCGAATGGGTGCTGGTGGACTGCGGCGACGCGGTGGTCCACATCATGCAGCCGCAGTTGCGCATGTACTACAACCTGGAAGAACTCTGGGGCGACAAGCCGGTACGGCTCAAGCTGTCCACCGCCAAGAAGGGCCTGGCCAAGGCCAGCGAGCCCATCGACGGCGAAGACGAGGACGACAGCCCGGTGGTGCGCACCGCACGCCGCGCCACCGGCCTGCGCCCGGCCCTGGCCCGCCTGCCCGAAGGCATGAAAGAGCCTTCGCCGCCGCTTGGCCATGAAGACACCGATCCGGACGCCATCGCCACCAACCGCGCCCCGACCGTACAGAAGCGCCTGACCAGCGCGCTGGGCTCGGCCCCGGCACGCAAGGCGCCGGCCAAGTCCGCCGCGCCGCGCAAGACCGCCGCCGGTACCGGCGCGGCACGCAAGACCGCCACCAAGACCGCAGCGACCAAAACGGCCGCCAAGGCACCCGCGAAGACGGCTGCCACCAAGGCACCGGCCGCGCGCAAGCGCACCACCCGCTCGGCCTGAGCGGAACCGCTCCGCTTCCCGTCATGCAGTTGCTGATCGTGGCCGTTGGCCACAAGATGCCCGGCTGGATCGAAACCGGTTTCGCCGAGTACGCGAAGCGCATGCCACCCGAGCTGCGCATCGAGCTGCGCGAAATCAAGCCCGAGGCGCGCTCGTCGAGCAATAACGCCACCACCGTGATGCAGCGCGAGGCGGCCCGCATCGAGGCGGCGCTGCCCAAGCAATGCCGCATCGTGGCACTGGATGAGCGCGGGCGCGATCTCACCACCGTGCAACTCGCCGCCCAGCTGGGCGACTGGCAGCGCGAAGGCGGCGACGTCGCCTTCCTGATCGGCGGCGCGGACGGGCTGGATCCGGCGCTGAAGGCGCGCGCGCAGACGCTGCTGCGCCTGTCCAGCCTGACCATGCCGCATGGCATGGTGCGCGTACTGCTGGCCGAGCAGCTTTACCGCGCCTGGTCGGTGACGCAGAATCATCCGTACCATCGCGCCTGAAGCTGGCTGGCCGCCGCCAGTGGCACGCAGCGGGCGAGGCCGGCAGGTACAATGCGACCGAAGCGGCGCATGCCGCCGGCACATTTCCCCGGATCCCCGACTGCCCTGCCGTGACCCATTCCTTCCTCTACCTCGCCTCCCAGAGCCCGCGCCGGCGCGAATTGCTGACCCAGCTTGGCGTCGCCTACGAACTGCTGCTGGCCGATGACACCGAAGACGCCGAGGCGCTGGAAACCGTTCTGCCGGGCGAGAGCCCCGACGACTACGTGCAGCGCGTATGCGCGCTCAAGGCCGAGGCCGCGCTGCGCCGGCGCGAACGGCGCGCCTTGCCCGACGCCCCGATCCTGACCTCGGACACCACCGTCTGCCTGGGCGGCGAAATCCTCGGCAAGCCCGCCGACGACGCCGACGCCGCGCGCATGCTGGCGGCGCTGGCAGGCCGCACCCACCGCGTGCTGACCGCCGTGACCGTCGTGTCCACGCTTGGCCTGCGCCACGCGCTTTCGGTCTCCGAGGTCAGTTTCCGGCCCATGACGGCCGATGAAGTCGCGGCCTATGTCGCCAGCGGCGAGCCGGCCGGCAAGGCCGGCGCCTACGGCATCCAGGGCCGCGCGGCGGAGTTCGTCGCGCGAATCGACGGCAGCTATTCGGGTATCATGGGTTTGCCCCTGTTTGAGACCGCTTCGCTGCTCAGACAGGCCCAACTGCGGTTCTGAGAACCCCGCCGCCGCCCTTTCCGCTACCCCGCGGCTGCCCTGGCCAAGGCAGCGCCCCGGAGCGCATGGCGGCGCAGTGCGGACAACCCCCTGGCCGGTCAGCCGGCGACGAGTTTCATCCACTATGACTGAAGACATCCTCGTCAACATCACACCGCAGGAAACGCGCGTGGCCATCGTGCAGCAGGCCGCCGTGCAGGAACTCCATGTCGAGCGCACGCTGTCGCGCGGGCTCGTCGGCAATATCTACCTGGGCAAGGTCGTACGTGTGCTGCCCGGCATGCAATCCGCCTTTATCGACATCGGGCTCGAACGCGCCGCATTCCTGCACGTCGCCGATATCTGGCATCCGCGCGACCCGGAAAAAAACGGCAATGCCGCGCCCGTGGCGATTGAGAAGACGCTCTATGAAGGCCAGGCGCTGATGGTGCAGGTCATCAAGGATCCGATCGGCACCAAGGGCGCGCGCCTGTCCACCCAGGTGAGCATCGCCGGACGCACCCTGGTCTACCTGCCACAGGACCCGCACATCGGCATCTCCCAGCGCATCGAGGGCGAGGTCGACCGCGAAGCCCTGCGCTCGCGCGTGCAAAGCCTGGTACCGGCGGACGAACGCGGCGGCTTTATCGTGCGCACCATTGCCGAGGAGTCCAGCAACGAGGAGCTCGGCAACGATATCGCCTACCTGCGCAAGATCTGGGCCTCCATCCGCCAGAATGCCACCACCCTGCCAGCGCCCAGCCTGCTGTACCAGGATCTCAACCTGGCCCAGCGCGTGCTTCGCGACTTCGTCAACGACGCCACCAACGTGATTCAGGTGGATTCGCGCGAGAACTACCAGAAGCTGGTGGAGTTCGCGGAGGAATACACCCCGGCCGTGCTGCCGCGCCTGTCGCACTACACCGGCGAGCGCCCTGTCTTCGACCTCTTCAATATCGACGCCGAAATCGAAAAGGCCCTGTCGCGCCGGGTCGACCTGAAATCAGGCGGCTACCTGATGATCGACCAGACGGAGGCCATGACGACCATCGACGTCAACACCGGTGGCTACGTCGGCGCGCGCAACTTCGACGACACGATCTTCAAGACCAACCTGGAAGCGGCGCACACGATTGCGCGCCAGCTGCGGCTGCGCAACCTGGGCGGCATCATCATCATCGATTTCATCGATATGGAGAACACCGAGCACCGCGACCAGGTGCTGTCGGAACTCAAGCGCGCACTGTCGCGCGACCGCACGCGCATCACCGTCAACAGCTTCTCGCAGCTCGGGCTGGTGGAGATGACCCGCAAGCGCACCCGCGAATCGCTGGCGCACGTGCTGTGCGAGCAATGCCCCGTGTGCACGGGCAAGGGCCAGGTCAAGACGCCGCGCACGGTGTGCTACGACATCCTGCGCGAAATCATGCGCGAGTCGCGCCAGTTCAACCCGCGCGAATTCCGCATCCTCGGCTCGCAGCAAGTGATCGACCTGTTCCTGGAGGAAGAAAGCCAGCATCTGGCCATGCTCGGCGACTTCATCGGCAAGCCAATCTCGCTGCAGGTGGAATCGACCTTCCACCAGGAGCAGTACGACATCATCCTGATGTAGCAGTCCGGGCTGTTTGGGCTCGCCTTCCTTGCGCCATCCACTATAAATAGTGATATGGGATGCGCCTCGCCAGCGCATCGCGCGCGCCGCGACACCGGGCGCAAGGAGTCACCATGAAGAACAAGTGCTGGCCTCTGTGGCCGTGGCTTTTTGTCGCCGCGCTGACGGCATGCACCGTGACACTGCCGCCGGCCCCACCCGCCGCGCGCGCACCTGAGCCCCCCGCGGCGCCCCCCGCTGTTGTCCGCGAACGGCCGACGCCAATTGTTCCGCGCGACATCGATATCTCCGCCAATTGCCAGCGCACCGAGGAAGACGGCTTCCGCGAGGATGCGCATATGCAAGTGGTGAGCAACGACGTGCGCAGTCTGTCCTGGAAACTCTGGGTGGGCAGGCGTGGCTCCTGCCATTTCGATCTCGCCGAGTTCCGCCAGGTGCGCAAGACTCCGCACATCGAACTGCGGGCCATCGACGACAGCGGCTGCACGCTGATGGTGTGGCAGGATCCGCGGCGCGTCACGCTCGCCCATGCGCATTGCGAGCAGCATTGCACCCCGGGCATCTATGAACAGGCGTGGCCGGTACTGTTCAACCCGCGCAGCGGCACGTGCGCGCAGATCCGGTAGCGCGCAGCACGCGCCGGCAATGGGAAACAGGATAAGGAGACGGGCGCGACGGGCCCCGCCTCCGAAGAGCAGCACGCCGCCCTACTTTGCCTTCGGCACGCGCCCCATCAGGTAGAACTCCTCGTTGGGCCGCATGCTGATGGTGTTAGCCATGCGGTTGGACAAGCCGAAGAAGGCGGTGATGGCGGCAATATCCCAGGCGTCCTCGTCGCTGAACCCATGCTTGCGCAGTGCAGCGAAATCGGCATCGCCCACCTCACTGGAGGCCTGGCAGACCTTGAGAGCGAAGTCGAGCATGGCGCGCTGGCGCGGCGTGATGTCGGCCTTGCGGTAGTTGACAGCCACCTGGTCGGCCAGCTCCGGTTTCTTCTCGTAGATGCGCAGGATGGCGCCATGCGCCACCACGCAGTACAGGCATTGGTTGGCGCCCGAGGTGGCAACCACGATCATTTCGCGCTCGCCCTTGGTCAGCCCCCCGTCCTTGAGCATCAGCGCGTCGTGGTAGGCGAAGAAGGCGCGGAATTCGTCCGGCCGATGGGCCAGCGTGAGGAACACGTTGGGTACGAAACCAGCCTTGTCCTGGACTTCCAGGATGCGCGCCCGGATGTCCTCGGGCAGCTCGGCGATGGCGGGAACCGGATAGCGGCTCAGCGGCGGCGTGGATGCGGTCATTGTGGTCTCCTTCGGGGGTATCCCCCTCTTTGCACTGCGCATGAACCGCCCGCAACAGCTGCCGCGGGCAGCGAAAAACCGGATTACTGGGTGGCGAACTGGATCTTGTGGAGTCCGGCGTAGAGTCCCTCGGCCGACAGCAGTTCGGCGTGGGTGCCATGCTCCGCCACCCGGCCGTGGTCGAGCACCACGATGCGGTCGGCGTTCTCGATGGTGGACAGGCGGTGCGCGATCACCAGCGTGGTACGGCCGACCATCAAGGCCTCCAGCGCGGCCTGGACCTGGCGCTCGGACTCCGAGTCGAGTGCCGAGGTCGCTTCGTCCAGGATCAGGATCGGCGCGTCCTTGTAAAGAGCGCGCGCGATCGCCATCCGCTGGCGCTGGCCGCCGGAGAGCTTCATGCCGTTGTCGCCGATATTGGTATCGAGCCCTTGCGGCAGGCCCTTGACCACATCGGTCAGGTAGGCGGCGGCCAACGCGCGCTCGACGCGCACCATATCGATGTCCGCCGCGGGATGCACGCCATAGGCAACATTGGCGGCCACGGTGTCATTGAACAGCACCACCTCCTGGCTGACAAAAGCGATCTGGCGACGCAGGTCTTGCAACGAGAACGCGTCGATCGTCTTGCCGTCCAGCAGGATGCGGCCCTCGGTCGGGTCGAAGAAGCGCGGCACCAGGTTGACCAGCGTGGTCTTGCCGCTGCCCGACGGCCCCACCAGCGCCACCACCTCGCCGGCGCTGACGTTGAAGTGGATGTTGTCCAGCGCCGGACGGGCGGCATCGCCGTAGCGGAAGCCCACCTTCTCGAATACCAGCTCGCCACGCGCGCGCTCAAGCGGCAGCCCGCCGTTCTGCGGCTCGACCGGCTCATCGATCAGGCCGAAGATCATCTCGGCCGCGGTCAGGCCGCGCTGCAGCGGCTGGTTCAGGTCGGTCAGGTGCTTGAGCGGCGAGACCAGCAGCAGCATCGCCATCACAAAGCCGGTGAAGCTGCCCACCGTGGTGTGGTTGGTCTGCGACTGGATCATCGCGATGGTGAGGATGACCGACAGCGCCAGCGCCGCCAGGAATGCCGTGACGGGCTGGTTCAGGCCGCCCGCCACTGCCATGCGCATGGAATAGCCACGCAGGCGCTCAGCCATGGCCGCGAAACGCGACGTCTCATAGGCTTCGCCGCCATGCAGCTTGACCACCTTGTAGCCACCGGCGGCTTCCTCGACCACGTAGGCGGCGGTGTTGGTCAGCGCCTGGTGGTCGCGATTGAGGCGGCGCAGGCGGCGATTGACCTTGGCCATGACGAAGCCGATCACCGGCAGGATCACCGCCACCACCAGCGTCAGGCTCCAGTTGGTATAGAACAGGTAGACAAGGAGCGCCAACACGGTGAGCGAATCGCGCACCAGGGTGATCAGCACGCCGGTCAGGATCTGCATGACCTGGTTGACTTCGAAGATCACCGCATTGATCAGCGACGCCGCGGTATTGCGATGGTAGAACAGCGCGGGCGCATGCAGCATGCGCTCGAACATCTGCATACGCATCTTCAGCAGCACCCGGTTGGAGATCAGGGCGAGCAGGTAGCCGGAAGCGAACTGCGCCACCCCGCGTACCAGTGCCACGCCAATCAGCAGCGCCGGCACGTGCCAGAGCTTGCCGGCATATGCGCCGCCGAAACCGTTGTCGAGCAGGTCATTGACGACCTTCGGCATGATCCCTTCGGCGCCCGCCACAGCCGCCATCGCGATGATGGCAACGATGAAGATGCGCATTTCCGGACGCAGGTATGACCAGACTCGCTTCAGGGTGTCGGCTTCCTGTGCCGGGGGTGCATTTTGTTCTTGGACTTTCACGGTTTCTCCACCCCGTCGGTCCGGGGATACTTTGCTTGTACTGCAGCCAGCCCGAGCAAGAGCCCGATCACGCCGGCATAGAAAACGATATTTGCCTGGTGGGCCATCGTGACCTGGGTCAGGCCGCCAATCAGGCTGGCCATGACGACCGCCAGTCCGGCCGCGGCAAGGCACTCGCCACGCTCGTCGCCCTGGCGGCGGCTCTGGCGCAAGAGCCCGAAGAACAGCCAGGCCGGCACCAGGAAAATCGACATGACGGCAATCAGGCCGGGCACGCCCATGGTGGCAAGCGCCTCCATCACGTCGTTGTGGGCATGCTCCAGGCAGAACTGGTGGCTGCGGCTGACCTGGCAGGCCGGCAGTGCCTCCGTCAGCTGGCGGAACTGGCTCAGGCCGATCCCGCTCCATGGATGCGCTGCGAACGCCGTGGCCGCCATTTGCCATATCAGCAGGCGCGCGCCGGTCGAGGTATCCGCATTGCCGGCCTCGAACTGCGCAACATCCTGGCCGACCAGGTCCACCCGCTTGGCGACCGGGCTGCCCGGCACCAGATAGAGCGCCCCCGCTAACGCCGCCAGCAATGCCACCATGCCGATAAAGGCCGGCAGCCGGATGCGGCGGTAGCGCACCGCGAGCAGCGGGACCATGGTCAGGGCCAGGGACAGCCAGGCGCCACGCGATCCGTTGAGGACCAGCACGGCACCCGCCACCACCAGCCCCCCCCATGCCAGCGCATGGTCGAGCCGGCGATGGCCCGGCCGCGCAAATCCAATCAGCCCGAACGCCGCCACCATATTGGCAAAGGCGATAGGCTGGGTCCACGCCGCCGGGCGGTCATCATGCAGCACCAGGAACTGGTACGCCACGATCAGCAGGCAGGACACCAGCGCCAGTGGAATCCCGTACCAGAGCATGCGGCTGTCCGGGCGATGCCGCAGCACCGCCAGGCAGGTCAGCAGGGCCAGCAGCACGCGCGTGGGGTTATCGATCGCGCTCCAGCGCAGGCCGAAGAGCAGCTTGGATGCGATGCACACCACAAGTACCGCTAGAATGGCTAGCCCGAGCGGGACCAGCAGGGAGCGATACCGCGCCATGGTCAGGCCCATGCCCCGCCAGCCCAGCAGCATGGCCAGCACCACCGCGCCAATGAAGATGCCCGCGCCGCGCGGTACGCTCAGCAGCAGCACGGGGAAAGCAAGGACCAGCCCGTTGGCCAGCCATGCCTGTTTGGTCGCACGAAACACCATAAGCAAACTCTATGAGAATCTCAGTCGTACTAATTACAAAAAACGAGGCACACAATATCCGGGAGTGCCTGGAAAGCGTGTCCTGGTGCGACCGCGCGATTATAGTGGATTCGGGTAGCCAGGACGGGACGGTCGAACTGGCCCGCAGCCTGGGTGCCGAGGTCTTCGAAACCGAGCACTGGCCGGGTTTCGGCGCCCAGAAAAACCTGGCGGTGTCGAAGGCCGACAGCGACTGGATCTTCTCCATCGACGCCGACGAACGGGTCACTCCCGAGTTGCGCGACGAGATCCTCGCGGCGATCGCGTCCGGCCAGGCCGACGCCTACGAAATGCCGCGCCTGTCGCGTTTCTGCGGCCGTTTTATCCGCCACGGCGGCTGGTATCCCGACTACGTCACACGGTTGTTCCGGCGCGGCCGCGCCCGCTTCACCGACGATCTCGTGCATGAACGCGTGATCTCCGACGGCCCCACCGGCAAGCTGAACACGCCGCTGCTGCATTACACCTACGACGACTTTTCGCAGGTGCTGCGCAAGATCGACCAATACTCCACCCTGGGCGCCCGGCAGGGCCTGGCGCGCGGCAAGACGGCCTCGCCCGCCGGCGCCGCGCTGCATGGCGCCTGGGCCTTCCTGCGGACCTACCTGCTGCGCCGCGGCTTTCTGGATGGCGCGCAAGGCCTCGGCGTGGCGCTGATGAACGGCCAGGCCAGCTACTACAAGTACATCAAGCTGTGGTACCTGCAGCAGCAGAAGCGGCAGGAGCAGCCGCGGTAGGGGTTGCCGCCCCCGTGCATGGAGCGCCCAGCAGATCGTCGACGCAAGCGCCGAAAGCTGCCGAGGTCGGGCCAAAGCCCATCTGCTCGATATGGACCGCCGCATAGGCCAGCAGCCGGGCACGCAGCGGCTCGTCCTCCAGCCCGCGGCGAATCGCCTCCGCCAGCGCGGGCACATCGCCAACCGGCGTCAGCAGCCCGGCCTTGCCCTCGGCCAGGATCTCGCGCGGGCCCACAGGGCAATCGGTGCTCACCACGAACTGGCCGAGCGCCATGCCTTCCAGCAGCACATTCGGCAGTCCCTCCATCTTGGAGCTGAATGCCATCAGCCGCGCATGGTGGATCCAGGCATAGGGATTGGGCTGGAAGCCGGCAAAGCTGACGCGCTCGCTGATACCCAGCTCGCGCGCGAGCGCCTCAAGCCGGCCGCGTGAAGCGCCGTCGCCCACCAGCACCAGCCGCTCGCGCAAACCCGTGCCCCTGACCAGCGCCGCGTAGGCCCGCAGCAGCGTGGTGAAATCCTTCTGGCTCTCCTCCAGCCGCCCCACCGAAACGATGTAGGGATGGGCCGGCGGGCTGAACGGTGCCTTGCCGAGCGCGCGAATGCGGTCGAGATCGGTGGCGTTGTAAAGGCGGATGAACTTGCCGGCCGCCTCGGGAATCAGCGCCCGCGCATCCGCCAGCATGGTGTCATTGAGCACGACGATGCGGTCATAGTGCTCGCGGCACTGGCGCCGCAGCTTGCGCAGCTTGCGGCGGTTCTCGCGCTCAAGGTGCGCCACGCTGAAATGCTGGTAGCCAATCATCGGCACCGGCAACCGCCCCGTCAGCCGCGACAGCGACATGTCGTAGTCGATCACCAGGTCATAGTCGCGCAGGATGCCGCGAAAGCGCCGGTTGACCAGCGGCTTGCGCAGCGGCGGCAGCAGCACTTCCTCGTAGATCTTGCCAAGCGGGCCCAGCTTGCCCGCTTTCTTCAGTTGCCGGCAACGCGACAGCCAGGCTTCCGGCGCGAGGATGTGGAGCTTGACGTCGGGCGGCAACAGCGCGCGGAAATGGGTCTCCAGTGCTTCGGTCGGATAGGTCAGGGTCAGGCCTATCTCGAAGCGTTCGCGATCCAGCGAGGCGAGCAGCGACACCAGCGAGGTCTCGATGCCGCCGCGCAGGAAGTGGGTCAGGTGAAAGAGGATGCGTTGCTTAGCCATGCGGGGCTTGTGTGATCCATGGAATGACGGGATGGCAGCAATACCGATCAGGGCGGCGCAATGCCGTTGCCGCCCTGCCGGCAGCCCGGGTCAGCCGTACAGCATGCGAACGTTCTCGCCCGACAAGGCCGAGCGGAAGCTCGCGAGCGCATCCTCGGACGGCGTAACCAGCCATTGCCGGCCCAGCTCCGCCTCGCAGCGGGCACCGGTGGTGGCATAGCTGATGCGCACCGGCAAGCCAGGGCTGTTGGCCACCGTCGCCAGGTAGGGCGTGAGCAGTTCGCGCAACAGCTCGGTAGAGGCATTGCCATTGAAAGCCAGGCCGACCGCTTCGGCGTACTTGGCGCGCGCCGCCACCAGGTCCATCACCGATTCGGCGGTGAAACGCACGCCGCCGGTAAAGGTGTCATGGCGGGCGTTGCCTTGCACGATCACCATCTCGTCCTCGCGGAACATATGGCGGTTGGCGTCGAACAATTCGTTGAACACGGTCATCTCGACCTGCCCGGTGCCGTCGTCGAGCAAGACGATCAGCATCTTGCCGCGCTGCGTCATCTGGGTACGCATGCCGGTAATGACGCCGGCGATCACCTTGCCGCGCACATCGCGGCCATAGCCGCCGCCATTGCCCTGTACTTCCTTCTCCAGCCCGGCCAGCGTGCCTTTGAGGAAGCGGCCGACTTCGTCACGATAGGCATCGAACAGGTGCCCCGAGAAGTAATACCCCAGGGCCTGCTTTTCTTCCTGCAGCGTGCGCTTGGGCGCCCAGCGCGGCTCGTCGACCAGTTCGGGACGGTGCGATTCACCGGCGTCGGCCATCAGGTCGAACAGCGAGACCTGGTTGGCCGACTCAGCCTTCTGCTCGGCGGCCTCCATCGCGAGCGACACGGAGGCAAGCAGCTGGCCGCGATTGTCATTGAGGCTGTCGAAGGCGCCGGCGCGGATCAGCGCCTCGATGGTGCGGCGGTTGACCTGGCGGCGGTCGACGCGCTCGCAGAAGTCGAACAGGTCGGTGAAGGGCTTTTCCTCGCGAGCGCGCAGGATGTCTTCGATGGCGCCCTGCCCCGAGCCCTTGATGCCGCCCAGGCCGTAGCGGATCGTCTTGGCATCGGTCGGCGCGAAGCGGTATTCGCTGGCGTTGACGTCGGGCGGCAGCACCTTGAGGTGGTTGAGCTTGCAATCCTCGTGCAGGATCTTGACCTTGTCGGTGTCGTCCATGGCGAGCGACATATTGGCTGCCATGAATTCGGCCGGATGGTGCGCCTTGAGCCAGGCCGTGTAATAGGCCAGCAGCGCATAGGCGGCCGCGTGCGACTTGTTGAAGCCGTAGCCCGCGAATTTCTCCATCAGGTCGAAGGTGTCGTCGGCCTTCTCGGCGGTCAGGCCGTTCTTGGCCGCGCCCGCGCGGAACAGCTCGCGGTGCTGGGCCATTTCCTCGGCCTTCTTCTTACCCATGGCGCGGCGCAGCAAGTCGGCGCCGCCCAGCGAGTAGCCGCCGATGATCTGCGCCATCTGCATCACCTGCTCCTGGTAGACCATGATGCCGTAGGTCTCCTTGAGCACCGGCTCGACGCGCGGGTCCGGGTACTCCACCTTCTCGCGGCCGTGCTTGCGCGCGCAGAAGCTGGGAATCAGGTCCATCGGGCCCGGGCGGTAGAGCGCCACCAGCGCGATGATGTCCTCGAAGCGGTCGGGCTTGGCGTCCTTCAGCATGCCCTGCATGCCGCGGCTTTCCAGCTGGAACACGGCTACCGTGTTGGCCGTCTTGAGGATGTCGAAGGCGGGGCCATCGTCGAGCGGAATGTGGCTGCAGTTCCAGTCCGCCCTGGTCGGATCGAGCCGGCGGATATAGCGTTCGGCCCAGTCCAGGATGGTCAGCGTGGTCAGGCCCAAGAAGTCGAACTTGACCAGGCCTGCCGCTTCCACGTCGTCCTTGTCGTACTGGCTGACCACGCCGCTCATGCCGTCGTTCTGCGCGCCCTGGGTATAGAGCGGGCAAAAATCGGTCAGCTTGCCTGGCGCGATCAGCACGCCGCCGGCGTGCATGCCGACGTTGCGCGTCATGCCTTCCACGCGCTGCGCCAGCTCCAGCAACTGGCGCACTTCCTCTTCGTTCTTCTCGCGCTCGGTCAGGAGCGGCTCTTCCTTCTTGGCTTCCTCGATGGTGACGAGCTTGCCCGGCTTGAACGGAATCAGCTTGGCGATGCCGTCGACGAAACCGTAGCCCAGGTCAAGCACGCGGCCCACGTCACGCACCGCGGCCTTTGCGGCCATGGTGCCGAAAGTCGCGATCTGCGAGACGGCTGCGTGTCCGTACTTCTCCTTCACGTAAGTGATCACCCGATCACGGCCGTGCTGGCAGAAGTCGATGTCGAAGTCGGGCATCGAAACCCGTTCCGGGTTCAGGAAACGTTCGAACAGCAGCGCGTATTTGAGCGGGTCCAGGTCGGTGATGCCGAGCGCATAGGCCACCAGCGAGCCAGCGCCGGAGCCGCGCCCCGGCCCTACCGGCACGCCATTGTTCTTGGCCCAGTTGATAAAGTCCGCCACGATCAGGAAGTAGCCTGGGAAGCCCATCTTGATGATGGTGCCGGTCTCGAACTCCAGCCGGGCGTAGTACTCGGGGCGCTTGGCCTCGCGCACAGCCTCGTCGGGGAACAGCACCGCCATGCGCTTTTCCAGGCCTTCCTTGGCCAGGTGCACGAGGTAGTCGTCGAGCGACATGCCGTCGGGCGTGGGGAACAGCGGCAGGCGCGGCTTGCCCAGTTCCAGCGTGAGGTTGCAGCGGCGCGCGATCTGTACCGCGTTTTCCAGCGCGGACGGGATGTCGGCGAACAGCGCGCACATCTCGTCCTGGGACTTGAAATACTGGTCGGTGGTGAAGCGCCGCGTGCGGCGCGGATTGGCCAGCAGTTCGCCTTCGGCGATGCAGGTGCGGGCCTCGTGCGCGGTGAAGTCGTCGGCGGTCATGAACTGCACCGGATGCGTTGCCACCACCGGCAGGCGCATTTTGGCCGCCAACTGCACCGCCTGCTGCACATAGGCATCGGTGCCGGGCTGGCCGGCACGCTGCAGTTCAATGTAGAAACGCTGCGGGAAGACCTTGGCCCAGTGCGCCGCGGCTTGTGCCGCTACCGCCTCATTGCCATTGGCCAGCGCCACGCCGATATCACCGCCCATGGCCCCGGAAAGAGCAATCATGCCAGTGGCCAACGGCAGGCCCTCTTCACCGGCCTCGTCAAACCAGGCCGGATCGATCTCGGCGCGGCCGCGGTACTGGTTCGACAGCCATGCGCGCGACAGCAGCACGCACAGGTTGAGGTAGCCGCGCCGGTCCTGGACCAGCAGCAGCAGCCGCGTGGGCTTGTCGCGATCGTCGGCGTTGGTCAGCCAGACGTCGGCGCCGACCACGGGCTTGACGCCGCCGCCGCGCGCTTCCTTGTAGAAGCGGATCAGGCCGAAGGCGTTGGCCAGGTCGGTCAGGGCGAGCGCGCCCATGCCATCGGCGGCGGCGGCCTCGACGGCGTCCTCAAGACGCACGATGCCATCGACGACGGAGTATTCGGAATGGAGACGGAGATGAACGAAGCGAGGTGCAGACATGGGCGTAATTGTACCGGCTCGGCATGTCCTCGCCCGCCTTCTTTGCGCCACGGACCGCACGGCAAGACCAACCCGGCCGCTCGGAAAAGACCAGCACGAGGCCTTCAAGGCGCTATAATTTCGCCTTTCCAATCAGGCAGTTACCGCGCGGTCACAATGCGCGGGCCGGGCGTGCGCCACCTATGCAGATCGTAAACATCTCCGCTTACAAATTCGTCACGCTGGACGATATCCCGGCTTTGCGCCCGGAAATGCGCGCGCGCTGCGAAGCCCACGGGCTCAAGGGCACCATCCTACTCGCGCCGGAAGGCATCAACCTGTTCCTGGCCGGCGTGCGCGAAGCCATAGACGGCTTCCTGGGATGGCTCCACGCCGACCCGCGTTTTGCCGACATCGCGCCCAAGGAGAGCCTGTCGGAGAACCAGCCCTTCAAGCGCATGCTGGTGCGCGAGAAGAAGGAAATCATCACCATGAAAATGCCGCTGATCCGCCCCGAGGCAGGGCGCGCGCCTGCGGTACGGCCCGTGGAGCTCAAGCGCTGGCTGGACCAGGGCCATGACGACGCCGGCCGCCCGGTGGTGATGCTCGATACACGCAATGCATTCGAGGTCGCGGTCGGCACCTTCGAGCAGGCGGTCGACTACGACATTGCCAAGTTCAGCGACTTCCCGCCGGCCATCGCGGCACACAAGGCGGAGTTCGAGGGCAAGACCATCGTGTCGTTCTGCACCGGTGGCATCCGCTGCGAGAAAGCCGCCATCCACATGCAGGAGGCCGGCATCGAGCACGTCTACCAGCTCGAAGGCGGTATCCTGAAGTATTTCGAGGAAGTGGGCGGCAGCCACTATCAGGGCGACTGCTTCGTCTTCGATTACCGCACCGCGCTCAACCCGAGCCTGGAGCCCGCCGGACCGAAGCAGTGCTTCGCCTGCCGCGCCGTGGTCACCGCCGAGGAGCAGCAAAGCCCGCACTATGTGGTGGGCAAGAGCTGCCCGCACTGCATCGGCCAAGACCAGGCTGCCGCGGCCTGAGATCGCTCCCTGTACGGCTGCCCGATGGCAATCAGGCAGCCAGCAGATGGTAGAGGTTGCGAAGCATGCCGGCGGTGGCGCCCCAGATAAAGCGGTGGCCGCCGTCTTCGCGCGGGAAGGGCATGGCGTAGAACAGGCGCTCGCCGTCCACCCAGCGGAACAGACGCTGCTGGTGATGGGAAGGGTCCATCAGGAACCCCAGGGGAACCTCGAAGACATCGGCGACCTCGCGCGCATCGGGGCGCAGCGTGAAACCGTCGCGCACCAAGCCCACCACCGGGCTGACATGGAAACCGGTGCCCGTGATGTAGTCGGGCAGAGCGCCCAGCACCTCCACATAGTCGCGCACCAACCCAACTTCTTCTTCGGTTTCACGCAACGCCGTGGCAACACGGTCGATATCAAAGGCTTCGTGCCGGCCGCCCGGGAAACTGATCTGCCCGGCGTGCGAACTCAGGTTGGCATTGCGTTCGGTCAGCAGCACGGTCAGCCCGTCGCCCCGCTCAACCAGAGGCACCAGCACGGCCGCGTCGCGCAGCTTGAGGCTGCGATCGTAGGCACGCGATTCGTCAGTCAGCTCGGGCGCCCACGCCGGCGGCGACTGCAGCCGGTGGCGGATGAACTCGGGCTGCAGGCGCGCATCCGCAAGCGGCGGATGCCGGGTATCGGTTGCGACGATGGGGAGGGATTCGGGATCGAAGGCAGGACGCATAATCGTTGTGAGTATGACAGAAGCCGGCCAAGCCGTTCTTCATGCACCGCAGCAAAATACCGTGCGCAGACGCAAAAAGGGCACCCGAAGGTGCCCTTTTTGCGCAGCCACGACCGGCAGAACCGATCGTGGCGACAGCGGCTTACTCCGCAGCAGCAGCCTTGGCCGGTGCCGACTTGTATGCCAGCTTTTCCTTGATCCGCGCGGACTTGCCCGAACGCTGACGCAGGTAGTACAGCTTCGCGCGGCGGACGTCGCCACGGCGCTTCACTTCGATCGCTGCGATCAGCGGCGAGTACAGCTGGAACGTACGTTCCACGCCTTCACCCGACGAAATCTTGCGCACGATGAAGGACGAATTCAGGCCGCGATTGCGCTTGGCAATCACCACGCCTTCATAAGCCTGCACGCGCTTGCGGCTACCTTCCACCACGTTCACGCTGACGATCACGGTGTCGCCGGGTGCGAATGCGGGGATGGTCTTGTTCGCGGTCAGGCGCGCGATTTCGTCTTTCTCGATCAGCTCGATGATGTTCATCGTTTTTTCTCCTTGTCCATCATGCCGACGTTGTATGCCCCAGGCATGGCCTGGGCCCCGGCAGAGGATGGGGTTTCACCTGGCGGGAGCGAACTCCCGCCCTTCTTTCGCCAGCCAGGCCGACAGGAATTTCTCGTCGGCCCGGCTCAGCAACCCTTGGCTGCGCGCTGCCTCGATCAGATCGGGGCGCTTCTTCGCAGTATTCGCGAGCGCCTGCTGGCGCCGCCACTTCTCGATCTCGGCATGATGGCCCCCGAGCAGTATCTCGGGCACCCGCACACCTTCGTATTCTTCCGGCCGCGTATAGTGCGGACAGTCCAGCAGCCCATTGACGAAGCTGTCCTGAACCGCCGACTGGGCATCGCCCAGCACGCCCGGCAAATGCCTGACGACCGCGTCGATTACGGCCATGGCCGGCAACTCGCCACCCGACAGCACGAAATCGCCGAGGCTGATTTCCTCATCCACGCGCCGCTCGATCAATCGCTGGTCGATGGCTTCGTATCGGCCACAAAGCAGCACAAGGCCGGGACGCTGTGCCAGCGACATCACCTTCCGATGCGTCAGGGGCGCGCCTTGCGGCGACATCAGCACCACATGCGGCTTCACCGGCTCGCCCGGCACATCCGTGGCGGCTTGCGCCGCCAGTTGCGCCGAACATGCCGCGCCGATCGCATCTTCCAGTGGCTTGGCCAGCATTACCATGCCAGGACCGCCGCCGTACGGGCGATCATCGATCGTACGGTAGTTGTCGCTGGTGAAATCGCGCGGATTCCAGGTGCGCAGCGTATAACGCTGCTGCTTGGCCGCCCGGCTGGTGATACCCCAGTCGGTCAGCGCACGGAACATCTCGGGAAATAGCGTGATCACATCGAACTGCATCCGCCCCTCCCTATACTTGCCCACCCGGCCGCCGCCAGCCGAGCGTCCGTTGCCGGACCGCTCAGTAGTCCAGGCCCCAGTCGACCACCACGCGTCTGGCCGAAATATCGACCGAGCGCAGGAATGCGTCGACAAAGGGGATCAGGCGCTCGCCTGCCTTGCCGTCAGGCAAGGTATGCGCTACCTGCAGGATCTGGTGCGCGCCGTTGTCGATCAGGCCGGACACTTCGCCCAGCGACTCGCCCTGCTCATTGAACACGGCGCAGCCGATCAGATCGACCCAGTAAAATTCGTTTTCATCCGGCGCGGGGAAATCCTCGCGACGAATCCAGACACGGCGACCCTTGAGCGCTTCCGAGTGGTCGCGGTCGGACACGCCGTTCGCCTGGGCCACCACGGTACCGCTATGCTCACGGGATTGCACGACCTTCACGCACAATGCCTCCGATGCCACGGCATCGGCCGCGCCCACCAGGCCTGTCGGCGGGGCTTTCAGCAGCCACCAGCGGCGCGCATGCAACAACGCGCTCGCATCGTCGGCGTGTGGCTGGACCTTGATCCAGCCCCGTATGCCATAAGCTGCGCTGATGTAACCGACCTCGATCAGGTCGTCCGGCAGCTTATCGGTAAACGCCAGCGCAGCCGGAAACCCAGCTACGCCCTGCGGCTTGAAACTCGCCTTTTCCTGCACACCGGCCTGGGGCCGGGCCGAGGGCTCGAGCGGCACATTGAGCGGCCGCCGCGCCGGGACGCCTTGCTTGCGTTCTGTCACGTGTCGTTTGCCACGCGTCGCGAAACGCGCGTCACAACAATCAGGCCACAGCCTTGGCGGCGTTCTGCTTGACCAGACGGGCAACCGTCGGCGACAGCTGGGCGCCAACGCCGGTCCAGTACGTCAGGCGGTCTTGCACCAGACGCAGGCCTTCTTCGCTTGCCGAAGCCAGGGGATTGTAGAAACCAATACGCTCGATGAAACGGCCATCGCGACGATTACGCGAGTCAGCAGCGACGATATTGAAGAAGGGGCGCTTCTTGCTGCCACCGCGAGCCAGACGGATTACGACCATGGTTTGATTCCTCAGAAAACTTGATGTTCGAACACGAAACGCAAGAGTATAGACCAAATCCCGAGCCCAAACAAACACTTAGAGCGATTGACTCGACACCTGGCGACAGGCATCGTGGCGAAAACCCCGACAGGAGATCTTGCCGTGCGTTCCTACCTTCACATTCGCGCCTTCCGCGCCCTGCTTGCAGCCACTTTCGCCGCGGCGGCCTGGTTCAGCCCCAATGCAAGCGCGGGCACGGCCCTGCCGCTGGAGCAGATCCAGCTGCCGCCGGGGTTCCGCATCGACATGCTGAGCCAGGATGTGCCGGAAGCACGGGGCATGACCATGTCACCGGCTGGCACCCTCTTTATCGGTAGCCTTGGCCAGGGCAAGGTCTATGCAATCAGCAACGCGCTGGCGCCTGACCCGAGGGCAAGGACAATCGCCACCGGCCTGACCATGCCGGTAGGCGTGGCCTTCCGCGACGGGGCCCTTTATGCGTCCTCGGTCTCGCGCATCGTCCGGCTCGATGACATCGAAGCCCGGCTCGACACCCCGCCAAAACCGATCGTGGTGAGCGATCGCTTCCCTTCCGAAACCCACCACGGCTGGAAGTTCATCGCCTTTGGTCCGGATGGCTATCTTTATGTCCCGGTTGGCGCACCCTGCAATATCTGCAAGCCTGATGAAAACCGCTACGCCAATATCATGAAGATGAAGCCCGACGGGTCCGACCTGCAGGTAGTAGCCAGGGGCGTGCGCAATTCGGTGGGCTTTGACTGGCACCCGGTCACGCGCCAGCTGTGGTTCACGGACAATGGGCGCGATCAACTGGGAGACGACGTGCCAGACGACGAACTCAACCGCCTGACCCGTGCCGGCCAGCATTTTGGCTATCCATACTGCCACGCCGGCAGCGTCGCGGACCCTGAGTTCGGCAAGCAGCGCAACTGCTCGGAGTTCGAGCCGCCGGCCGCAAAGCTGGGCGCGCATGTCGCCTCGCTCGGGATGCGCTTCTATACCGGCTCACAGTTTCCCGCCGAATACCGGAACAATATTTTCATTGCCGAGCACGGCAGCTGGAACCGTAGCACGAAGGTCGGCTACCGCATTGTCCGGGTAGTGCTGAACGCGAGTGGCCAGGCAGTGCGCCAGGAAGTCTTCGCGCAAGGCTGGCTGCAAGACGGCAAAGCCTGGGGCAGGCCGGCCGATGTCCTGGTCGCCCCGGATGGTTCGCTGCTTGTCAGCGACGACACGGCGGGCGCCATTTACCGTATCCGCTACGCGCCGTGAGGCGTTGAAACGCCACTCCCCGCATTGCCCGCAGGCAAGCTGCGAAACGTACCGGGTGAGGCGAAACAATCCGTTACACCAGTAACGGCTTTTGCATATGCGTCCCGAAGGCCCGTGCGTACCATGAACCCATATCTCGAACAACTCACCGCGCGACAGGATACTGGGATTCCGCATGCTCCCCCGCACCTTCCTGCGCGACTCGGTGGCTGGCATCCTGTTGGCCGTTTCAGTGCTCGGCCTCAATGCTGTCAGCCATGCGCAGGTCGCGTTTTGGCAACACAGCCGGCCCGAAGGCCGGACCGCGGGCAATGGTAACGCGCGCGGCCAGGGTGGCTGGGAGATGGCTAGCGTACGCGCCGAACGGCAAGACCATGTGCGCGCCCAGATCGAAAGAATGGAAGCCCGAGCCCGCGCTGATGACCGCCTTAACGGTCGCCCCTTGCCTCCCCAGGAGCGCGATGACGAGCGCGGCCGCCCACCCGATCGCAACGCGCAAGGCGACAACGCGCGCGGCGAGCAGCGCGGTCCCGGCACCGGCCCCGGCTGGCAGGCGCGGGGACGCGACGGCGGCCGTTAGGTCCGCCTGACACCTGCATTTCCCTCCCCCGCCTGTTTGCCCTCCAAACGGCGGGATCCGCCTCCCTTTCCCCTACCCCCCTCCTCCCGGCTGTGCCGCGCACGGAACTCCCGTATGCTTCGCCGTCCGACGCGCATCGCTCCCGGCCTTCCCGCGCCCGCGCCTGAGGCCAGCGTACAATGAGCGCCGGTGCCAGCTTGACTGGCATTGATCTGATCTTGCGCCGGCCGCCCCCTGGCCGGCCATCAACCTAGTTGCCGCCTCATGCCTGCCGCTACCCAAGTTCCAGCCGCCACCGCACTCGTCAAGCCGCTTCCGGGCAAGTCCAAACTGCTCACGGTCGCGCTTGCCTTCCTGTTCGGCAGTTTGGGCTTGCATCGCTTCTACCTGGGTGGTTTGCGCGACAAGTTTGCATGGGCTCACCTGCTGGCGGCCCTGGCCGGGGTCGTCGGCGTCATTTCGATACAGACTGGCGCCGGCACGCCGGCCTTGGACTGGACCTTTGCCATCGCCGGTGGCACATCGGTGATCAGCGCCTTCCTGGCAGCCATCGTGTACGGCCTGCGCCCGGACGATAGATGGGATGCCCGCTTCAATCCCCATGGCAAGCCGACCCGGTCTGGCTGGCCGGTCGTGATCCTGGTCATCCTGTCGCTGCTGATCGGAACCGGCCTGCTGATGGCCGGCCTGGCCATCAGTTTCCAGACCTTCTTCGAATCCCAGGTCGAAGCCGCTCGCGCCCTTTCGCAGTAATTAGCACTTCCAAGGCCCAGGGGCCCAGGCGCCATGCACTTCGACCTGCTGGATATCGCGGTGTTCGTGCGCGCGGCGGCGCTGGGCAGCCTGTCGGCGGCGGCGCGCGATCTCGGGCTGTCCACGTCATCGGCCAGCAGCCGCCTGGCGCTACTCGAACAGAAGCTCGGCACGCGGCTGCTGCACCGGACCACGCGGCGCATTTCGCTGACCGGAGACGGACAGCGCTTTCTTGAGCATGCCGGGCAATTGCTCGACACGGCCGACCAGGCCGCGCAGTCGGTAGGCCGGGGGGCGGAAGCACCACACGGAATACTGCGCGTCACGGTGCCCGCATCCTTCGGCCGCCAGCATGTCTCTCCGGCCATCCCAGCCTTCCTTGCCGCCTACCCCGGCCTGACGCTGGACCTGCGGCTGACGGATCAGGTGATCGGCCTAGTGGAGGCCGGGGTAGACGTGGCGCTGCGCATGGGTGCCCTGCCCGACTCATCGCTGGTGGCCCGCCCGCTTGCCCCGAGCCATCGCGCCATTTGCGCCTCGCCCGCCTACCTTGCCGCCCATGGCACGCCACGGCACCCGGAGGATCTGCGCAACCACAATTGCATCGTGCTTGGCGACCAGGCCTCCTGGCAGTTCGACACGGCGCTGGGCAAGACCGCGATTGCCGTCAGCGGCAATCTCCGCACGGACAACGGCGAGGTCATCCGGGATGCGATCCTGGCTGGCATGGGGCTCGCGCTCAAATCCACCTGGGATGTCGGCCCCTACCTGCGCAGTGGCGCGCTAGTCAACGTGCTGCCCGATTATCCGGTGCTGCCGTCGGTATCGATCTGGGCGGTCTACCCGAGCCGCCGGCAGGTGCCGGCAAAAACCCGCGCCTTTACCGATTTCTTTGCGGCGCGCTTCGGCTCCCCGCCCTACTGGGACCGCCCCGAGGCAGCACCGCCTGCCTGACTGGCCTGGCTCCCGCACCGCAAGACACACCTGGCTGTTTTTGCAAAGTGCTGCAGCAGGAATACCCATTGCCGAGCCGCCGTCCCGCACAGACCACGTCGTGCGCGATTCTCAAAATCTTCCGCTTCCAGGGACATCCACCCTTTACTCCTTGCCGGCGAGCCGTTGAGCACTGTATATTTATACAGTATCAATCGTAGCCGCAGGACTGCCAACGTGACGACCCGACCTCCCTCCTCCAGCCCGCTCAAAGGCCGGGCGGCGCGCTCGAACAACGTCAGCCGCTTCGATGCATGGACCCGCGAACGGGTCGACGATGAGTCACGAGCCCTCGATGAGCCAGAGATACCCCAGATCCAGACCATTGTTTTCACAGAGAAGGCGAAACGCATCGTCTCGCGCAACCAGTCGCCGGACCTGCCCTTTCATGCTTCCATCAATCCTTACCGAGGATGCGAGCACGGTTGCATCTACTGTTATGCCAGACCCAGCCATGCCTATCTGGGACTTTCGCCGGGCCTCGACTTCGAAACCCGCCTGTACGCGAAGGAGAACGCCGCCGAGCTGCTCCAGGCCGAACTAGGCAGCCGCGGCTACACGCCATCGGTCATCGCGCTGGGCGCCAATACCGACCCTTACCAGCCCATCGAGCGCAAACTCCGCATCACACGGGGCATACTGGAAGTGCTGGAACGGTTCAACCATCCGGTGGCCATCACGACCAAGTCGGGGGTTGTCACGCGCGACATCGACATCCTCCAGCGCATGGCGGCCAGGAACCTGGTCCGGGTCCATATGTCGGTCACATCGCTCAACAATGAGATAGCCCGCACGCTGGAACCGCGGGCGAGCGCACCGGCACGTCGCATCGCAGCCATCGCGTCGCTGAGTGAGGCCGGGATTCCCGTGGGCGTGATGGTGGCGCCCGTCATCCCAAGCCTGACCGACCCGGAAATGGAGTCCATCCTGGAGGCGGGCGCCAACGCTGGCGCGAAGACAGCCGCCTATATCCTGCTGCGGCTGCCGCGCGAGGTAGCGGATCTGTTTTCCGAGTGGCTGGCCACCTACCATCCGCTGCGCGCCCGGCATGTCCGTAGCCTGATCGCGCAGATGCGGGGCGGCCAGGCCTACGACTCCAACTTCGGCACGCGCATGACAGGTACCGGCATTTTTGCCGAACTGCTGCGCAAGCGTTTCAAGCTGGCCTGCCAGCGCCATGGGCTAAACGCCGAACGCCATCCCCTGACTACCGAACATTTCTCAAGGGCCGGTGCAACGCCACAGATGTCATTGTTCTAGACAGATGCCGGCAGGGTCTCAGGCGTGCGGTGCCTTCTCGTCGACCGCGATCGCCAGCGTCTCCTTGATCTCCTCCATCACCACGTAGCTCTTGGACTGCGCGGCGCCGGGCAACTGCAGCAGGATGTCGCCCAGCAGCCGGCGATACTCGCCGATCTCGCGGATGCGGGCCTTGATCAGATAATCGAAATCGCCCGATACAAGGTGACACTCCAGCACCTCGGGAATACGCAACACCTCGCGGCGGAACTGCTCGAACATATTGCCCGACTTGTTGCCAAGCGAAATCTCCACGAACACCAGCAGGCCACTGCCAAGGAGCACGGGATTCAGGCGGGCGTAGTAGCCCATGATGACGCCGTCGCGCTCCATGCGCTTGACCCGCTCGATGCACGGCGTGATGGTCAGGCCAACCGCTTCCGCCAGCTCTTTCATCGACATGCGGCCGTCCGCCTGGAGCAAGGCCAGGATCTTGCGGTCCAGCCGGTCCAGGCTGCGCACGGGCTGACGACTTGTTCTCATTAGTTCTTCCTGTTTCCTTAAAAATTACGACAACTATGACTGCACATATTTCAATAGTATAGAGATAAATACTCTATCCACACTATTTCTTGGTTGTGAGCCCCCGACTATGCGCGTTCTCGTTCTTGGCAGTGGCGTAATTGGCGTGACCAGCGCCTGGTACCTGGCCCGTGCCGGCCATGATGTCACCGTGATCGACCGCGAGGCCGCGCCCGCGCTTGGCACCAGTTTTGCCAATGCCGGCCAGATCTCGCCGGGTTACGCGTCGCCGTGGGCAGCGCCTGGCGTGCCGCTCAAAGCCATCAAATGGATGTTCCAGGAGCACGCGCCGCTCACCATTCGCCCGGACGGCTCGCTGTTCCAGCTGCAGTGGATGTGGCAAATGCTGATGAACTGTACCGCCGACCGCTATGCCGTCAACAAGGAACGCATGGTGCGGCTGGCCGAGTACAGCCGAGACTGCATCCGCACCCTGCGAGCCGATACCGGCATCGCCTACGAAGGCCGCCAGCAAGGCACCCTGCAGATCTTCCGCACCGACGAGCAGCTCGACGGCGCGGCCAAGGACATTGCGGTGCTGGAGCAAGCCGGCGTGCCCTACCAGTTGCTATCGCGCGAAGAACTCGCCGCCAGCGAACCAGCCCTGGCCGCCGTCAGCCACAAGCTGAGCGGCGGCCTGCGGCTACCCAACGATGAAACCGGCGACTGCCAGCTGTTCACCCAGAAACTGGCGGCGATGGCCGAAGGCCTGGGCGTGAAGTTTCAATACAACCGCTCCATCGACGGCCTGCTGACCCGGGGCGATGCCGTCACCGGCGCCATGATCGGCGGCGAGCCCGTCACCGCGGACCTGGTGGTGGTGGCCCTGGGCAGCTGGTCGACGCCGTTCGTGAAGAACTTCCTGCCGGGCCTGTCGAACCTCCCGGTCTATCCGCTCAAGGGCTTCTCCCTGACGGTGCCGATGACCGATGCGGACCGCAGCCCCGTCTCCACGGTGCTCGACGAAACCTACAAGGTTGCGATCACGCGCTTCGACGATCGCATTCGCGTCGGCGGCATGGCCCAGATCGTCGGCTACGACCGCACGCTCGACCCGGCCAAACGCCGCACCCTGGAACACGTGGTGACCGACCTGTTCCCCGGCGCCGGCGACGTCAGCCGCGCCAGCTTCTGGACCGGTTTGCGCCCGATGACGCCGGACGGCACGCCCATCGTCGGCCCCACGCCGCTCAAGGGTCTCTGGCTCAATACCGGCCATGGCACGCTGGGCTGGACCATGGCCTGCGGTTCGGGCAAGTTGTTGTCGGACCTGGTGTCCGGCACTTCGCCGGCGATCCGCGCCGACGACCTCTCGGTCGCGCGTTATCTCAAGCGCCCGGGAACTCGCGCCGCGCACCGTCCTGCGGTGGCCTGATCCGCCAGAACTGAAAAGGGCGGCCCCGCGGGGCCGCCCTTTTTTTGCCTGCTACCGGGCGATCTCAGAACTGCGCTTCGCTCAACGCATTGACCGGCACCGCGCCTGCCACGACGGCATCGCGCAAGGCCGACGCCTGCGACAGGATGTGCTCCGCGAAGAAATGCGCGGTCGCGATCTTGGCATCGCTGA
>NZ_JBFTOX010000010.1:0-193249 GCF_056398185.1 Cupriavidus sp. 05L310
GCCGCTGATCGTGAAGGAAATCTTCCACATCATCAACGACCTGCGCAAGACCGGTGTGGCGACACTGCTGATCGAGCAGAACGCACGCGCGGCGCTGCAGGTGGCGGACTATGGGTATGTGATCGAGACGGGGGACATGGCGATGGAGGGGCCGGCGGCGGAGCTGGCGGCGAATCCGAAGGTGATCGAGACGTATCTGGGGCTGGCGAAGAAGGCGGCCTAGGCCTTATTGATTGTCGGAATTTATACGACGAATAATAACTGGCATTTCCAGTCATTACTATTTGTGGATTGGATGGCAAGAAGCCGGACCCCACAGATGCGTTCTTGATCCATGGTTAGCGCAGCGATAGGTACGCTATATATCTATGGAAAGAATGTAAATGCATATACGAATTGGCGATCAATTCGTTGTGTAGATATCCGCGTACCAAGAGGCGAGTGACTATTCGGCGAACAAAAATAATTTACAGAATTTTTCCTTCTGTTATTTGTCTGGTGAATTTTCCTGATTGGCCTGCAGCACGTCGGGATCATGCGCCGCCATGCCAAGTAGCCACGCACGAAACTTGGCAAATGCGGGATGGTCCCGCCTCTCCCTCGGCGCACACAGAAAGTACCCCCGCGTCAGCCTGATCGGCAAATCGAACGGCGCCACCACGAGCCCCGCGGCAATCTCATCCCGTACCAGACAGCGCTGCAGTACGGCCACCCCCATGTCCGCCTTGACCGCCTGGACCAGAATCGAGACCTGGTCGAAGCCCGTGGCAAGCGCCGGCGCAGCACTGGGTACGCCTGCCGCATACAGCCAGTGTTGCCAGTTGGCAGGGGCGGTGGTGTGGTAGAGCAAGGGTTCTTGCAGCAGTTCTGCCGGCTCGGACCATCGTCCAGCCTCATGGCGGGCGCGGGCCCGGTCGGGATGACAGATGGGTACCATCTCGCTGCCGATCACGTAGTCGCATTGCAGGCTTGGCCAGCGGTCCGGGGTGCCGGCCAGGATTGCAGCATCCGGCGCCGGGCCTGTGAAATCCTCGTTGCGCCGGTACGGCACAAAGTCCAGGCGGATCTCGGGGTAGCGACGGTGGAAATCCGGCAGCCTTGGTATCAGCCATACGCTGGCCAGCGTGGGCACCGCGGACAGCGTGAGGTGATGCTGACGGTCGCGAGAGAGCAGGGCGGCGCTGGCGTGCTCAATGGCTGCCAGCGGGCCGGCCACCGAGTCGAGCAGTTGCCGGCCGGCATCCGTCAGGGTCAGGCGATGCGCATTGCGCTGGAGAAGGGGCTGGCCAAAGTGCGATTCGAGACGGGCAATGGCGCGGCTGATCGCCCCCTGGGTGACACACAGATCCTCGGCCGCACGCGTAAAGCTGCCCAGCCGCGCGGCGGCGGCAAAGGCATGCAGTTCGGACATCGAGGGCGAGCGTAGCCGCATTGGGGGAGGGCGGAGCCGAGAATGAGCTTTGGTAATGCAACCGTGCAATATAGTCGTTTGTGCGGACCCGGTAAACTGCCGACACTTGGCCACCTTCCCATATAACTCCAAGGAGAAAACCCCATGATCCGAGCCAGTTTGCCGCGCCGGCATTTTGTCCTGTCCTGCCTGGCGGCATGCGCCAGCCTCTCTGCCGCTGGCGGCGCGTTCGCGCAGGCCAACTATCCGAACCGCCCGATCCGCCTGGTCGTACCTTTTGCCGCGGGCGGTTCGACTGACCTGTCGGCGCGCCTGGTGGCGGAGTTCGGCGGCCGTGAACTGGGCCAGTCGATCGTGGTGGAGAACAAGGGCGGTGCCGGCGGCTCGCTTGGCATGGAGCAGGTCGCGCGCGCGGCTCCGGATGGATATACCATCGGCATGGCTACCGTCAGCACGCACGGTTCCAACCCGGCCGTGTACCCCAAGCTGAATTACGACCCGATCAAGGATTTCGCGCCAGTCACCAATGTGGTGGCGATCCCCAGTGTGTTCGCCGTGCATCCGAGCGTGCCGGCCAAGACCATGCAGGAGTTCGTTGCCCTGGTCCGTGCCAACCCCGGCAAGTACAGTTTCGCTTCACCGGGCGCGGGTTCGCTGGGCCATGTGAATATCGAGAACTTCATGATGCTGGCCAAGATCGACCTGCTGCACGTACCTTACAAGGGCGCCGGCCTGGCACTCAACGATGCGGTGGCGGGGCAGGTCAATGCGATCACCGACAACCTGTCGTCCACGCTGCCCCACGTGAAATCCGGCCGGCTGCGCGCGCTCGCTGTGCTGGGCGCAGTTCGTTCACCGCAGTTGCTCAACGTGCCGACCTACGCGGAACTGGGCTACAAGGAGATGGGGGATGGCGGCTGGTTCGGCATCGTGGCACCCGCGGGCACGCCGCCGGCTATTGTCGAGAAGCTCAACAGCGCCATCCACAAGGCCATGCAGAACCCGGAGTTCAAGCGCAAGGTGGAAGAGTCCGGCGGCACGCTCGTGCCGACCACGCCGGATGGCTTCAAGGTGCAGATCCAGCAGGCCATGACGCGCTATGCGCGCGTCGCCAAGGCCGCCAATATCAAACTGGATTGATTGCATGAATGATAGCTTCGAACCCTTTGTCCAGTCCGCGCCGCAGGCTCAGGCCTTGCCGCTGGTTTGCGATTCGCCGCACAGCGGCACGTGCTACCCGCAGGACTTCGGTGCGGCCATCCCGCGGCAGCGCCTTCGGAGCGGCGAGGACACCCACGTGGAATCGCTGTGGGAAGCCGTGCCGCGGATCGGCGGCACGCTGATTGCTGCGAATTTCCCCCGCGTCTATATCGATCCCAATCGTATGTTAGACGATCTGGATCCTGAACTGCTGGATGGCGCCTGGCCTGAGCCGCTGGCGCCAGGTGAAAAGACGCGCCTGGGCTATGGACTGATCTGGCGCAATGTGGATGCGGCCACACGGATCTACGACCGCAAGCTCTCGCTGCAAGAGGTACGCGGCCGGATTGATCGATACTACCGCCCTTACCATCAGGCACTATCGGCGGCGGTGGAGGAGGCCTACCAGCGCTTCGGTGCGGTCTGGCATCTGAACCTGCACTCGATGCCGAACAACGCCTATGAGCGGCTCAAGATCCAGAGTCCGCGTCCACTGGCGGACTTCGTGCTGGGCGATCGCGACGGCACGACCTGCGAGCCGGATTTCGTCGCACTAGTGGAATCCGAATTGCGGGCGCTCGGCTATACGGTGGCGCGTAACGATCCGTACAAGGGCGTGCAACTGATAGCGCAAATTGGGCGCCCCGCCGAGCGGCGCAACAGCTTGCAGATCGAGATTCGCCGACCGCTGTATATGGATGAGGCAACGCGCGAGCGCAGCACCGGGTTCGGCCAGGTTCAGGCGGATCTCGGCCGACTGGTCGAACGCATTGCCAGCTACTTGCGAGAGCAGGGCGGGGCATGATGCGTAGACGTTAATCCAGTCAGTATCCAAGCCGGGCCATCGCGCCCGGCTTTTTTTGTTTCACGTGGAACACACCCGAGTTATTCATGCGGCATGTTTCACGTGAAACATGCCGCGGCGCAGGGACGCCACAGCGAATGCCGCTATAATTCGGCATCCCGATTCATTTCCCGCCAGCCTCCCGGAGGAGGCGCCTCCATGCTTTACCCAAAAGAATTCGATGTCATTGTTGTCGGCGGCGGCCACGCCGGCACGGAAGCCGCGCTCGCCGCGGCTCGTATGGGCTGCCAGACGCTGCTGCTGAGCCATAACATCGAGACCCTTGGCCAGATGAGTTGCAATCCGTCGATCGGCGGCATTGGCAAGGGCCATCTCGTCAAGGAAGTGGACGCAATGGGTGGTGCCATGGCGGCTGCCACGGACGAGTCGGGCATTCAGTTCCGCATCCTGAATTCCAGCAAGGGCCCGGCCGTTCGCGCCACCCGTGCTCAGGCCGACCGCGTGCTGTATCGCAAGGCGATCCGTACCCGGCTGGAAAACCAGCCGAACCTCATGCTGTTCCAGCAGGCCGTGGATGACCTCGTGGTGGAGGGAGACCGCGTGGTCGGTGCCGTCACTCAGGTTGGCATTACGTTCCGCGCGCGCGCGGTTGTGCTGACCGCCGGCACCTTCCTCGACGGCAAGATTCACGTGGGGCTGGATAACTACACCGGCGGACGTGCAGGCGATCCTGCGTCGGTATCGCTGTCCGCGCGGCTGAAGGAACTCAAGCTGCCTCAGGGCCGCTTGAAGACCGGTACGCCGCCGCGCATTGATGGCCGCACCATCGACTTCTCCGTGATGGAGGAGCAGCCCGGCGATCTCGACCCGGTGCCTGTGTTCTCCTTCCTGGGCCGTGCCGAACAGCACCCGCAGCAATTGCCGTGCTGGATCACGCATACCAATAGCCGTACCCACGATATTATCCGTGGCGGCCTCGATCGTTCGCCGATGTACACCGGCGTGATCGAGGGGGTAGGGCCGCGCTACTGCCCCAGCATTGAAGACAAGATCCACCGCTTCGCCAGCAAGGACAGCCACCAGATTTTCCTGGAGCCGGAAGGGCTGACGACCAACGAGTTCTATCCCAACGGGATCTCAACCAGCCTGCCGTTCGACGTGCAACTCGCCTTGGTGCATTCGATCCGTGGCATGGAGAACGCGCATATCCTGCGCCCTGGCTACGCCATCGAGTACGACTACTTCGATCCGCGTGCCCTGAAGGCCTCCCTGGAGTCCAAGGCGATCCGCGGCCTGTTCTTCGCGGGGCAGATCAACGGCACCACCGGCTACGAGGAGGCGGCGGCCCAAGGCCTGCTGGCCGGTATCAATGCCGGGTGCTTCGTGAAGGAGCGCGAAGCCTGGACTCCCCGGCGGGACCAGGCCTATCTTGGGGTTCTGGTCGACGATCTGATCACCCGCGGGGTCTCGGAACCGTACCGAATGTTCACCAGCCGCGCGGAGTTCCGTTTGAGCCTGCGCGAAGATAATGCCGATATGCGATTGACCGAGGCTGGTCGGGCGCTTGGCGTTGTCGACGATGTGCGCTGGGATGCATTTAACCGGAAACGCGATGCTGTTTCACGTGAAACAGAGCGATTGAAGGGGACCTGGGTCAATCCGAGCCTGCTGCCCGAGGCGGATGCGGTGCCGCTGCTCGGCAAGGCGATCGAGCGCGAGTACAACCTCGCCGACCTGCTGCGCCGTCCGGCCGTTACGTACGACGCACTGATGGCACTGCAGGATGGCAAGTTCGCGCCGGCCCAGCCGCTGGATACCGATCCCCTGCTGGTCGAGCAGATTTGCGAGCAGATCGAGATCGGCATCAAGTATCACGGCTACATCGCACGCCAGGCTGCGGAGGTGGATAAGCTGGAAGCCAACGAATCCACCCGCTTGCCAGAAGACTTCGATTACACCGAAGTGCGCGGCCTGGGCATTGAGGTCGGCCAGAAACTGAACCAGCACCGCCCGGAGACACTCGGCCAGGCATCGCGTATTTCCGGCGTGACGCCGGCGGCGATTTCACTGTTGCTGGTCCATCTGAAGAAAAAGGGCATGGGGCGTACCAAGTCCGGCTCCAGCCAAGAGGCCGCCTGAGTGAGGAACCAACGTTACACCGCCGTGGACGATGCCGACCAGCGCCGTCGGCTGGAAGCCGGCCTGTCCGCCATCGGGCTGGCTCTCTCCGCGCCACAGATAGACCAGTTGTTTGCCTACCTCGCGCTGCTGCGCAAATGGAACGGCGTCTATAACCTGACCGCCATCCGTCATCCTGACGAGATGCTCACCCACCACATGCTGGATTCGCTGGCCGCTGTGCCGGCGTTGGCGGAGGCGGCGCGCGCCGCCGTGGTGGAGGAGGGCGCGCGCCGCCGGGTGCTCGACGTGGGTTCGGGCGGCGGCATGCCCGGCCTGCCGCTTGCCATCGCCTGTCCCGATGTATCGGTACTGATGGTCGACATCGTGCAAAAGAAGACAGCCTTCCTCACGCAGTGTCGGGCACAGCTCGGATTGTCCAATTCCGCTGCCCATTGGGGGCCGGTCGAGAAGCTGGAGGACAACAAGGGCTATGCGGTGATCACCTCGCGCGCATTTGCAGAGTTGAGCGATTTCGTCTCGCTCGCCGGCCACCTGCTGGCGCCGGGCGGCAAGCTGATAGCAATGAAGGGCGTTTATCCCCAGCCCGAGATCGATCGCATGGAAGCGGCCGGGCTGATGGCACAGTGGCAGGTCGAGGCAATCCCGCGCCTGACCGTGCCGGAGCTGGACGCAGAGCGTCACCTGGTGGTGCTGTCGCGCCGCTGACCCGGCCGGTGGTTGTCGCCGGCGCCCACCCCCGGCAGGTTGAAATCAAGCAGGAGCAGCAGGAGCTTATGGCCAAGGTATTCGTGATCGCAAACCAGAAGGGCGGCGTCGGCAAGACCACCACCACGGTGAACCTTGCCGCCGGGCTGGCGGCACAGGACCAGCGCGTGCTGCTCGTCGACCTCGATCCCCAGGGCAACGCCTCGATGGGATCCGGCATCGACAAGCAGTCGCTCGAACACAGCGTCTATCAGGTGCTGGTCGGGCTATCTACGGTGAAACAGGCGCGCCAGCACTCCGAGTCCGGCAAGTACGATGTGTTGCCTGCCAACCGTGAACTGGCCGGTGCGGAAGTAGAGCTGGTCGAGCTGGATCAGCGCGAGCGCCGGCTCAAGAACGCCCTTGCCGAAGTCGATGACGAGTACGATTTCGTGCTGATCGATTGCCCACCCTCGCTCTCCCTGCTGACCCTCAACGGCCTCTGCGCCGCCAACGGCGTAATCGTGCCGATGCAATGCGAGTACTTCGCGCTGGAAGGGCTGTCCGATCTCGTCAACACCATCAAGCAGGTGCACGCCAACCTCAATCGCGACCTGAAGGTGATCGGCTTGCTTCGTGTGATGTTTGATCCACGTGTGACATTGCAGCAGCAGGTGTCAGCCCAGCTTGAGTCGCATTTCGGCGACAAGGTGTTCAAGACCGTCATTCCGCGCAATGTGCGGCTGGCGGAAGCACCGTCCTACGGCGTACCCGGCGTGGCCTTCGATCCGTCCTCCAAGGGCGCCAAGGCTTACCTCGACTTCGGCGCGGAAATGATCGCGCGCGTCAAGCAACTCGGCTAAGCGCCGGGCCTGAGATTCACGTATACAGGATACCGAGATGAGCACCGTGAAGAAGAAGGGCCTGGGCCGCGGACTGGAAGCCCTGCTGGGTGGGCCGGCCGAAATTGTCGATGCCGTCAAGCAGGAGGGCGCGCCTTCGGTGCTGCGTCTGGACCAGCTCCAGCCCGGCAAGTACCAGCCGCGCACGCGCATGGATGAGGGTGCGTTGCAGGAGTTGGCCGCGAGCATCCGCTCCCAGGGTCTGATGCAGCCCATCCTGGTGCGCCGCGTGGCCGAGCCGGATCGCTACGAGATCATTGCCGGGGAGCGGCGCTTCCGCGCCTCCAAGATCGCCGGGCTCGACGAGGTGCCGGTGCTGGTCAAGGACGTGGCAGACGAAGCCGCCGCCGCGATGGCGCTCATCGAGAATATCCAGCGCGAAGACCTCAATCCGCTGGAAGAAGCGCAAGGCATCATGCGCCTGGTGCGCGAGTTCAATTTCACGCACGAGCAGGCGGCGGAATCGGTAGGGCGCTCGCGCAGCGCGGTATCCAACCTGCTGCGTCTGCTGAACCTCGCCCAGCCGGTACAGACCATGCTGATGGCGGGCGATCTCGACATGGGGCACGCGCGCGCGTTGCTACCCGTCGACGGCGCCAACCAGATCACGCTCGCCAATCAAATCATTAATAAGCGATTGTCGGTGCGCGAGACCGAAAAGCTGGTAGCCTCCACCCTCAAGCCCCTGGACCTCAGGTTGCAGAAACCAAACAACGGCGCACCGGCGCGCGACGTGACGCGCCTTGAGGAAGAACTATCCGACGTGCTTGGCTTGCCAGTGCAGATCAAGCTGGGCACCCGCGGCAAAGGCCAGCTCACCATTCACTTCACCAGCAACGATGCGCTCGACGGTGTGCTGACACGCCTGCGCGAGCCCGGCGAGAGCCAGTCTCCCGCCTGAGTGGGCTTCCCGAAAATAGTGCGCGATTAACGGCCGGGCTGCGTGGTTTTAGTGCCACGGACCGGCCGCGATGATCCCTTCGTAAGCGCCACGCAAGGGCGTTAAACGACCATGGTGCGCCGCTGTCCCAAGGCGCTTCAATTACTTGGCGCGTTATTGGAGGCAGTCGGTCGCGCGCGCACTATGGGCGCGTGGAGATTGCAAGCGGAATGCGGACTGTTGCAAGGAGTCTGTAAGCAGATTGACTCGCATGGTGCATTCCTCGTAAAATCGTGCGGTTTGAATTCCGGCCGGTCCAGAAAAGTTCCGGGTCGGATTAAACAACAAGCAGAGGCAATACGCAGGTGGTTTCAGATCGTCATGATGCTGGTCAGGATAAAGACCGGCAGCCGCGTAACGCACCTAAAGTCGCACGTAATGCAGCCTGGGAAACCTGGGAAGACGACGAGGCGGAGCGCGAGGAAGAGGCGGTCGATCCGCTGTCGCGCGTCGAGGCGGAAACGCTGTTCGGCGAGCGCGCGCTGCGCCCTTCGCGCATGACGCCCGGCAGGGTCGTGCTGGCGCAGATGGCGGTTACTGTTTTGTCGGCCATTGCCTGGCGACTGTTTGCCGGCGGTAACGCCGGGGCGGCGGGTTGGTCCGCACTATTTGGTGGCACGGTATGTTTCGTGCCCAGCGGCTTCTTCGCCTTGCGCCTCTGGATGTCGCGCGAGCGTCCCTCGATCAGCGGGCTTGTGGTCGGCGAGGCGATCAAGGTGTTTGCCACCGCCGCACTGTTTGTGCTGGTGGTGGTGCTGTACAGCGAGTTGCGCTGGGTTCCGATGCTGGTCACGTTCCTGCTTGCGCTCAAGACCTACTGGGTGGCGCTGGCGATTCGCTGAGGGTGTGCCTCAGGGCAAAGTGGCCAGGCGCAGTAGATCGAATAAGTGTGCTTCCTGTCGAAGTGGGGCACGAAAACAGAATATCAAGAGTTTTTTGGCGTGGCGCGTCACAACAGTGAAGCGCGGCGCAGATAAGGTTCAAACGAGCTTGCCCGCGGTGACCAGCAAATCATGCTGAAGGCGGTGCAAGAAGCGTACCGGCAAAATGCCGGCAACTGGTTTCGCAATATTACGGTTCGTTTCGACATGTCAGCTGCTCAAGGCGCCGAACAGGCCCTCACCCCCTCCGGCTATATCGCCGAACACTTGCAGAATTTCAACTCGGTCGGCGGCAAGCAAGCCTCCGTGGTTGACTTCAGCATCATCAACTACGACACCGTGTTCTGGTCGGTACTGTGCGGCGCCATCGCCTGCCTGTTCCTGTACGCCGCAGCGCGCCGCGCCACCGCCGGCGTGCCGGGCCGTTTCCAGGCATTCGTCGAAATGATCGTCGAGATGGTCGACGACCAGGCCAAGGGCATCATCCACGGCGACCGTTCCTTCATCGCTCCGCTGGCGCTGATGGTGTTCTGCTGGATCACCGTGATGAACGCCGTCGACTTGATCCCGGTCGACTGGGTCACCGGCCTGAACGGCCTGCTGGGCATCTTCCACATCCACCTGCCGCACCATCGCGCCGTTGCCACGGCCGACCTGAACGGCACGCTGGGCATGTCATGCGCCGTGCTGGTGCTGATGATTTACTACAGCTTCAAGATCAAGGGCGTGGGCGGTTTCGCACATGAGCTGCTGTCGGCCCCGTTCGGCGCCAAGTGGTACCTGGCCCCGTTCAACCTGGTCCTGAACCTGATCGAATTCCTGGCCAAGGCGGTTTCGCTGGGCATGCGGTTGTTCGGCAACATGTACGCCGGCGAACTGGTGTTCCTGCTGATCGCGCTGCTGGGTTCCATCTGGACGTTCAGCGCAGACCTGTCCGCGCTGGGCTTCGTCGGTCACGTACTGGCCGGTGCTGTCTGGGCGATCTTCCACATTCTGATCGTTTTGCTCCAGGCCTTTATTTTCATGATGCTGACGCTGGTGTACATCGGCCAGGCTCACGATCACCACTGATTTTCAAGTTTTCGGTTTTTCGGTTTTTTGGTTCTAAGTCTCTTCTCAATTAAAGGAGTCGTCATGCAAGCATATCTCGCCAACATCCAGGGTCTGACCGCCATCGGTATCGGCATCATCATCGGTCTGGGCGCAATCGGCGCCTGCCTGGGTATCGCCCTGATGGGCGGCAAGTACATCGAAGCGTGCGCACGTCAGCCCGAGCTGATGAACCCGCTGCAAACCAAGATGTTCCTGCTGGCTGGCCTGATCGACGCGGCATTCCTGATCGGTGTTGGTGTTGCAATGCTGTTCGCATTCGCCAACCCGCTGCTGGCTGTCATCAAGTAATTCTTTTCGGTCTGCATGATGCTGACGGGCGGCGCGGGCCACTTAGCCTGGCCGCCCTTGCGCATTTATCTGTAGTTTGATTACCGAAAGGAACACACCATGAATCTGAACGCAACGTTTCTTGCGCAGATGGTCGTGTTCTTCATCCTGTGGTGGGTAGTTGCCAAATTCATTTGGCCGCCGCTGGTGAAGGCGCTCGACGAACGCGCAAAGAAGATCGCCGATGGCCTCGCCGCCGCCGAAAAAGGCAAGGCTGAGCTCGAACTCGCCAACAAGCGTGTGGACCAGGCCCTGGCCGAAGCCCGCACCGAAGGTGCCCAACGCGTCGCCGACGCCGAGAAGCGCGCCCAGCTGACGGCTGACGAGATCAAGCAGAACGCCCAGGCAGAAGCCGCACGCATCATTGCCCAGGCCAAGGCCGAAGCCGATCAGCAAGTTACCCGCGCGCGCGAGCAATTGCGCGACCAGGTCGCCGTGCTGGCCGTCAAGGGTGCCGAGCAGATCCTCAAGCGCGAAGTGAACGCGCAGGTCCACGCGGATCTGCTCAATCAACTCAAGGCTGAGCTCTAATCATGGCTGAAACCGCAACCATTGCCCGTCCCTACGCAGAGGCGCTGTTCCGCGTCGCGACCGAGTCGAGCGGCAATCTGGATGCATGGTCCGAGCTGGTGTCGGAAATGGGGCAAGTTGCCGCCAATCCCGACTTGAAGGCGGTGGCTGGCGATCCGAACGTGCAAGGCGACAAGCTGACCGCACTGTTCCTGTCGGCCCTGAAGTCTCCGGTCAACGACGAAGCCAGGCGCTTTGTCAGCCTGCTGGTGGCTAACCACCGCCTGTCGGTATTGCCGGAAATCGCCGAGCAGTTCCATGCGCTCAAGAACGACCGTGAAGGGTCGGCAGATGTCGAGATCACGAGTGCCTTCCCTATCGAGGGCGCAACCCTGACCGACCTCGTCGCCTCACTCGAACGCAAGTTCGGCCGCAAGCTGCAGCCTTCGGTTGCGGTGGACCCGTCGCTGATTGGCGGCGTGCGCGTCAAGGTCGGCGACGAAGTGCTCGACACCTCCGTGCGTGCGCGCCTGGCAGCAATGCAAGTGGCGCTGACCGCATGATGCGCGTAAGCGCGCATACCGGCCGACGGATTGAAGAATTAGGAGCATTGTGATGCAACTGAACCCCTCAGAAATCAGCGAGCTGATCAAGTCCCGCATCTCGGGTCTTGGCGCTGACGCTGAAGTGCGCAACACCGGCACGGTGATTTCCGTGACCGATGGTATCTGCCGCGTGCACGGCCTGTCCGGCGTGATGCAGGGCGAGATGCTGGAATTCCCCGGCAACACCTTCGGCCTCGCGCTGAACCTCGAGCGCGACTCTGTCGGCGCCGTGGTGCTGGGCGACTACGAACACATTTCCGAAGGCGACCCGGTCAAGTGCACCGGCCGCATTCTGGAAGTGCCGGTTGGCAAGGAACTGCTGGGCCGCGTGGTCAACACGCTGGGCCAGCCGATCGACGGCAAGGGCCCGATCAACGCCAAGGAATTTGACGTGATCGAGAAGGTTGCCCCTGGCGTGATCGCACGCCAGTCGGTTAGCCAGCCGGTGCAGACCGGCCTGAAGTCGATCGACGCGATGGTGCCGATCGGCCGTGGCCAGCGCGAGCTGATCATTGGCGACCGCCAGACCGGCAAGACCGCCGTCGCTGTCGACGCCATCATCAACCAGAAGGGCAAGGGCGTTTTCTGCGTCTACGTGGCAATCGGTCAGAAGGCTTCGACCGTGAACAACGTGGTGCGCAAGCTCGAAGAGCTCGGCGCGATGGAGTACACCATCGTGATCGCGGCAACGGCTTCGGACTCCGCCGCCATGCAGTACCTGGCTGCCTACGCCGGCTGCACGATGGGTGAGTACTTCCGCGACCGCGGCGAAGACGCGCTGATCGTCTATGACGACCTGACCAAGCAAGCCTGGGCCTACCGCCAGGTGTCGCTGCTGCTGCGCCGCCCGCCGGGCCGCGAAGCCTACCCCGGCGACGTGTTCTACCTGCACTCGCGTCTGCTCGAGCGCGCAGCCCGCGTGAACGCCGACTACGTCGAGAAGTTCACCAAGGGTGCCGTGACCGGCAAGACCGGCTCGCTGACCGCGCTGCCCGTGATCGAAACGCAGGCTGGCGACGTGTCCGCCTTCGTGCCGACCAACGTGATCTCGATCACCGACGGCCAGATCTTCCTGGAAACCGACCTGTTCAACGCAGGTATCCGCCCCGCAATCAACGCCGGTATCTCGGTGTCGCGCGTTGGTGGTGCCGCCCAGACCAAGGTCATCAAGAAGCTGTCCGGCGGTATCCGTACCGACCTGGCCCAGTATCGTGAACTGGCTGCGTTCGCGCAGTTCGCTTCCGACCTGGACGATGCCACCCGCAAGCAGCTCGAGCGCGGCCGCCGCGTGACCGAACTGCTCAAGCAGGCTCAATACCTGCCGCTGCAGGTGTGGCAGCTGGCCGCGTCGCTGTACGCAGCCAACAACGGCTTCCTCGACAACGTGGAAGTGAAGGACATTCTCGCGTTCGAGAAGGGCCTGCACGACCATCTGAAGACCAAGTACGCCGACCTCATCAACCGCATCGAAGATACCAAGGATCTGTCGAAGGAAGATGAAGCCACGCTGCGTGCCGCGATCGAGGATTTCAAGAAGTCCGCCGCGTTCTAACCGCGCAATTCCACGAAACTGCGCCGGCGCCGTTGCCATGACGGTGCCGCCGCAGCACGAATGGAGAGGAAGATATGGCCGGAACGAAAGAAATTCGAACCAAGATCAAGAGCGTGCAAAACACGCGCAAGATCACCAAGGCGATGGAGATGGTCGCCGCGTCCAAGATGCGCAAGGCGCAGGAACGGATGCGTAACGCCCGTCCTTACGCTGAGAAAGTGCGCAATATCGCGGCGCACCTGGCTGAAGCCAACCCCGAGTTCAAGCACCCCTTCATGGTGGCGCGCGACATCAAGCGCGTCGGCATGATCGTGGTGACGACCGACAAGGGGCTGTGCGGCGGCATGAACACGAACGTGCTGCGCGCGGTGACCAATGAGCTGCGTGAGCTGCAAGGCCGCGGCGTGCAGGTGCAAAGCACCGCCATTGGTTCCAAGGGCATGCAGTTCCTGGGCCGCATCGGCGCCAAGGTGGTTTCGCACGTGGTGCAGCTCGGTGACACCCCGCATCTGGAAAAACTGATCGGTGCGATCAAGGTCCAGCTCGACGCCTACACCAATGGTGAGGTGGACGCTGTGTACCTGGCTTACACCAAGTTCATCAATACGATGAAGCAGGAGCCGATGGTGGAGCAGCTGCTGCCGCTCCCCGCCGACAAGTTTGCCCAGACCGAAGATGAAAAGCGCGCCTACTCGTGGGATTACATCTACGAGCCCGACGCCCAGACCGTGGTGGAAGAACTGTTGGTCCGCTACGTCGAAGCGCTGGTGTACCAGGCCGTGGCCGAAAACATGGCGTCCGAGCAGTCGGCGCGCATGGTGGCCATGAAGGCTGCATCCGACAACGCCAAGAACGTGATCGGCGAACTGCAACTGGTCTACAACAAGACCCGTCAGGCAGCGATCACCAAGGAACTGTCGGAAATCGTCAGCGGTGCCGCAGCCGTCTAAGGCGTCAAGTATTCAAGCTATCGGAGATACGAAATGAGTATCGGAAATATTGTGCAGTGTATTGGCGCCGTGGTGGACATCGAGTTCCCCCGCGACGCGCTGCCGAAGGTGTACGACGCGCTCGTGCTGGAAGAGAGCAACGAAGCCTCGTTCGCCGAGAAGGGCCTGACCTTCGAAGTGCAGCAACAGCTGGGTGACGGCGTGGTGCGTACCATTGCCCTGGGTTCGTCGGACGGCCTGCGCCGCGGCATGGCGGTGAAGAGCACCGGCGCCCCGATTTCGGTGCCGGTTGGTCAAGGCACCCTGGGCCGCATCATGGACGTGCTGGGTCGTCCCATCGACGATGCCGGCCCGATCGCATCGGACGAGCGGCGCGGTATCCACCAGAAGGCTCCGAAGTTCGACGAACTGTCGCCTTCGGTTGACCTGCTGGAAACCGGCATCAAGGTGATCGACCTGGTCTGCCCGTTCGCAAAGGGCGGTAAGGTTGGCCTGTTCGGTGGCGCCGGCGTTGGCAAGACCGTGAACATGATGGAGCTCATCAACAATATCGCCAAGCAGCACAGCGGTTTGTCGGTGTTCGCCGGCGTGGGCGAGCGTACCCGTGAAGGGAACGACTTCTACCACGAAATGAAGGACTCGAACGTTCTCGACAAGGTGGCCATGGTGTTCGGCCAGATGAACGAGCCGCCGGGCAACCGTCTGCGCGTGGCACTGTCCGGCCTGACCATGGCCGAGAAGTTCCGCGACGAAGGCCGCGACATCCTGTTCTTCGTCGACAACATCTACCGCTACACGCTGGCCGGTACGGAAGTGTCCGCACTGCTGGGCCGTATGCCTTCCGCAGTGGGTTACCAGCCGACGCTGGCCGAGGAAATGGGCAAGCTGCAAGAGCGCATTACCTCGACCAAGACCGGCTCGATCACGTCGATCCAGGCCGTGTACGTGCCTGCGGATGACTTGACCGACCCGTCGCCTGCTACCACCTTCCTGCATCTGGACTCGACCGTCGTGCTGTCGCGTGACATCGCCGCGCTGGGTATCTACCCCGCCGTCGATCCGCTCGACTCGACCTCGCGTCAGCTCGACCCGCAAGTCGTGGGTCAGGAGCACTACGACGTGGCCCGTCGCGTTCAGCAAACGCTGCAGCGCTACAAGGAACTGCGCGACATTATCGCGATTCTGGGCATGGACGAACTGTCGCCGGAAGACAAGCAGGCTGTGTCGCGTGCTCGTAAGATCCAGCGTTTCCTGTCGCAGCCCTTCCACGTCGCGGAAGTGTTCACGGGTTCGCCGGGCAAGTACGTGCCGCTGAAGGAAACCATCCGTGGCTTCAAGATGCTGGTGGACGGCGAGTGCGATCACCTGCCCGAGCAAGCGTTCTACATGGTCGGTTCGATCGACGAAGCCTTCGAGAAGGCCAAGAAGCTCCAGTAAGCGGCGTCTTTCGCTTTCAGCGCCGTAGTGGCGGTTGCCGCGGACAGCAATGTCGGCGGCGGCCGCGCTCAGCCTGAGCGCGGAATACTTGCTTCCTGGCAACGGGAAGCCGAAGCTTTCAGGGACTAAAGGAATTCACATGGCAACCATTCTTGTAGACGTCGTCAGCGCCGAATCGTCGATCTTCTCCGGTCAGGCGAAGTTCGTGGCGCTGCCGGGCGAGTCGGGCGAGCTGGGTATCCTGCCGGGCCATACGCCGCTGATTACGCGTATTCAGCCGGGCGCGGTGCGCATCGAGAAGGAAGACGGCAGCGAAGAGTTCGTGTTCGTGGCCGGCGGGATTCTCGAAGTCCAGCCCAAGCACGTCACCGTGCTGGCGGACACCGCGATCCGCGGCGGCGACCTCGACGAAGCCAAGGCGCAGGAAGCCAAGCGCGCCGCCGAGGAGCTGATGCAGAATCAGAGCAGCGATCTCGACCTGGCACGTGCGCAAGGCGAGCTGGCTGTTGCTACTGCGCAACTGGCTGCCATCGCGCGCCTGCGTCGGAAACGGTAAGAAGAAGCAGTACCGCCGCAGCTGTTGTTTTTTTGGCAGCGGCAAAAAAAAGGCAGCCTCGCGGCTGCCTTTTTTGAATCCCAACGACTATTCTGTCGGCTCAGGACAAAAAAAAGCGCGCGGGCCGGGGAGGCTCCGCGCGGACGGGAAAATCCCTTCGAGGGGTCAATTCGAAGGAACGGGTAAGGTCCAGGTCAACCAACAGGCGCAAACCACTTTCTTGGTGGTCCAACATCCGGTCGGACAGTATTGATCGCATTCAGACGATCTCACCAACCAGAACCGGCACGCGCCAACATCATCTCAACCTGGTACACCGACCGCAGCATCGTCTGCGATCCGGTCAATCTAGGTGGGAATGCTTCCTTAGGCTTTCTTCAATGCGCCCTCCCTTTCTGTTTGGGGGAGGGAACGCCTTTCACAAAAAACTGATTGTGTTAAAGCATTGTGGGGGAAACTTTTGGGGATGGCAGTAACAAAATGTATCGGTTTGCAAGAAGTTGAAAGCGCGGTAACTAAAAAAGCGTCTAAATAGGCGTTTTAGCGCGCATTGCATCTGCTCCGCCGCCAGGCGGCGGGAACATCACCACGTGGCGCGGGTCCGATAGATTTCGCTGAACTCGCCATCCGCTTTGCGGTCCGGCCATCGATTGCCATGCCGCCTCACTCCGCTTTTTCCCCCGTCGCTCCTGCTTCCGCACATACCACAAGAGGCCTTGTCCAGCTTGGCATTGCGGCGCTGTCAACCGCTTCCCTGTTTGCTGGCGGTCTTGCTTGCGCCGCCGAGTTGCAAGCGCCCAATGGCGTGCTGTGGCAGGGCGAGCTTGACGGCGGCGTGCAGGTAGCGCTGACGATTTTCTCGCGCGCCGGGACCGAGCGGGTCGAAGGAACGGCCCGTTACGATTCAATGCTTGCCGCCGCACCACGTCAACTCGATGGCCAATTGACAGCGCAGGGGCGCCTGAGCGTGCGCGAGCGCGACGACGTCCAGGCGCCGGCTGAGTATCCCGAGCCCCGCGCTGGTGCACGTTTCGAAGGCACCGTCTCCGCCGATGGGCTGAGTGCCACCGGGCAGTGGATGAGTATCGATGGTACCCGCCGGCAGACACTAACGCTGACCCGCAAGGCGATTTACCGTGAGCGCACCGTGAAAGTGGCAGGCGCGCAACTTACCGAACGCTTTCCGGAGACTGGCCGCCCCCGACTCGATGCGCTAATTGCATCGCTGCGTGACAGCGGATGCGGTGAGGGCGAGCAGGAATGCCGCAGCGGGATCGAGCTGATGCGCCTCGACGGCGGCGTTGTCAGCCTGCTGCGTACCACCTGGCGCTATAGCGGCGGTGCCCACGGCAGTCTCGACTTTGTCGGCGGCACCTGGCGGAGCGATACTGCCGAATCCGCATCAGCGGCATCCGCGGCGCCGGCCCGGTCTGTCTATACGCCTGTCCGGCTTGCAGACCTGCTGCAGCCGGGCGAGGCTTGCCTGCAAAAACTCAACGACGAACTGCAGGTCGAGCTGAAGCGGCAGGGCGCGGCCGAGCCCGAACGCGGCGCGCTTGATGTGCAAGCCCTGCGTGATACGCGCACTCCATTTATCCTGTACCGCGGTGGCCTGGTAATGCACTATGCGCCTTACGCGGTAGGGCCGTTTGCACAGGGCGCATACCAGGTGGCGGTGCCTTTCGCGCGGCTGGGCAGTTGTGCCCGCCCGCCTGCCACCGGCCGCGACAAATCCCCGGAACCCAACGAGAAGGAACAGACGTGAGCGAGATGCATCAGGCCATACACAGCATGCTGGCGATGAAGACCGTGGCTGTGGTTGGCCTCTCCGACCACCCCGACCGCGCCAGTCACGAAGTGGCTACCTTCCTGCAGCGCCACGGCTACCGTATCGTGCCGGTCAACCCGCGCCATGCCGGCGAGCGCATCCTGGGGGAAACCTGCCACGCCAGCCTGGCCGATGCCGCCGCGGTGCTGGCTGAGTCGGGGCAGCGTATCGAATGGGTCGATATCTTCCGTCGCGCCGCCGACGTGCCTCCGGTGGTCGAGGACGCCATCGCGATCGGCGCCCGCGGGGTCTGGTTTCAGCTCGGCATCGTCAATGACGTCGCCTTCGGCCGGGCCAGCGCCGCCGGCCTGCTGGCGGTGCAGGACCGCTGCAGCAAGATCGAGCTGATGCGCCTCGCGTCCTGATCCCGCTACACTAGCCGGTCGAGCACAGACCAGACAAATTCCACTCGCAAGCAGCCATGGCCATCGATCCCCAGCTCCTCGACTACTATCGCCGTCTCGCCGAGCGCTACGCCGGCCAACCCACACCGGCCGATGCGGCCGGCCGCCGCGCACGCTTCGCCGAGATCGCAGCCACCTCGATCATGCCGGATCCGGAAGGCGTCGTTGCCGCCGATCTGGAGATCCCGCTGCCGGGCCGCACCCTGGCCGCGCGCCTGTTCCGGCCCGAGGCCGTGGCCGAGCCGCGCCTGATCGTCTACTTCCATGGTGGCGGCTGGGTGGTCGGCTCGCATGACACGCACCACAGCGTGGCAGCGCTGCTGGCTGCCGACACGGGCTGCGCGGTGGCGAGCGTGGATTACCGGCTGGCGCCGGAATTTCCATTTCCGGCGCCTTGCGACGACGCGCTGGAAGCCGTCCTGTGGTTCGCCGAGCAGCGCGTGCGCTTGCGCCTGGACGCGGGCTTCCTGGCCGTGGCCGGCGACAGCGCGGGCGGCCACCTGGCGGCGCAGGCGGCGCGCTGGGCCAATGCGCATGCGCGTCCGGGCCTGGTCAACGCCCAGTTGCTGGTCTACCCCGTGACGGCCCCGGTGCTGGCGACCGAAAGCTATCGCGCCTTCGCGGATGGTCCTGGCCTCACACGCGACGAAATGGCCTGGTTCTGGACCGAATTCATCGGTGCCGGGCGCCTCGCCGAAGGCGCTGCCATCGAAGACACGCGCATCCACCTGATGGGCGCCGCGCCGAAGCACCTGCCGCCGGCCAGCGTAGTGATGGTCGCCGCTCACGATGTGCTGCGTGACGACGGCCTGGCTTATGCCGATTACCTGGTGCGCTACGGCGCACCGGTGATCACGCTGGAAGCGAGCGGCATGACGCACGGCTTTGCCCGCCTGCAGCCCGATGTCCCGCGCGCGCGCGAATGGATGCGCCGCGCCGCGCAGGCCTTCAAGGAACTGGCGGCGGATATCTGAGCGGGCGGCCCCGGCGGAATGGCCGCSGGGGCCGCCGCGCCTCGCCTATCGTCCCGAGCCAGCCACAAGACTGCCGGCAGCGACTGGCCATCCCGTAAAATGGCGGTCTTACGAGGATGACCATGACCGCATTGCAGAACGATACCTTCCTGCGCGCGCTGCGCCGGCAACCCACCGAGTACACCCCGCTGTGGCTGATGCGTCAGGCGGGGCGCTACCTGCCTGAATACAACGCCACGCGCGCTCGCGCCGGCAGCTTCCTCGGCCTGGCCAAGAACCCGGCCTACGCGACCGAAGTCACCCTGCAGCCGCTCGAGCGCTATCCGCTCGATGCGGCCATCCTCTTCTCCGACATCCTTACCGTGCCCGACGCCATGGGCCTGGGCCTGTCGTTCGCGCAAGGCGAAGGACCGCGCTTCGCGCATCCCCTGCGTACCGAGGGCGATGTCAAGAAGCTGGCGGTGCCGGACATGGCCTCGCTCTCCTATGTGTTCGACGCGGTCAGCGAGATCCGCCGCGCCCTGGTGCAGGACGGCCGCCAGCGCGTGCCGCTGATCGGTTTCTCGGGTAGCCCCTGGACACTGGCTTGCTACATGGTGGAAGGCGCCGGCTCCTCGGATTTCCGCACGGTCAAGGCCATGATGTACAGCCGCCCGGACCTGATGCACCGCATCCTGGAGATCAACGCCGCGGCAGTCGCGGCCTACCTGAATGCGCAGATCGAGGCTGGCGCGCAGGCGGTGATGCTGTTCGATACCTGGGGCGGTACGCTGGCCGATGGCATGTACCAGGCCTTCTCGCTGGCCTATATGCGCCAGGTGCTGGCTGGGCTGAAGCGCGAGCACGACGGCCAGCAGGTGCCGGCCATCGTGTTCACCAAGGGCGGCGGCCTGTGGCTGGAAGAACTCACCGGCATCGGCGCCGACGCGCTGGGACTGGACTGGACGGTCAACCTGACCCAGGCGCGCCGCCGGACTGGTGGCAAGGTGGCCCTGCAGGGCAACATCGACCCCAATGTGCTGTTTGCGCCGGAGGCCGCGATTCGCGAGCAGGTGCGCGGCGTGCTCGACAGCTATGCCGCCGGCGGCGGCAGCGACGGTCACGTTTTCAACCTGGGTCACGGGATTTCCCAGTTCACGCCGCCCGAGAATGTGACGGTGCTGGTGGACGAGGTACATCGCTACAGCCGGCAACTGCGCGTCGCCGCGACGTGACAGGGGGTGCACGTCTTACCGCCCGCCCAGGGCTGCCATCTGTGCGGCGCAGCGAGCAGGCCTCGCGCGCCGCGCAGGGATGCCCGCGTGCCGGGTGAGGCTTGCAAGAAGCGCTGTCAAGTAAACTATTTTGCAATATTTCGTCCTTTCGGTGCTGGTTCGCGCTTGTCAAGGCTTGACTTATGCACATCAATGGGTTTTCCGCAGTGCAAGAGCGGGTTAGTCCTTAACTCATCTGAGGGAGGTCTGCAAGTCCTTGATTTACAAGGGATTGCATCCAGGCAAGGTCGGGTTGGAATGCCCATGGGAGCCTTGTTTTACGGGCGTTTGCGGGAACTCCGGGCGAGTTTTCAACAAAGTTATCCACAGGCGGTGCCCGAGGCCGGGAAAACCAGCCATCTATCATCGACTTAGGGGCACATTTGAAGCGTTACTTTAAGTTGATGTTGCGCCGCACACTTAATTTGGCCGAAATGCGGCCTGGCGCCGGTCTGCACACGCTTCGGGCCTCTTTGCCCCATTGTGGAACGTACCTGCTGCTGCGCTCCGTGTCCGGGTCGGGAGGCGCAGTGTGATGTCCCCGGCGATCCCCGGGGAAGCCGGGTCGGCAGCGGCACCGGCAAGCGTTGCGGGCAGGGATGGTGCCCCGCTCGCCGTGGTGCAGGTGGCGCTCGATACACCGGCCGACGACGTTTTCGACTACCTTGCCGGTCCCGAAGTACAGCCAGGCGATCTGGTGGCCGTGCCGTTTGGCCGCCGCATGCTGGTGGGCGTGGCGGTATCGCGTTCGGCGCACTCGGACGTACCTGCCGAGCGCCTGCGTCCCGTCGCCCAGCACCTGGACTGGCTGCCGCCGCTCGGCGCGCACTGGGTCGCCCTGGCGGCGTTTGCCGCCCGCTACTATCACCGCTGCCTGGGCGAAGTCATGTTGCCTGCGCTGCCTCCGGCGCTGCGCGAAGCCGACGGCTGGGCGCGGCTGGCCCTGCGTGCCCGCAGCGAGCATTACCGCGTAGTCCCGGGGCAAGGCGCGGCCCTGCTGGCGGCGGTGCCGGCGCGTGCGCGTACCGTGCTGGCGCTGGCACAGGCGCTGGTAGCCGCCGCGGAGGACGGGCCGGCGGTATCCGCTGCCGAGGCGCGTGCGCTGTGCAGCGCCGCCCCGTCGCGCCTGGCGGAGTGGGCCGGGGCCGGCTGGGTGACCTCCGAGCGTGCCGACCGGCCTTTGCTGGGCACGCCTGCGGCAAGCGAGCCGTCCGCCGCGCCGCCGCTGCACGACGAGCAGCGCGTGGCTGTGGAAGCGATCGTGCAGGCCACGGGATTCTCACCTTTCCTGCTCCACGGCGTGACCGGCAGCGGCAAGACCGAGGTGTACCTGCACGCCATGGCCGAAGTGCTGGCGCGGGATGCGCAGGCGCAGGTACTGATGCTGGTGCCCGAAATCAACCTCACCCCGCAGTTGCAGGGCCGCATTGCCGCGCGTTTCCCGCATCTGCCGCTGGCGGTGCTGCACAGCGGCCTGGCCGACCAGGAGCGCACCCTGCAATGGCTGGCCGCGCACCGCGGCGAGGCCCGCATCGTGCTGGGCACGCGCCTGGCGGTCATGGCTTCGTTGCCGCACCTGGCGCTGATCGTGGTCGACGAGGAGCACGATACCTCCTACAAGCAGCAGGAAGGCCTGCGCTACTCGGCCCGCGACCTCGCGGTATGGCGCGCCAAGCAGCTTGGCGCCGCGGTGGTACTGGGCTCGGCCACACCGTCGATGGAGTCCTGGTGGCGCGCCGAGCAGGGCACCTACCGCAAGCTGGTGCTGCGCGAGCGCGCCCAGACCGACGCCACGCTGCCGACAGTGCGCCTGATCGATATCAACCAGGAGCGCCAGCGCCAGCGCGCGCTCTACGAAGGCCTGTCGGTGCCTTTGCTCAACGCCATCGAGGCTCGCCTGAAGCGTGGCGAGCAGAGCCTGCTTTTTCTCAACCGGCGCGGCTATGCGCCGGTGCTGGCCTGCGACAGCTGTGGCTGGCTTTCCGGCTGCCCGCGCTGCTCGGCCTACCTGGTGCTGCACCGGCCGGAGCGCCGCCTGCGCTGCCATCACTGCGGGCTGGAATCACCGGTGCCGCATCACTGCCCGGACTGCGGCAACGTGGACGTCGCGCCGCTTGGGCGGGGCACCCAGCGCATCGAGGAGGCCCTGGCCGCGCGTTTCCCGCAAGCGCGCATTGCCCGCATCGACGCCGATTCCACGCGCCGCAAGGGCAGCGCCCAGGCCATGTTCGACGAAGTGCACGCGGGCGAGGTCGACATCCTGGTCGGCACCCAGATGGTGGCCAAGGGACACGATTTCCAGCGTGTGACGCTGGTCGGCATCGTCCATCCCGACGCCGCCATGTTCAGCCATGATTTCCGCGCCGCCGAGCACTTGTTCGCCTCGCTGATGCAGGTGGCCGGCCGCGCCGGACGGGCAGGGCTGGCTGGCGAAGTACTGATCCAGACACGCTATCCCGACGCATCGGCATTGCAGGCATTGGTACGCCATGACTATGATGGATTCGCGGCCACGCAGTTGCGCGAGCGCCGGCAGGCCGGGTTGCCCCCGTTTGCTTACCAGGTGCTGGTCACGGCCGAGCATGCCCAGCTGGAACGCGCGCTGGCTTTCCTGCAAAGCGCGCGCAACCGCGCAGATGCATGCCCCATGGCGCCGGAGGTGCAACTCCATGACCCGGTGCCGATGTCGATGGTGCGCGTATTCAACCGGGAGCGTGCGCAGATGCTGGTAGAGAGCACATCACGCCTTGCGCTGCAGCGGTTTATCAGCGAGTGGGTGCAAACTTTTGGTGATGCAATGGCCGATGCCAAGGGCGTGCGCTGGCAACTGGAGATCGATCCGCTGCGAATTTGAATCCGTTCCGGAACGCGCTGAGGCCAGCGCAGCGCCAGGTACGGTGCAACCCACATTTTTGGATTGGCATGGGTGGTTGTACCTAGTTGCACCTTTGGTTTGCCCCAGAGTATGATCGCGCCATCTGCAGGTTTCCTCGCGGTATCGGGAACCAGCGTTCGCGTCTTACGGAGAATCAAGCGCATGGCCACCACCACCCTTGGCGTCAAACTCGACGACGCCTCCCGCGAGCGCCTCAAGCGCGTTGCCCAGTCAATCGACCGCACGCCGCACTGGCTGATCAAGCAGGCAATATTTACGTATCTGGAGCAGGTCGAGCGAGGCAACGTCCCGCATGAGACCAGTGCCGCGGGCATGGGGGGCGAGGGTGCGGCGGATGGCGCCGACGGCTTCGACGCGGGGACCGGCGAAGGCGCGGTGCAACCCTTCCTGGAGTTTGCCCAGAGCGTGCAGCCGCAGTCGGTGCTGCGTGCCGCCATCACCGCTGCTTACCGCCGCCCGGAACCCGAGTGCGTGCCGGTGCTGCTGGAACAGGCCCGCCTGCCGCACCAACAGGCCGAAGCCGCCCTGGCCATGGCCCGGACCCTGGCCACGCGGCTGCGCGAACGCAAGGTCGGCACGGGCCGGGAAGGGCTGGTACAGGGTCTGATCCAGGAGTTCTCGCTGTCTTCCCAGGAAGGCGTGGCGCTGATGTGCCTGGCCGAAGCGCTGCTGCGTATTCCCGACAAGGCCACCCGCGACGCGCTGATCCGCGACAAGATCAGCGGCGCCAACTGGCAGTCGCACCTGGGCCAGAGCCCGTCCGTATTCGTCAACGCCGCGACCTGGGGCCTGCTGTTCACCGGCAAGCTGGTGGCCACCCATACCGAGGCCGGTCTGTCCAAGGCGCTCACCCGCATCATCGGAAAGGGCGGCGAGCCGCTGATCCGCAAGGGCGTGGACATGGCGATGCGCCTGATGGGCGAGCAGTTCGTCACCGGTGAGACCATTTCCGAGGCGCTCGCCAACGCACGCAAGTACGAGGCCGAGGGCTTCCGCTACTCCTACGACATGCTGGGCGAGGCGGCCATGACCGAGGCCGACGCGCAGCGCTACCTGGCCTCCTACGAGCAGGCCATCAACGCCATCGGCCAGGCCTCGCGCGGGCGCGGCATCTATGAAGGCCCCGGCATCTCGATCAAGCTTTCGGCCTTGCATCCACGCTACAGCCGCGCGCAGCACGAGCGCGTGGTCAGCGAACTGTATGGCCGCCTCAAGTCCCTGACCCTGCTGGCCCGGCAGTACGACATCGGCATCAATATCGACGCCGAGGAAGCCGACCGCCTGGAAATCTCGCTCGACCTGCTGGAGCGTCTGTGCTTCGAGCCCGAGCTGGCTGGCTGGAACGGCATCGGCTTCGTGGTGCAGGGCTACCAGAAGCGCTGCCCCTTCGTGATCGACTACCTGATCGACCTGGCACGCCGCAGCCGCCACCGCCTGATGATCCGTCTGGTCAAGGGCGCGTACTGGGACAGCGAGATCAAGCGCGCCCAGGTGGACGGGCTGGAGGGTTATCCGGTCTATACCCGCAAGGTCTATACCGACGTGTCCTACGTGGCCTGCGCGCGCAAGCTGCTGTCGGTGCCGGACGCCATCTACCCGCAGTTCGCCACCCATAACGCCCACACGCTGGCGGCCATCTACCAGATCGCCGGCCACAATTACTATCCCGGCCAGTACGAGTTCCAGTGCCTGCACGGCATGGGCGAGCCGCTGTACGACCAGGTGGTCGGCCCGCTGGCCGACGGCAAGTTCAACCGTCCATGCCGCATCTACGCGCCGGTAGGCACGCACGAGACGCTGCTTGCCTACCTGGTGCGCCGCCTGCTGGAAAACGGCGCCAACACGTCCTTCGTGAACCGCATCGCCGACGACACCATCTCGCTGGACGAACTGGTGGCCGATCCGGTCACCGTGGTCGAGCGCATGCACGCCGACGAAGGCGCGCTTGGTCTGCCGCATCCGCGTATCCCGCAGCCGCGCAGCCTTTATGGCGAATCGCGGCCCAACTCCGCCGGTATCGACCTTTCCAACGAACATCGCCTTGCCTCGCTGTCCTCGGCGCTGCTGGCCGGTACCAGCGAGGCCGTCAGTGCCGTGCCGCTGCTGGGCGTGGAAGCCGCTGCCGGCGCGGACGCCGGCCAGCCCGCTCCTGTGCGCAATCCGTCCGACCTGCGTGACGTGGTCGGCCATGTCACCGAAGCCAGCATGGCCGAGGTGGAAGCCGCGCTGCAGGCCGCCGTCAATGCCGCGCCGATCTGGCAGGCGACCCCGGCGGACGTCCGTGCGGTCGCGCTCGAACGCGCGGCGGAACTGATGGAAGCGCAGATGCAGTCCCTGATGGGCATCATCATGCGCGAGGCCGGCAAGACCTTCTCCAACGCCATCGCCGAAGTGCGCGAGGCCGTGGACTTCCTGCGCTACTACGCCGCGCAGGTACGCGAGACCTTCTCCAGCGATACCCACCGCCCGCTGGGGCCGGTGGTCTGTATCAGCCCGTGGAATTTCCCGCTCGCCATCTTTACCGGCCAGGTCGCTGCCGCGCTGGCCGCCGGCAATACGGTGCTGGCCAAGCCCGCCGAGCAGACCCCGCTGATCGCTGCCCAGGCCGTGCGCCTGCTGCGCGAAGCCGGCGTGCCGGCCGGCGCGGTGCAGTTGCTGCCGGGCCGTGGCGAGACCGTGGGCGCCGCGCTGGTGGGCGACGCCCGCGTCAAGGGCGTGATGTTCACCGGCTCCACCGAAGTGGCGCGCCTGCTGCAACGCAGCGTGGCCGGCCGGCTGGACGCCGCCGGCCGCCCGGTGCCGCTGATCGCCGAGACCGGTGGCCAGAACGCGATGATCGTCGATTCTTCCGCGCTGGCGGAACAGGTGGTGGGCGATGTGGTGAATTCCGCTTTTGACTCCGCCGGCCAGCGCTGCTCCGCGCTGCGCGTGCTGTGCCTGCAGGAAGAAGTGGCCGACCGCGTGCTGGAGATGCTCAAGGGCGCCATGGACGAACTCACCATGGGCAACCCGGACCGGCTGTCGACCGACGTCGGACCGGTCATCGACGAGGAAGCGCGCAACAATATCGTGCGCCATATCGACGCCATGCGCGCCAAGGGCCGCCGCGTCCACCAGGCCGATCCGAACGGCGCGGCCAGCGCCGCCTGCCGCAACGGCACCTTTGTGTCGCCGACGCTGATCGAACTCGACAGCATCGAGGAGTTGCAGCGCGAAGTCTTCGGCCCCGTGCTGCACGTGGTGCGCTATCCGCGCACCGGGCTCGACACCTTGCTTGATCAGATCAACGGCACCGGCTACGGCCTGACCATGGGCATCCATACCCGTATCGACGAGACCATTGAACACATCGTGGAGCGGGCGGAGGTGGGCAATCTCTACGTCAACCGCAATATCGTCGGCGCGGTGGTCGGCGTGCAGCCCTTTGGCGGCGAAGGCCTGTCCGGCACCGGTCCCAAGGCCGGCGGCCCGCTCTACCTGCACCGCCTGCTATCGGTCTGCCCGCAGGACGCCGTGGCCCGCGTGGTGCGCGCCTCCGATACGCTCGGCGGCGCCGATGCAACCAGCCCGGTGCGCCGCGCGCTGGCCGATGCACTGGCTACGCTCAAGGAATGGGCCCAGCACGAGAGCGCGGCACTCCCCGAACTGGCGACGGTGTGCGAACGCTTTGCGGCCGCCTCGGCAGCCGGCCTGTCGGTCACGTTGCCCGGCCCGACCGGCGAACGCAACACCTATACGCTGCTGCCGCGCGCGGCCGTGCTGTGCCTGGCCCAGCAGGAGGCCGACCTGGCCACCCAGCTGGCAGCGGTGCTGGCCGCCGGCAGCCAGGCAGTATGGCCCGAAAGCCCCATGGCGCGGGCGCTGTTTGCACGGCTGCCCAAGGCAGTACAATCGCGCGTCCGCCTGGTGCCCGACTGGGCTGCCGGCGACACGAATTTCGATGCGGTGTTGCACCACGGCGATTCCGACCAGTTGCGCACCGTGTGCGAGAAACTGGCCACGCGTCAGGGTCCGATCATTTCGGTGCAAGGCCTGGCTCACGGTGAACCGAATGTGGCCATCGAGCGTTTGTTGATCGAGCGTTCGCTGTCCGTCAACACGGCGGCGGCGGGCGGCAATGCCAGTTTGATGACGATCGGCTGACCGGCCGGCCGTCGATCGAAGCGACGCGAGGCAGCGGCGATCCCGCAGACCTCGCGTATTTGAAAAATCGGGGAGCGTTTCGCGCCACACCCGGACGCGTCCAAAAGCGCAGCAAGGCTATCCAAAAGCCACCAAGGAGAACTGATGAACTCGACTTTCCACAAGACGGCCCTGACCGTTGCCCTGACCGTTGCAGGCCTGTGCGCCACCTCGGCCGCCTTCGCCCAGGCGCAGGAAATCAAGCTGGGTTTTGCCGCGCCGATGACCGGCGGCCAGGCGCAATACGGCAAGGACATGCAAAACGGCATCGTCCTCGCCATTGAGGAAATGAACGCCACCAAGCCCAAGATCGGCGGCAAGGACGTCAAGTTCGTACTGCTCTCCGAAGACGACGCGGCCGACCCCAAGACCGGCTCGGTCGTGGCGCAAAAGCTGGTGGACAACGGTGTCCAGGGCATGCTGGGCCACTTCAACTCGGGCACCAGCATCCCGGCTTCGATGGTCTACAACCGCGCCGGCATTCCCCAGATCGCCATGGCCACCGCGCCCGAGTACACCCGCCAGGGCTTCAAGACCACCTTCCGCATGATGACCTCCGACACCCAGCAGGGTTCGGTGATCGGTGCTTTCGTGGTGAAGAAGCTGGGCGCCAAGAACATCGCCATCGTCGACGACCGCACCGCCTACGGCCAGGGCCTTGCCGACGAGTTCGAGAAGGCGGCCAAGGCTGCAGGCGGCAAGATCGTGCGCCGCGAGTTCACCAACGACAAGGCGGTGGACTTCAAGGCCGTGCTGACCAATATCAAGCGCAGCAACCCGGACGTGATCTTCTTCGGCGGCGCGGAAACGCAATCCGCGCCGATGGCCAAGCAGGTCAAGGAGCTCGGCATGAAGTCGCCGGTGGTATCGGGCGAAATGTCGAAGACCGACAACTTCCTGAAGCTGGCCGGCCCTGCCGCCGAGGGCACGGTAGTATCGCTGGCCGGCCTGCCGCTGGAGCAGATGCCCGGTGGCGCCACCTACGAGAAGAAGTACGAGAAGCGCTTCGGCGGCAAGGTGCAGACCTACTCGCCGTACGCCTATGACGGCGCCACGGCCATGATGACCGCCATGATCAAGGCCGGTTCGGCCGATCCGGCGCGCTACCTGCCGGTGCTGGCGGCCACCAACATGCAAGGCGTGACCACCAAGACACTGGCCTACGACGCGCGTGGCGACCTGAAGGACGGCGGTATCACCGTCTACAAGGTGGTTGGCGGCAAGTGGACCGTGCTGGAGACGGTTGGCGGCAAGTAAGCCACCCGGCCTGGGCTCGCGCCCAGTGGCGAAACGGCAACGCCACCTTTGGGTGGCGTTGCCGTTTCTGCGTACATCGGGGCGACGCCGCTGACCAGTATCGTGCTTGCGACGGGAATCTCCCCCCTTTTTCTCACGTGCGGGAGGGGGCCGCGATGGCGCATAATCCCGCACTCGCACATCCACCCAGAAGGAGCAGTCCGTGTCCGTGCAGGAAGTCAGCTACGACCACGCCATCGAGTTAGCCAACGCCGAGCGCTACGATGAAGCGCTGGTCATCCTCGACCAGCTCTCGCAGGCGCAGCCGCAAGTGGTGGATTTCGATTGCCTGCGGGCACGCCTGCACTATGACCGCGGCGACGCGCAGCAGGCTTTCGCCGTGCTCGACGCCGCGCTGGCGAAGCTGCCCGGTCTGCCGCTGCATCCGGCGCACCGCTGGTCCTCGCGCGGCGTGATCGCGCATCGCTACGGCATGCTGCTGCTGGGGATGGACCGCCCTCAGGAGGCGCTGCCCTGGCTGGAAGAAGCGGCGCTGCGCAACGGCTTGTCCTCGGGGGAGTGGAGCGCGCGCCTGCATGCGGGCCTGGTGCACTACCGGTTGGGGGATTTCGCCCGGGCTGGCGCTTATTGGTACGACTTGCTGTACCGCGCCCCCGACCTGGGCGCCGCTGACATTCTGGGCCAGGCAGTGGCCCACGTGAACGCCGCCGGCGAGCAGGCCGAGCCGATGCTGCGCCTGTGCCTGGCACGGATCGGCCTGGACAACCCCGAACTGCTCGAACTCGACGAAGCCGCGGGCGACGCCCTGGCCGCCGAACAGGCGGGGATCGTGCTGGCCAGCCAGCCGGACCATCCGCAAGCCCGCCGCATCCGTGCCCCGCTGCGCTACCGGGCCGGCGAGCTGGACGGCGCCTGGGACGACTTCGCCACCTACCAGCGCCAGGCGCCGGACCCGAAGGCGCAGGTGCGCGAACTGGAATGGCGCCACCAGTCCGGTGAAGCCGAGCCGTGGCTGCGCTTCGCTTTCGTGGAGAACGCCACCGACGCGACCGGCTACTACAACGCCGGCGTGGCGCTGGCCGAGTTCATGGATGCCGTGCCGGCCGCCGAGGCCGCGCTGACGCCGCACCTGATCAAGGCGTATCGCCTGGGCGTGGCGCGCTTCGAGTCGTACTTTGCCAGCGGCGAGGGCGGCTACGACGACGCCGACCCGCATATCTATTCGATGCTGTGCCACAACCTGGCCACCCGGCTGGAAGGTGCCGCCAACCTCGCCGAGCGCATCGCCCTGCACGAGAAGGGCATCGCGGTCAGCGAATTCATCGAGCACTGGATCGACCTGCTCGAATGCCTGGAGGCCGCCGGCCAGCACCAGAAAGCCGTGGAAGTGGCGGGCGATGTCCTCAATCGCTACCCGCTGGAGCGCGATCCCGCCAATGTGGGCTGGATCTTCAGCCGGCTGATGAGCACCTGGAAGGCGATCGGCGGTGCGGAAGTGACTTCGGCAGCCCGCGATGCGCTGGCGCATATGGATGCCCGCGCCGATGCCCTGCCAGTGGAAGAGCGCAGCCAGGCCGCGCACGCGCTGGCGCACGCCCGCGCCCACTTCGCCGGGCTGCTGCGCAATGCCACGGGCGGCATGGACCAGCATGACCGTACCGATGCGCTGGCCGAGATCGAGGCTTTGCAACGCCGCGCGCTGCTGATCGAGGACGCGTGGCTGTGCAACGAGTTCGGCATGATCTGGCGTGACCTTGGCGCCCCCGACCGTGCACTGCCGCTGTTCGAGCAAGCCATCGGGCTGACTGCCGACGACCCCCGTGACCAGGCTTTCCCGCGTTTGCAGCGTGCCCTGATCCGCACCGGCGAGAAGCAGTACGCCGAGGCGCTGACGGATTTCCAGGCGGCCTTTGCCGCGCGCGACGGCTGGGAAGGCGATGCTTATCTCGGTGCCGTCGAGGCCGCGCTCGGGCTGGAGCAACGCGAGACCGCGCTGGGCTATTTCGAGAAGGCCCGCGCGGGTGGCGCCGCGCAGGGCAAATCGCGCACACTGTACGCTCGCGTGGAAGCCAGCTTGCGCGCGACCCGGCCGGCATGGAAGTTCTGGGGCGTGTAGCGTCTGTACGGAAGCGCTCCGACCCTGATGCAAAAAAAAACGCCATCCCGGTAAGATGGCGTTTTTTTACGCCTGAACGCATCACGTTGCCTGCAAATTCCATTCTCTGTCGGACAAAATCCGACAGGGATTTTCGTGCGCCTCCGTTACCATGTAGCCCATGAATGGACTAAGCCAATTGTTTCCAAGCCTGCCCCTGGTACCGGGCGGGCTTTTCTGGGTCGGGCTGGCGCTGGTGGGCGCCGGCCTGGCGGGAGAGATATGCCGCACGTACCTGCGGCTGCCCCGGATCGTCGGCTATGCCGCCGCGGGCCTGCTGGCCGGCATGCTTGGCCGCGGCATCGTGGACGAAGACATGATCGCGCAGAGCCGCGTCCTGATCGATATGGCGCTGGCGCTGGCGCTGTTCGAACTGGGGCACCGGCTCTCGCTCACCTGGCTGCGGGCTAACCGCTGGCTGCTCTTCACCAGTGCCTTTGAAAGCCTGCTGACCTGGGGCCTGGTGGCCACCGTGCTGCAATGGATCGGCGTGAGCCCGGCCGTGGCCATCCTGGCCGGCGGTATCGCCGTCAGCACTTCGCCGACCATCGTGCTGCAACTCAAGAATGAACTGCGCGCGGAAGGGCAGGTGACTGAACGGCTGCTCGCCATGGCGGCCCTGAACAGCATCTACGCCGCCACCATCGTCCAGTTGGCCACGGGCTGGCTGCATTCCGAATACGGCAATCTCGGCGCCGCGCTGCTGCATCCGCTCTACCTGCTGGTGGGATCCTGCCTGCTGGCCTGGATCGTCGGCAAGCTCGGGCACGGCATCTACGCACGCATGGCCTCGGACGATCACTACAGCTTCCTGGTGCTGGTGGGACTGGTGCTGCTCACGCTGGCGCTCACGCGCGTACTCAAGCTTTCCATGCCGCTCACGCTGATGCTGGCCGGCGTCGTCTTCAAGCACCAGGACAGCCAGCCGCGCGTGTGGCCGGCGCATTTCGGCAGCGCGGGCAGCCTGTTGATCATCGTGATGGTGGTGTCGCTCGGCCTGCCGCTGACCGCGCACGACTGGGCCATCGGCGGCGGCGCCGCCTGTGTGCTGGTACTGCTGCGCCACTTCGCCAAGCTGGTGGGCGTGGTCTCGCTGGGCTCCTTCTCGGGCCTGAGCCTGAAGCAGTGCGTGGCGCTCGGTCTCGCGCTGGCGCCCATGTCGGGTCTGGCGTACCTGTTGATGAGCGATGTCGCGCTGCTGTATCCGAACACCGGCGAGCCGCTGGCGGCCATTATCCTGTGCACGCTGGCGATCGAACAATTGATGGGGCCCACGATGGCGGCCTGGGCACTTCGCTTTGCGGGCGAGGTCAGAAGCAATGGAGGAGGGCGCTGATGTCACTCGAACCGTTCAAGCACTCCGAAGCGCTGACTTTCGGCGTGGAACTGGAGCTGCAACTCGTCAATCGTCACGACTATGACCTGGCGCCGTTCGCGCCGGACCTGCTGCGTGCGCTGAAAGGCGCGCAGCATGCCGGCGACATCAAGCCTGAGATCAGCCCCTCGATGATCGAGATCAGCACCGGCATCTGCACGAGTTATGCACAGGCGCTGGACGAACTCGGCACCATGCGCGACCTGATGGTGGATGCCTCGCGTTCGCTCAACCTAGGCATCTGCGGCGGCGGCACCCATCCCTTCCAGCAGTGGGCCGACCGCACCATCTCCGATTCGCCGCGCTACCAGTACATCTCCGAACTCTATGGCTACCTGGCCAAGCAGTTCACGGTGTTCGGCCAGCACGTGCATATCGGCTGCCCGAGCGCCGACGACTCGCTGTTCCTGCTCCATGCCATCGGCCGCTACGTGCCGCACTTCATCGCGCTGGCCGCCTCGTCGCCTTATGTGCAGGGCGTGGACACCGGGTTCGCCTCGGCGCGGCTGAACTCGGTCGCGGCCTTCCCCATGAGCGGGCGCGCGCCGCACCTGCTCACCTGGGATGCGTTCACCGCCTACTTCGAGAAGATGCGCAAGACCGGCGTGATCGAGAGCATGAAGGACTTCTACTGGGATATCCGTCCCAAGCCCGAGTTCGGCACCATCGAGGTCCGCGTGATGGACACGCCGCTCACGGTGGGCCGTGCTTGCGATATCGCCGCCTACATCCAGGCGCTTGCGCGCTACCTGCTCCTCTCGCGCCCCTTCATGCCGCAGGAAGACGACTACCTCGTCTACACTTTCAACCGCTTCCAGGCTTGCCGCTTCGGGCTGGAAGGCGAGTATGTGCATCCCAACGAGCTCACGCGCATGCCGATCGCGGATCACATCATCTCGATCTGCGATGCGCTGGTCCCCCATGCCGAAGCGCTGGGATCGCTCGATGCGCTGGCCAATATCCGCGCGCTGGCGCAAAGCCGCAACGGCGATGCCGAGCGCGTGCGCCAGATCGACGCCAGCACGCGGAGTCTGCGCGAAACGGTGCGGCAGACTTGCGATAGCTGGGCGACCTGAGCGCGCTACGGTTACCACGTGCAGGCAACCCGCGCAAACCGGCGGAGCAGGACTAGAATTAACGCATCAGATGCCCGTGACGACAACCTTCGGAGCTACGATGAAAGCGCTTTCCACCAAAGCAGAACGGACGCGCGGACGTCCTTCGGACCGGGCCGTGAACGCTCTCGCTGCGATTGTCGGACTGGTCACGCTAGCCATCGGCATCGGCTGGCTCATCTATGAACATGTCGTGAATTTCGAGGTGCCTTACTTCGCGATTCCGCTGGTCCTTTCCGTGCCGGTGATCGCCGCGGCGGCGGTCCGCTGCATCTGGGACTAGCCCGGTCCGCACCGCGAGGCCGGAAGCCGACGCCGATCCTCAACCGCTGCCACCTGGCGTGGCAGTCGCATCCCATTGCCCCTGTCGCGCGCCGTTCCTGCGCTGGCGCCGCGATATCAGGCCTGCGCGCCCACGTACACCGGCTCGCAGCGCACCTCCGACTTGACCGAGTTCGCAATGAAGCACGCATCGTGCGCCGTGTGATGCAGGTGGGCGATTTCATCGCGGCTCGGTCGCCGCTCCCCGGAGAAGGTGACTTCGGGTCTTAGCGTGACCACCGTGATGGCCATCCTGCCTTCCGCGTTCTTCGCCATGGTCCCGACTGCCGCATCAAAGTAGCGGTCCACGCAGAACTTGTGCTTGGCGGCGATGGACAGGAACCACAGCATGTGGCAACTGGACAGTGCGGAGACGAAGGCCTCTTCAGGATCGATCGCCGCGGCCTCCGACATGGGCAGCGGCACGACATGCGGCGACGACGAACCCGGCACCTCGATGCCGCCATCGAATCGCAGCGTGTGTTTCCGGCTGTAGCGGTTGCCGAGGAAATCCTGTTCTCCACGTAGCCATAGGATTTCTGCGGTGTACTGGGCCATGTCCTGTCTCTCCTGTCTGCATTATCTTGCCGTGGCCAATGCGCTTTCGGCGGCGCCCGCCTATGCCCCGTGCGGGACCTGCTCCCCATCGCGCAAGCCAAGCCGCTGGTTCGCGGGCACGGCCACGTCGATCAGCTTGGGCTTCGGCAGGTTCAGCTGCGCCATCATCTCGATGAACTGGGTACGCGTGCGGCCGGCCACGCGGCTGTTGTGCGCGCGCTCCTGGCCGATGGTGGATTCGGTGCGGCCCTTGTAGTCGTGGGCGGGATAGACCACGGTGTCGTCGGGCAGCGCGAAGAGTTTCTGCGTGAGGCTGTCGTATAGCGTGCCGGCATCGCCGGACTGGAAATCGGTGCGGCCGCAGCCGTCGATCAGCAGCGCGTCGCCGGTGAAGATGCGGCGCACCACGCCGGCGGGGGTGGGCTCTTCCCACAGGTAACTCATGCTGCCGGCGGTGTGCCCGGGCGTGTGGATGGCGCGCAGCGTCTGCGTGCCGAACCGCAGCGTGTCGCCGTCGATCAGCTGCTTCTGCGCGGGCTGGATATCGCAGCCCGAGGGCGCGGCGGTGTGCGCGCCGGTTTGCAGCGCAACATGGCCCGCGGAGGTGATGTGGTCGGCGTGGGCATGGGTCTCGACCACCCACGCCAGCGTGGCGCCGCTGGCCTGCAGCAGCGCCAGGTCGCGGTCTAGCTGGTGATCCACCGGATCGATCAGTAGCGCCTCCCGTGTGGCGGCGTCGATCAGCAGGTAGGTGAAGGTGGAGGAGGTTTCGTCGAACAGCTGATGGAAGGTCTGCATGGCTGCACCGCCTGAGTGGGAACGGACATGATAGCGCTACCGCACGGATTCATGGCTATCCGCGCGTGGCTTCATGGCCTCACAGCAGCCGCTCCCACAGCACGCGGAAGGGCACCGCCGGCACCAGGAAGCAGAACGGCTGCGCGCACTCGCCGGGCGGCACGCCGAGCTCGCGCAGCATCGGCAGATCGCACTCGCCAATGACCGCTTCCAGCGGCTGCACGGCGGCGAGATCGATCGGCAGGTCGATACCGGCGTGGGCGATGCGGCCGGCATCCTCTACGTGCGAGATCGCACTGTCCTGCAGGCACAGGAAGGCGACCACGGATTCCCAGGAGTCGAAGCAGCCAGCGAAGCCGCCAGCAAGCGCGGCGAGGACACCAGCCGGGCCAGCCATCTGCCGGGCAGGCCGGGCCTGGGGTGGACGAAACGGTTGTGGATAAGTTGGGTGGGCTGCTGCGGCTGGGGCGGCAATCGCGTCAAGCGACGGACACCACTTCGCTGATCTGCACCACCGGCACCGCATCGGTGTAGTTGGGGATGTCGAGCTGCAGCTCGGTGCCGGCGGCCTTTGCGGCGGCAACGAAGTCCTGCACCGATTCGAACAGGAAATGGCACATCACCGTGTAGGCCGGATCCGAGCCCGGCGCACCGCCGCCCAGCCCGCGCTCCACCGCCACGCCCCGGTAGCCGGGTTGCGCGCTGAACAGTTCGATGGCGCGCGGCATGTGCCGCTGCAGGTAGTAGTCCATGTCGAACTTGCCGCCCTTGCTGTGCGGGTAGAGAAAACTGATTCTGACCATGCCGGACTCCAAGTGGGTGAAGTGGGTGGATGCCCGGCAAGCGTAGCAGAAAGCGTGGCAGTGGAAGAAGGAACGGGAAGCGGGCTCAGCACTCCACGATATTCACCGCCAGCCCGCCGCGCGCCGTTTCCTTGTACTTGGTCTTCATGTCGGCGCCGGTCTCGCGCATGGTCTTGATGACCGAATCCAGCGACACGTAATGCATGCCGTCGCCGCGCAACGCCATGCGCGCGGCGTTGACGGCTTTCACCGACGCCATGGCATTGCGTTCGATGCAGGGAATCTGCACCAGCCCGCCAACCGGGTCGCAGGTCAGGCCAAGGTTGTGTTCCATGCCGATCTCGGCTGCGTTCTCGACCTGCTCGGGCGTGCCACCCATCACCGCGGCGAGCGCGCCGGCGGCCATCGAGCAGGCCACGCCGACTTCGCCCTGGCAGCCCACCTCGGCACCCGAGATCGAGGCATTGAGCTTGTAGAGCATGCCGATGGCGCCGGCGGTAAGCAGGAAGTCGATCACGCCCTGCGGGTTGGCGCCAGGCACGAAGCGGTCATAGTAATGCAGCACGGCCGGGATGATGCCGGCCGCGCCGTTGGTTGGCGCGGTGACCACCCGGCCGCCGGCTGCATTTTCCTCATTGACGGCGATCGCGTACAGGTTGACCCAGTCCATGACCGAGAGCGGATCGGCCAGCGCGCGCTCGGCGTGCTCGGTGAGGTTGCGGAACAGTTCGGGGGCGCGGCGCTTGACCTTGAACGGTCCCGGCAGCTCGCCGTCGGTACGGCAGCCGCGTGCCACACAGGCCTGCATCACGGCCCAGATCTGCAGCAGGCCGGCGTTGACCTCGGCCTCGCTGCGCCACACGCACTCGTTCTCCATCATCATCCGCGCGATGCTCTTCTTGCTGGCGGCCGCCATTTCCAGCATGGCGCGCCCGCTGCGGAAGGGGTACGGCAGTTGCTGGTCAGCTTCCAGGATCTGCGTGTTGGCCGCGCCGGCGGTGATGACGAAGCCGCCGCCCACCGACAGGTAGCGCCCCTCGCGGATGGGCTCGCCGCCGGCATTGAAGGCATGGAATTTCATGCCGTTGGGATGCTCGGCCATGGCCTCGCGGCGGTAGAAGACGATGTGTTCCTTCTCGACAAAGGGCACGGGGTGCGTGCCCAGCAGCGATAGCGTGCGGCTGGCGCGCAGCGCGGCCAGGCGCAGCTCGATGGTGTCGGGATCGATGGTGTCCGGCGCCTCGCCCTGCAGGCCGAGGATCACACCCTTGTCGGTGCCGTGGCCGCGCCCGGTAGCGCCGAGCGAGCCGTACAGCTCGATGCGTACGCTGGCCACTTGCGGCAGCAGGCCGTCGCGCGCCAGGCCCTGGGCAAACATCAGGGCCGCGCGCATCGGGCCCACGGTGTGGGAACTGGAGGGGCCGATGCCCACCTTGAACAGGTCGAAAACGCTGACAGCCACGGCAAGGCTCCTGGTTGGCTACGCGCCGGTCTCAGACCGACGAGTTGCCGATGTCGTTATCGGGGGCGCGCCACAGCGAGGTGGCAGCGTCCTGGGGGGTGGGTGGGGCGTCTTTCTTCGCCATCACGCTGATGGTGCCGTCGTTTTCGAGGATGGCGAAATGCACATCGCTCACGCGCTCGCAGCCGGCATGGCGCAGCGCCTTGTGCAGGTCGTCTCGCGTAATGAAGGCGCGTTTCATCACGTCGGGAAACACCTTGCCTTCGTGGATCAGTATCTCGGGGCGCCCTTCGACCACATCCTCGAAGCGCCGGCTGCGCCAGCTTAGCCAGGCCAGCCCGAGATTGGCCGCGATCAGCGTCACGGCCAGGATCAGGCCGGCGGTGACCGAGTTGTCTCCCGCGTTCATGGCGTTCTGCACCGCGTTGGACAGGACCAGCAGCAGCACCAGGTCAAACGGCGTGAGCTGGCCGATCTGGCGCTTGCCGGAAAGCCGCAGCAACACCAGCAGGCTGCCGTAGACGATCAGTCCGCGCAGGACGAATTCCCACCATGGGGCGCTGAGATTCCACATGCGTGCTCCGTTTGCCGGGCACGGCCGGGTGGCCGCGCATCCACACCGAGCATAGCGCGCTGGCGAAGTGCCGGGGTTGCCGCGACGGCCGCAACCCCGGCATCCACCAGCTTACTCCTCAGCGTACTCGCTCATCGGCACACACGCGCAGAACAGGTTGCGGTCGCCGTACACGTTGTCGGCACGGCCGACCGGCGGCCAGTACTTCTGCGTGCGCAGCGCGGCCACCGGGTAGGCGGCTTCCTGGCGCGTGTACTTGTGCTCCCACGCATCGGCGGTGATCACGGCGGCGGTGTGCGGCGCGTTCTTCAGCGGGTTGTCCTCGCGGTCGAAGCTGCCGTCCTCCACACGGCCGATCTCGGCGCGGATGGCGATCATGGCGTCGATAAAGCGGTCCAGCTCGTGCAGGGCTTCGCTTTCGGTCGGCTCGATCATCAGCGTGCCCGGTACGGGGAAGCTCATGGTCGGGGCGTGGAACCCGTAGTCCATCAGGCGCTTGGCCACGTCCTCGTTGGAGATGCCGGTGCTCTTCTGCAGCGGGCGCAGATCCAGGATGCACTCGTGCGCCACCAGGCCGTGCTGGCCGGTATAGAGCACGGGGAAGTGCGGGGACAGGCGGCGGGCCACGTAGTTGGCGGCCAGGATGGCGTTCTCCGTGGCGGCGGTCAGGCCGGCCGAGCCCATCATGGCGATGTACATCCACGAGATTGGCAGGATGCTGGCCGAGCCGAACGGCGCGGCGGAAACACCGCCGATGCCCTGGTCGTCGCGGCGATAGCCCACGCTGTCCTGGTTGGGCAGGAAGTCCGCCAGGTGCGCGCCGACCGCCACCGGGCCAACGCCCGGGCCGCCGCCGCCGTGGGGGATGCAAAAGGTCTTGTGCAGGTTCAGGTGGGACACGTCGCCGCCGAACTGGCCCGGCGCGGCGGTGCCGACCATGGCGTTCATATTGGCGCCGTCCACGTAGACCTGGCCGCCGTGCTTGTGCACGATATCGCAGATCTGCTGCACGCCCTGCTCGAACACGCCATGCGTGGACGGGTAGGTGATCATGATGGCGGCGAGGTTCTTGCTGTGCTGTTCCGCCTTCTTCGCCAGGTCTTCCAGGTCGACGTTGCCGTTCTCGTCACAGGCCACCACCACCACCTTCATGCCGGCCATCTGCGCCGAGGCCGGGTTGGTGCCGTGGGCGGAGGAGGGGATCAGGCAGATGTCGCGATGGCTTTCGCCACGGCTGGCGTGATAGGCGTGAATGATCAGCAGGCCGGCGTATTCCCCTTGCGAGCCGGCGTTGGGCTGCAGGCTCACCGCGGCGTAGCCGGTCGCGGCGCACAGCATGGCTTCGAGCTGGTCGATCATCTCGCGGTAGCCGACCGTCTGGTCCAGCGGCGCGAACGGGTGCACCTTGCTGAACTCGGGCCACGTCACCGGGATCATCTCGCTGGTGGCGTTGAGCTTCATGGTGCACGAGCCCAGCGGGATCATGGTGCGGTCCAGCGCCAGGTCCTTGTCGGCCAGCATGCGCAGGTAGCGCAGCATCTCGTGCTCGGCGTGATGCGTGTTGAACACCGGATGGGTCAGGTAGGCGCTCTGGCGCGCCAGGCCGGCCGGGTAGGCGTCCTGCGCGGCGGCTTCCAGCGCGTCGAAATCGGGCACCGGCTTGCCGTGGGCGAAGATTTCCAGCAGGGTGACGACGTCTTCACGCGAGGTGGTTTCGTCCAGCGAGATACCGATGCGGGTGGCGCCGGCGTGGCGCAGGTTGATGCCGCGGGCGGTTGCCGATGCGTGCAGGGCTTCGGTGTTGAAACCGGTTTCCAGGGTCAGCGTGTCGAAATAGTCGGCGTTGGTGCGCGCATAGCCGAGCTGCTGCAGGCCGCCGGCCAGCGTGGCGGTCAGGCGGTGCACGCGCTGCGCGATGCGCTTGAGGCCTTGCGGGCCGTGGTACACGGCGTACATCGAGGCCATCACGGCCAGCAGGACCTGCGCCGTGCAGATGTTCGAGGTGGCCTTCTCGCGGCGGATATGCTGCTCGCGCGTCTGCAGGGCCAGGCGATAGGCCTTGTTGCCTTGCGCGTCGATGGTCACGCCCACCAGGCGGCCGGGCATGGAGCGCTTGAAGGCATCCTTGACCGCCATGTAGCCGGCGTGCGGGCCGCCGAAACCGAGCGGCACGCCAAAGCGCTGCGAGTTGCCCACCGCCACGTCGGCGCCCCATTCGCCGGGCGCGGCGATCAGGGTCAGCGCCAGCAGGTCGGCGGCAGCCACCACCAGGCCGCCGGCGGCGTGCACGGCATCGGCGATGGCGCGGTAGTCGGCGACATCGCCATTGACGCCGGGGTACTGCAGCAGTACCCCGAAGGCATGGGCGCCGGCGGCTTCCGAAGCGGGGCCGACCTTGACCTCGATGCCCAGCGGCAGGGCGCGGGTACGTACCACTTCCAGCGTTTGCGGCAGCACGTCGTCGGCCACGTAGAAGGTATTGGAAGCGTGCTTGTTGACGCGCTGCAGCAGGGTCATGGCCTCGGCGGCCGCGGTGCCTTCGTCCAGCATGGACGCGTTGGCGATGTCCAGCCCGGTCAGGTCGGTCACCATCTGCTGGAAGTTCAGCATGGCTTCCAGGCGGCCTTGCGAGATCTCGGGCTGGTAGGGCGTGTAGGCGGTGTACCAGGCCGGGTTCTCGAAGATATTGCGCAGGATCACGCCCGGCGTCAGGGTGTTGTAGTAACCCTGGCCGATAAAGCTCTTGAGTACTTTGTTCTTGTTCGCCAGCCCGCGCAGCCTGGCAAGCGCTGCTTCCTCGGTCAGCGGCTCGGTGAACTCGCCCAGCGGCATGCCGTCGCGGCGGCGGATGGCGGCGGGGATGACGGCGTCGATCAGCGCGGCGCGGTTGTCATAGCCGAGCACCTTGAGCATGTGCTGTTGCTCGGCGGCATCGGGGCCGATATGGCGGGAGGCGAAGGCGTCGCGCGCCTCCAGTTCGGCCAGCGTGGGCCGGGCAACTTGGGCGGCAGTCATGGGCAGGGGGGCGTTCATGGCAAGAATCTCGTGGGAGCGGTGCGGCGGGTGGTCGGCCCGGTCCGCGTCGCGGCAGTCTTTGTCCGTCATTCCCGTGGCGCGGGAATGACGATCTGGCATCAGGCGCCGACGTTGGCCTTGTAGGCGTCGGCCGACATCAGGCCGTTCACGTCGTCGCTGTTGGCCGGCTTGAGCTTGAACAGCCAGGCGTCGAAGGCGTCGGCATTGACGCTCTCGGGCGCGGCGGCGGCGGCATCGTTGACGGCGATCACTTCGCCGGCCACCGGGGCGTAGATGTCGGACGCGGCCTTGACCGATTCCACCACGGCCAGCGCGTCGCCGGCACCGACCGACTTGCCCACTTCCGGCAGTTCCAGGAAGACGATGTCGCCCAGCGCGTCCTGCGCGTGGTCGGTGATGCCGATGGTCAGCGTGCCGTCGGCTTCGACGCGCACCCATTCATGGGACTCGGTGTATTTCAGGTCGGCGGGGAAATTCATGGGATTGCTCCAGATTCAATTTGTTATTCAGCGCCAGCCGGGCGGAGGTTCCGATACACGATGATCGATGGGTACCCGCCGGCGGGCGCGCTGTGACCGGGTGCGAGCGTTCAGCTCACGAGTGCCTTGCCATTACGCACAAACGGCAGTTTAACCACAGTCGCGGCGAGTTTGCGGTCGCGGATCTCGACCTGCACCTCGGCGCCGATGGCAACGTCGCGAGGCAGGCGGGCAAAAGCGATGGATTGGGACAGCGAGGGGCTGAAGGTGCCGCTGGTGATCTCGCCGTCGCCGGCGGGGGTGATCACCTTCTGGTGGGCGCGCAGCACGCCGCCTTTTTCGCGCAGGATCAGCCCGACGAACTGCTGGGTCTGGCCACCGGCGACCAGTGCCGCCTTGCCGGTGAAGTCGCGTTCGCTTTGCAGGTCCACGGTCCAGGCCAGGCCCGCATTGAGCGGCGAGGTGTGGATATCCATGTCCTGGCCGTACAGGTTCATGCCGGCTTCCAGGCGCAGCGTGTCGCGCGCGCCCAGGCCGGCCGGGCGCACGCCGGCGGCGATCAGCTTTTCCCACAGGCCGGCCACGTTCTCGGCCGGTACCACCAGTTCGAAACCGTCTTCGCCGGTATAGCCGGTGCGCGCCACCATGACTTCGCCGAGCGCCGGATCCTGCACCACCACGGCGTTGAACGGCTTCAGGGATTCGCTGGGTTGCGTCGAGGGAAAGGCGCTCCACACCTTGGCGCGGGCGTTCGGGCCCTGCACCGCGACGATGGCCAGCGGGTCCACGCCGCCGGGCGCGTTGTCGTGGCGGCGCGGCGTGATGCTCACGCCGCTATTGGTGGCCGCGTTGCGTGCGGCGATCCATTTGATATCTGCGTTGGCGGTGCCGGCGTTCACCACCAGGCGGAAGTGATCCTCGGCGAAGTAGTAGACGATCAGGTCGTCGATGACGCCGCCCTTTTCGTCGAGCATGCAGGAGTACAGCGCCTTGCCCGGCGTTTGCAGCTTGTCCACATTGTTGGCCAGCAGGCCGCGCAGGAAGGCACGCACATGCTCGCCATTGAGATCGACCACGCACATGTGGGAGACGTCGAACATGCCGGCGTCCGTGCGCACGGCGTGGTGTTCCTCGATCTGGGAGCCGTAGTTGACCGGCATGTCCCAGCCGCCGAAGTCGACCATGCGGGCGCCGAGGGCGCGGTGGATAGCGTTGAGGGGCGTGGCCTGGAGCGTCATGGAATCCTCGGGGGAAGGCTAATCTCGGTTCGAAAACGAAAAAAGGGCCATCCGCCGCAGGATTCGGCGCGCAATAGCGCTGCCAAATCCGCTGCGGCGGATGACCCCTCTGTCCTCGATACCTGAGAGATTACAAGGCGGCCCCGGCTAAACCAGGACCCAGGCCTTGCGCGCCCCTTCGGTGGGCACGCTCACCATTGATTCAGCAATGGCGGGTGCCGCTCTCCAGAGTACGGCGTGCATCGTGTGCATGTTGCAAGCCGATCCGACCAGTCCATGGTGCCTGAGAGTTTTCGGGTGATACCCCTTCGGCGGCGCAAGATCTGCGCGCTCTCCCGGTCGGATGGCGCGACTCTACAGCCAGCCTCGGGGGCTTGTCAACGCGGGCGATTGCCGGGCTGGCCGGGAGGACGGGGCGGCCCGCGGGCATGTTAACATCTGCGGCTCCGATGGCTTTTCCTGTGCCGCAGGCTTCACCCGTGGCCGCGCATGTGCTGCCCATGTGCCGCGCGGAGCCTCGCGCCCGCCCTTGCCGGACATCCCGCCACCCAGCCTCACCACCAGCCCTCGCATGACCCACGGACTTAATCCTGCCCAATCCGAAGCCGTTCGCTACCTCGATGGCCCCTGCCTGGTCCTGGCCGGCGCCGGTTCGGGCAAGACCCGGGTGATCACGCAGAAGATCGCCCACCTGATCGAGGACAAGGGCTTCCAGCCCAAGCACATCGCCGCGGTGACCTTTACCAACAAGGCCGCCAAGGAGATGCAGGAGCGTATCGCCAAGCTGATGGAAGGCAAGACCACGCGCGAGGGCAAGCGGATTCCGATCAAGCAGATCACCGTCAGCACCTTCCACTCGCTGGGCGTGCAGATCCTGCGCGCCGAGGCGGAGCACGTAGGCCTGAAGCCGCGGTTCTCCATCATGGATTCGGACGATTGCTTCGGCATGGTGCAGGAGCAGCTTGCCAGCACCGACAAGAAGCTGATCCGCAGCGTGCAGAGCACCATCTCGCTGTGGAAGAACGGCATGGTCGATCCCGAGACGGCCATCGCCCAGGCCGAAAACCCCGACGATCACCAGGCGGCGCTGATCTACCGCAACTATGTGGCCACGCTGCATGCCTACCAGGCAGTGGATTTCGACGACCTGATCCGCCTGCCGGCCGAGCTGTTCGCGCGCAACGAAGAGGTGCGCCTGCGCTGGCAGAACCGGCTGCGCTACTTCCTGGTGGACGAATACCAGGACACCAACGCCTGCCAGTACCAGTTGCTCAAGCAACTCGCCGGCGGCTCGCACCTGCGCGCCCCGGCCTTTACGGCGGTGGGCGACGACGACCAGGCCATCTATGGCTGGCGCGGCGCCACGCTGGACAACCTGAAGTTGCTGCAGACCGATTTTCCCGACCTCAAGGTGGTCAAGCTGGAGCAGAACTACCGCTCCACCGTGCGCATCCTGGAAGCGGCCAACGCGGTCATCTCCAACAATCCCAAGCTGTTCGACAAGAAGTTGTGGAGCGAGCACGGCATGGGCGACCCCATCGCCATCAACCCGATGAACGATGAGGAGCACGAGGCGGAATCCGTGGTGTTCCGCCTGTCGGCGCACAAGTTCGAGCGGCGCGCGCAGTTCCGCGACTACGCCATCCTGTACCGCGGCAACCACCAGGCACGCCTGTTCGAGCAGATCTTGCGCCGCGAGCGCATTCCCTATGTGCTGTCGGGCGGGCAGAGCTTCTTCGACAAGGCCGAGATCAAGGACATTTGCGCCTACCTGCGCCTGATCGCCAACCCGGACGACGATCCCGCCTTCATCCGCGCCATCACCACGCCCAAACGTGGCGTGGGCAACACCACGCTGGAAGTGCTGGGCACCTTCGCCGGGCAGGCCAAGGTCTCGCTGTTCGAGGCGGCCATGATGGGCGGCATCGAGGGCAAGCTGCAGCCGCGCCAGATGGAGCCGCTGCGCGTGTTCTGCGAGGCGATGGTGCGGCTGGCCGGGCGCGCGGCCAGCGACCCCGCCACCGAAGTGCTGGACGACCTGATGGAAGGCATCCACTACGAAGCCTACCTCTACGACATGTTCGACGAACGCCAGGCGCAGTCGCGCTGGACCAACACGCTGGAATTCCTCGACTGGCTCAAGCGCAAGGGCACCAAGCCCGAGGCCACGGGTGAAGGCGAAGCCACTGGCTTCGACACCGCCGACGGCTTTGGCGACGAAGGCAAGAACTTGCTGGAGCTGACGCAGACGGTGGCGCTGATGAGCATGCTTGAAGGCCGCGAGGAAGATCCCGACGCCGTGCGCCTGTCCACGCTGCACGCCTCCAAGGGACTGGAGTATCCGCACGTGTTCCTGGTCGGCGTGGAAGAGGGCATCCTGCCGCACTGCCGCGAAGACGAGGACATGACCGACGAGAAAATCGAGGAAGAGCGCCGCCTGATGTATGTGGGCATCACCCGCGCCCAGCGCAGCCTGCATATCAGCTGGTGCAAGAAGCGCAAGCGCGCGCGCGACACCTACTCATGCCAGCCCTCGCGGTTTATCGGCGAGATGAAGCTAGAGGAAGCGCCGGAGATCAAGGACGAGACCCCGGCCATGAGTCCGAAAGACCGCCTGGCCGGACTCAAGGCCTTGCTGGGCACGCCCGGCAAGACCGCGGCGTAGCCGACGCCGGACGTACAAAGCCCGAACCTACACTGCCGATACATTGCCCTACAAGCGGGACAAGACCCCGGCCTGATGCCTCATTACCATGGATCGTGCCTGGGCTGTCGTTCTGGTCCGGGCGCCGCACTGCTTCGTCCCTTCGGAGCGGGGTGGCCGGGCCGTGATGCCCGACTTCTTCCCTGTTACGCGCCTCCGTACTCTAGTGTCCGGGGGCGTTTTTTTGATGGGCAGGAGCGGGGGCTGCCTCAGGTTCGCGCGATACCGATCGTGAACTCGCCCTCCAGCGTGCCGGCCGCATCCTGCAAGCGGCGCACCCGCACCAGGCCGGGATGCGCGCCGGCAATCGGGTCCTGGCTGTTCCGGTACGGCGAGGCGCCGCGAGCGCGATAAGCGGGGTGGCCGAGAAGCACTTCGCGGTTCAGCGCCTCGTCAAAGAACATCTGGGAGGTCAGCACTTCCTCCTTGCCGACATGAATCTTCAGATGGATATGCACCGCGCGCGACGCGTACCAGCCGGGGTAGATCGTCAGGAACTGCGCGCTGCCATCGGCTCCGGTGGGTTGCACGCCCCGCAGGAAGCGAGCGGCACTGGTGGGCGCGGCGTGCATGCCGGCCTGGTCATAGCCGCTATAGCTGCCGCCGGCATCGCAGTGCCAGATGCTGGCCAGCGCGCCGGCCACCGGCGCGCAGCCGCGGTCGGTATCCACCACGACCAGCCGCAGTCGAAGCAACTGGCCGGGCCGGCCATCGCGGATATCGCTGCGCATCAGCGCCTGGTCAATATAGAAAGGGCCCTCGGTCAGTGTCGGCGTAAGCAGGCAGGCGGCCGGCGCGGACTGCGCGGCGGTATCGCCCGCCAGCCCGATCAGGCCCGCGCCGAGCGAGCCGCCCAGCACACCGCCGAGAAAGCGGCGGCGGCTGCCGGGGGAGTCAAGCTTACTGCGCATCGTGTGCTCCTTGTCGGTGAGGTCCCGCAGCACCGGGTACGTTGCCCGGGCCGTCCGCGCCGAAGGCGCAGGGCATGGGCGCGGGCCCATGCGGGGGCATCGCGCCGCCGGCGAAGAGGCCAGGCATCCCGCCCGGCCCCGGCCAGCGGCCCGCTTCCGGCATGGCGCGCAGGCGTTTGCGCTGGCCGGCATCCAGGCTTTCGTCAAAGGCGATCCAGCGGTCGCGCACGGCGCGGCGGTCCTTGTCGAGCGCGTCGTGCAGGTGGTCTTCGCGCGCCGCCCGGGCGCGCAGCGACGGCTCCGGCGCATTGGCCGTGCCGGTGGCATCGGACTGTCCCTCCTCGCGGATAAAGCGCGCCCGCAGTTCCAGTGCATGCGCATGCGCCTCGCGCGCGGCGGCGCGGGCGGCTTGCCAGAGGGCTGTCTGCGCCGGCGTGAGTGCCAGCGCGTCACGCAGCGAGTCGGCCGGGCCTGGCCGGCCAGGCCCGGCCGTGGCCGGCGCGCCGGTCTGCAGCGCATGGGCAGGCAAGGCCAGCGCGCACGCCGCGCACAGCGCGGCAAGCGATAGCAGGGCACGGATCGAGGGTAACAAGCGGGGTAACGAGGCTTGTGGCTGGGTCATGGGAATCTCCGTGGAAGTCTTGCGGGGAGAGGTCCGGGCTGCCGATACCATGCGGATGGCTCAAGCATAGCGGGGCGCCGGGCCGCCGGTGCGGGTCTGCCGGGTGCAAAGCGGCGGGTTGGCGACATGCCATCTTAAAAAGCCAGGCCCCCGTTTGCTTGAGCGCTTGGTCAGCGCGCCGAAGCAATGCCGTACAAAGCGGGCCGCCGGGCGGCGGGCTTTGTATCGTGCCTGATACAAAGCGGCCACAACGCGCCTATCAGGGCGCAACGCCGGGCTGGTAGAGTGAATCCCTGGCGGCGGCCGCTGCCCGGCCGAGCCCGGTTCCCCCCCGATTCGACGCAAACCTGCCGCGAACTCCGCTGCAAACCGCCGCAATAGCCTCCTGCGAAACCCGATGGATCTTTCCCCCGCTACGCCCTTGCACTTGCTGATCGTCGACGACGATCCGCAGATCCGCTCCATGCTGGCCGAGTACCTGGCCACCTTCGGCATCGAAGCCGATGGCGCGGAGGGTGGTGCCGCCATGCGCGCCGCGCTGGCCGTGCGCGACTACGACCTGGTGGTGCTCGACCTCTCCCTGCCCGGCGAAAACGGCCTGGCGCTTTGCCGCGAAATCCGCGAGCGCGGCGACTTGCCGGTAATCATGCTCACCGCGCGCACCGAACTGGCCGACCGCGTGGTCGGGCTGGAAGTGGGCGCCGACGACTACGTCACCAAGCCCTTCGAGATGCGCGAACTGGTGGCGCGCATCCACACCGTACTGCGCCGCAGCCGTGGCGGCGGCGTGAAACGCCCCCCGGCGGTGGGCGGCCATGAGCTGCGTTTCGGCCACTGGCGCCTCAATACCACGCTGCGGCAACTGGTGGACGGCGAGGACACCGTGGTGCCCTTGTCCAATGCCGAGTTCCGCCTGCTGCTGGCCTTTATCGAACACCCGAACCGCGTGCTCGACCGCGAACTGCTGATCAACCAGGCGCGTGGCCGCGATCTTGATGTCTTCGACCGCAGCATCGACCTGCTGGTCTCGCGCCTGCGCCAGAAGCTGCGCGACGACCCGCGCGACCCGGCGCTGATCCGTACCGTCCGAGGCGAAGGCTATGTCTTTACCGGCACCGCCGAAGGCTGAGCGCCCGGCCTGGGTGGCCCGCCATGACTCCATGTTCATCCGCCTGTTCCTGGTGATGGCGGCGATCATGCTGGCCGTGCACCTGCTCGGCGTCACGGTCATCGAGAGCATCTTTCCTCACCCCGGGCACAGCGGATTCACTTTCGTCCCCGGCGACGAGCCTCCGCCCCCACCGCCGGGCGAACCGGGCCGCGGGGGAGTCCCCCCGTCCGGCGCCGAAGCGGGCACGGGCAGCAGCGAAGGCGGTCCGCCGCCGCCACGCCGGCCGCGCGGCAGCCGTGGCTTTGGCCCGCCCCGGCTGGGGCTGCTGTTCCAGCTTGCGGCCATCGTGGCTGCGTCGTGGGTGGGAGCGCGCCTGCTGGCCAGGCCCGTCCAGCGCCTTGCCAGCAGCGCCGGCCGGCTGGCCCAGGACGTGCACGCGCCGCCGCTGGATGAGGACAGCGGCCCGGCCGAGGCCCGCGACGCCGCCAAGGCCTTCAACCATATGCAGCAGCGCATCCGCACCCAGCTGGCGCAGCAATCGCGTTTCCTGGCCGCGGTGTCCCACGACCTGCGCACGCCGCTGACACGCATGAGCCTGCGTATCGAAGGGGTCGACGACAATCAGGTGCGCTATCGCCTGCGCCAGGACCTCGCCGAGATGAACGGGCTGATCGATGCCACGCTGTATTACCTGCGCGAGCGCGACGGCGCCGCCGCGCCGCGCCAGCGGGTGGATGTGCATGCCCTGTTGCAGGCGGTGGTGGACGACGCCACGGAGATTGGACAGGACGTCAGCCTGTCCGGCGGCGCCGAGCCTTTGCTGGCCTATCCCGCCGAATTGCGCCGGGCCGTGGTCAACCTGGTGGAAAACGCGCACCGCTACGGCGGCAGCGCGCGCATCGCGCTGGCCGACAGCGCCGAGCGCGTGGTCATCGACGTCTGCGACGACGGCCCCGGCATTCCGCCGGAAGAAATGGCGCGCGTGCTGGAGCCGTTCTACCGGCTCGAATCCTCGCGCAACCGCGCCACCGGCGGGGTCGGCATGGGCCTGTCGATCGCCGCGGATATCGTCTCGCGCCACGGTGGCGAACTGAGCCTGGCCAACCGGCCGGAGGGCGGGCTGCGCGTGCGGATCGTGCTGCCGCGAGCCTGAGCGGCAGCTAGTGCGCGGCCGCTACCATTCAGCGGGCCGTTCCGCTGCCCATCGCCGCGAGCTGCACGTATTGAGAGCCGCGCGATCCGTGCGTGAAATCCAGCACGAAATCGCCCACATCGACGCGGGCCTGCAGGGCACGCCGCAGGTCGGCCGGCGTGGCGGCGCGCGGCGCGGACAACGCAGCCCGCACCAGCCAGGCCGCGCCGATGTAGCCAGCCAGCGTGGCGGGTGAAGCGGGCTCGTCCAGGAACTGCTTCATCCGGCCCACGTGCTCCTTGACCACGCGCAGGGTCAGGTCCTGCGGACCCGGCGCAATCTGCGTCAGCACGATGCCGCCGTTATAGCCGGCGCCGAGGATCTCGCGCGCCGCCAGCGGGTTGACCGCGGACAAGCCCACTAGGAAGCCGTACCACCCCCGCGCGGCCAGCGCACGGCCGAGATTGCCGTAGGCCAGCGTGTCGCCGGCCATGATCACCGCCGCCGGGCGCGCCGCGGCGATGCGCGACGCCGCCGCGCCGCTGTCGCTGCCCTTGCCGGCTTCCAGCGTCAGCGCTTGCAGGCCCGGCTCCTGCTCCAGCCGGCGCCGCCACGGCGTGCCTGCGGCCAGGCTTCCTGCAGCGAAATCCGGCGCCACGGCCAACACCAGCTGCTTGAGCCCGTAGCTGCGCAACTGGTGAATCGCCGCATCCAGTTCGGCGCGGTAGTCGGCCCGCGTGTACCAGACATGATCGGCCGCGAGCGACAGCCCCGATAAGGGCGCGACGATCTGCACGCCGCGCCGGGCCAGCTCGGGAGAGGCGGCCAGCACCGGCAACAAGGCGTCGCTGGGACCGAACAGGAGTTCGGCGCGCTCGCCGTCGACCAGCGACAGCGCCTGCGCGGTGGCCGCACGCGGATCGGTTTCGACTTCCCGCACCACGTGCACCACGCGCGGCTCGCGCGCGCCGGCGTTGGCCGCGTCGAACATGACCTTGGCGCCGGCCAGGTAGTCGCGCGCGAGATCGGCCTGCGCGCCGCCGCGATCCACCAGGTGGCCAATCACCAGCGGGCGTCGCGGGGGTGACTGCGCCAGTAACGTGGCGGGCGCCAGCAGAGCGCTGCCGAGGGCGGCCAGCAGGCGGCGGCGCGGCATTTGTGGCGCGCAATGCGCCTGCGCAATCAGGGGAGAAGCGTGCATGGGGGCCGAAGGGACGGATTGAGCTGGTGGATGGAAAGCCGGCAAGCGCGGGGCAGCCTATCCGGTCCAGGTGACGCTAGCATGACGCGGCGCACGCTGGTGACGGCCTGGCCGCTGGTGGCCGGCCAAGGGCCCTGGTGCCATGGGCCACGACTTGACGCCGGTCAACGCGCGCAGGAGCGGCCCCCACTACGATGAGCCATCCAATCCACCACGAAGGCCGCCCCATGGCTGATCTCGCCCGCGCCACCGCATCCGTCCCCGTTTCCATTGCCAGTCCGCCGAACACCTGCTCCGGCAATTGCGGCGCCGCCTGCAAGAGCAAGCAACTGGGCCGGGCCGCCTCGGCCCCGGACCGGCATGCCTTGTCGGACTTCCGCGAGCTGGCCGGCCGCATGGACATCAACGGCCCGCGCTACACCTCCTACCCCACGGCGGACCGCTTCCATGGCGGTTTTGGCGAGCAGGACTACCGGCAAGCACTGGCCGATTGCGCGGCCAGCGCTGGCGTGGATGCCGGCCGGCAGCCGCCCTTGTCGCTCTATGTGCATGTGCCGTTTTGCGAGAACATCTGCTACTACTGCGGCTGCAACAAGATCATTACCAAAGACCATCGCCGCAGCGCCCGCTATGTGGATTACCTGGCGCGCGAGATGGCGCTGGTAGCGCAACAACTCGGCGCGCGGCGCGAGGTGGTGCAATCGCACTGGGGCGGCGGTACGCCGACCTTCCTCGACCCGGCGGAGATGCGCCGCGTGATGGATGCCTTGCACCAGCATTTCAACCTGCTGCCCGAGGGCGAACACTCCATTGAGATCGACCCGCGCCGGATCGGCGACGCGCAGATGGCGCTGCTGGCCGAACTCGGCTTCAACCGCATCAGCCTGGGCGTGCAGGATTTCGACGCCGAGGTGCAGCAAGCGATCCACCGCGTGCAATCGCAGGCCGAAACCCGGGCAGTGGTCGACGCCGCGCGCCGGCTCGGCTTCCGCTCGGTCAGCATGGACCTGATCTACGGCCTGCCGCACCAGACCACGGCGCGCTTCGCCGCCACCGTGGAGCAAGTGCTGGCGATGCGCCCGGACCGGCTCTCCGTGTACAGCTATGCGCACCTGCCGCACGTGTTCAAGCCCCAGCGGCGCATCGACGAGCGCGCGCTGCCGGCGCCCGCTGAAAAACTCGACATCCTGGTCGGCACCATCGAACAGCTCACCGCCGCGGGCTATGTCTATATCGGCATGGATCATTTCGCGCTGCCGGACGACGCGCTGGCCGTGGCCCAGCGCGAGGGCCGGCTGCAGCGCAACTTTCAGGGCTATTCCACCCACGCCGGCCATGACCAGCTTGGATTTGGCGTCTCGTCGATCGGTGCGGTGGCGGGCCGCTATGTACAGAACGCGCGCACGCTGGACGATTATTACCGCGTGCTCGACGGCGGCGTGCTGCCGGTGATGCGCGGCTTCGCCATGCGCGATGAGGATCACTTGCGGCGTGAAGTCATCGGTGCGTTGATGTGCAACGGCGTGCTCGATATTGCAGCGGTGGAAGCCCGGCATCGCATCGACTTTGCCGCGCACTTCGCTGGCGAGATGGCGGACCTGGGGCGGCTCGCCGGGGAAGGCCTTGTGCGATGCGAGCCCGGCCGCATCGAAGTGACCCCGCTGGGCCGCTTGCTGGTGCGCCGGCTGGCGATGGTCTTCGACGGCTTCCTGCGTGAAGACGCGCGGCGGGCTGCGGACGCGGTGCCGGCAGTGGCACCAGCGGGAACCCCGGGCGCCGATGCAGGTACGCCGCTGCCGGCGCCACTGCGCTACTCGCGCGTGGTCTGAGCCACTGACGCCCGGCAGCAGGCAAACAAAAAGCCCGCGGCGAGCCGCGGGCTTTTTGTTCTCCGGGTCCGTTCCACCGCTTGCGCCGTGGTGGCCCCGGGATGATTTCCGGCCGGTTACTTCGACGCGTTGGCCATGTAGTCGACCGCTGCGATCACGTCGGCGTCCGGGCCGGCGTAGCCGCCCTTCGGCGGCATCACGCCCTTGCCCTTCAGGGCGAAGGCGTGAACGGCGTCCATGCCTTCCTTCAGGCGCGGCGCCCAGGCAGCCTTGTCGCCCAGCTTCGGCGCGCCGGCAACACCGGCGGCGTGGCAGGCGGCGCAGACCTGGTCGTAGACCTTCTTGCCCACTTCGGCGGAAGCCGGCGCTGCAGCAGCAGCCGGTGCGGCAGCAGCAGCGGGAGCTGCCGGGGCTGCTGCTGCGGCAGGCGCGGCAGCGGCATCCGAGGCAGCGGCGGTAGCCGGAGCGGCAGCAGCGGGCGCTGCGGGCTCCGGGAACTTGGCACCGCCGGCGTCGGCCATGTAGACCACGGCACGGCCCAGTTCGTAGTCGCTGTAATCGTCGGCGGTGGTGCCGGCGCGGGCTTGCATGGCGCCCTTGCCGTGCAGCACGGAGTTCAGCAGGCCGGTGAAGCCCTGGCCGATACGCGGAGCCCAGTCGCCGGCGGTGCCGTACTTGGGCGCACCGGCAGCACCGGTGGCGTGGCAGGCGGCGCAGACTTCCTTGTAGACCTGTTCGCCCGTCTTATAGACGCGCGCTGCATTCGGATCCTTCAGTTCGAGCGAGGCGACCGGCTTGATGCGGTCATTGACGGCTTCCACGGTAGCGGTGGAGCCCGCGCCTTCCTTGGCGCCGTGTCCGACAAAATTGACCAGCAGGATGATCACGATGATTGGCACCAGGAAGGCGGCAATCACCACAGCGATCAGCTGCTTGGGGGTCTTGATGGGAGACTCGTGTTCGTCGTGTGCGTTGTGGACGTCGCTCATACTCAACTCTCAATTTGCAGGAAACCTGTGGCCGCTCGCGATCGGCTGCTTATGTGGCCGCTTGCTCGGTGGCCAATTCCCCCTGGCCAATTGCGTGCATCGGACTGTTATCCGGCGTCAACTGTCCCCAAAGGGGCCAGCCAGCGGGGTATGCCACCGCCATCCACCGACCTGATGTGGACGTTGCGCAGCCCCGTTTTTACACAAATAACTCGCGATTATAGCCTCAAAGGCCTATGGCATGAGGCAAAAGCGGCTTGGAAGAGACGTCACCACGCCACCCTGATTGAGCCGGACATGGACGTCCGCGGACAAACACGGTATCCTATGCGACTTTCCGGCAGCGGCACTCGCGCGCTGCCTGCGAAGTACCCCGTCATACCCTGTGCGCCCGTAGCTCAATGGATAGAGTACTGCCCTCCGAAGGCAGGGGTTGCTGGTTCGATCCCAGCCGGGCGCACCAAGATTCCACCTTGCAGTTGCTGCCACGGCAGACGATTTTCTCGCTGAGCCTGAGCATGCGATCCGGTACCGGATAGTTGCAAGCCAGGATGCCCTCGCACATTTCATAGAGGAAATCTCCGCCATCCAGCCCAAGCTGGTCGCGCACGAAGGAGATGGCGCCGGTCAGGAACTTGACTCCTGGGGCGTCGCGGTAATAGCGCGCGAAGAGATCGAAGCGCTCCGCAATGCCAGCGCGCCGGGGAAAGCCGCCGACGCCTTCCGCGAGATACGAAAATGACCGTTCCGATTCAATCATGGCAAACAGCCCAAGCTGCCAAAAGCCGTGGCGTGGAACCGTTGCAAGGAAGTTCGGATTGCCACGCCCGGCGTTGAGCATCAGCCGGTTCGAAACGCTGCCCGCCAGCTTGATCAGCTCGTCCTTGAGTTCAAAGGGCGAGAGGTTTGCGAACTTCGACATATCCGGTCGACTCATGGCATATCGCCCAGAATATTGCACCGCGCAACGCAAGAGTTCTGGCATGCGATGGTGTTATCCACCGGCCTGAAGCCGCGTCTGGGGATACGGGCGGGATCCAACGGGGACCACCCACCAGTAATCGGCCGGAGCCTCCGGCCTACTCTATGAGACGGGGCGATACCCGGGCATGCCAAATCAAATACGCTTGCCCGGACATTGCGCTGACAACTAGCATTTGACCTGAGTGGTCTTCTCTTTCGCATGGAGTTCGGGAGGAGTCGCGTTACCACCGTGCGTCTCAAGGTATTGACAGGCTTTGACAATATCGTTTGCCAGCAACATCGCCACCGTCTGATTGATATGTGGCCGGATGACAACCCGAAGACTGGTCACGGTCTCGGCATTCGGTGGCATGGAATACGCGGAGAGAACCCAGCCATGCTCGCGGACCTTGTTTGAGACATCGAATTCGTTGAAATTCTTGATCTTCTTGTTCAGCGTCACTGCGACCACGGGGATACGTTGCGTCTCGTTCATGATGTCGAAGTACCCACTATCGACCAGCACCTTCCGCAGCGCGATCGCATTGTCCAGCGTGTGCGTCATGATTCTCTTGTAGCCGTCGAAGCCAAGATGCAGGAACAGGTAGTACTGCACCGCAACCTGAAAGGCGTTGCGGCTGAAATTGAGCGTGGCTGTTGGCATTTCGCCGCCAAGGTAATTCACGTAGAACACCAGATCCTCGTTGAAAATCTTGCGCTCCCGGAAAATCACCCAACCCAGACCGGGAGGCGTCAGGCCGTATTTATGTCCGGACGCATTGATGGATAACACGCGTGGCAGGCTGAAGTCCCACTTGTAGTCGGGATAAAGGAAGGGGTTCACAAAGCCGCCGGAAGCGCCGTCAATATGCATCGGGACGGAAGTTCCGGTGCGCTTCTCATAGTCATCCAGCCAGTCGTGAATCGCCTGGATGTCGTCATCTTCCCCGGTAAAGGTTTGTCCGGCGATGGCGACGACGGCAATGGTGTTCTCGTCTACATAGCTGTCGAGATCCTCGGCGGTCAGCCGATAGTTTCCCGGCTTGAGCGGCACGATACGCGGTTCCACATCGAAGTAGCGCAGGAATTTCTTCCAGACGATCTGAACGTTGCCACCCGTCACCATATTAGGGCGCGAAACATCTTTGCCCTCCGCCTGACGCCTTTGCCGCCAGTTCCACTTGTGTGCCAGGCCAGCCAGCATGCAGGCTTCCGATGAGCCCACTGTTGCAGTGCCATATGGCTCCACGCCCTTGGGCCCGTTCCAGAGTTGGTGCAGCCAGCGCACCATCCGCTGCTCCATCTCGAAGACCTGCGGATACATATCGTGATCGATATAGTTCTTGAAGATGTTTCGAGCGGCAACCTCCCTGGCTTCTGGCTCGGCCCAGGTCGTCACGAAGGACGACATGTTCAGCATCGGGTTCGCATCGGTCCATTCCTCGCTGACCACGAGCGCCGCAGCGGCGCGTGCGGAAATTCCCAACTTAGGAAAGTGATCCTCCGGGATCTTGATATTGAACTCGTCGTAAGCAGTAACCTTATCCGGATTGGCGGCCATTATTCACCTCTCGCAGTGATTAACCCATCGGCCGATTTGTCCGGTGGGAGATTGTTTTCGCCCGAGAACACGCATGTATGACTGTCTCTCACGCGCACAGGCGACGGATCAACTCCACAATAGATGAGGTCGCGCTCCGCTCCTTGTCATGGATCAATGTTCAAGTGCCGGTATGGGCTAGCTTAACCAAGACGAGCGCGATGCCTGAAAACGCGTGTTTGGCAGCAAACGGGAGCCGTAGCCATGTCCTGGTTCGTGTCAACGCTAAAAGCCTATCCTGAGATCGCCATTTTCCTTGCGTTGGGGGTCGGTTACTGGGTGGGCGGGAAGAGCTTCAGGGGCTTCAGCCTGGGAGCGGTAACCTCAACGTTGCTCGTAGCCATTGTCATCGGGACCCTGGGCGTCAAGATCTCGGTCAATGTGAAAGCTGTGTTCTTCCTGATGTTCCTGTTCGCCGTGGGCTATAGCGTCGGACCGCAGTTCGTGCGAGGCATCGCCAAGGACGGGATACCGCAGGTTATCTTCGCAGTGATCTCTTGCGTGCTGTCACTGACGGCGGTGGTCGGAGCGGCAATCCTGGCGGGATACGACCTGGGTTCGGCGGCGGGGCTTTTCGCCGGGTCGCAAACGATTTCCGCATCGATGGGGCTTGCCACTGACGCGATCAACCGGCTCGGGCTGCCGCCGGATGAGGCCAGGAAACTGCTGGAAGGCATGCCGATTGCCTACGCTGTGACTTACATCTTCGGCACCGTGGGTTCGGCGATCATCCTGGCCCAGATCGGCCCGAAGCTGCTGGGCATTGATCTGGTAGCCGCTTGCAGGGATTACGAGCGACAACTTGGTGCGGGAGAGTCGGGAGAAGTTGGCACGGAATGGCATGAGTTCGAATTGCGTGCCTATTCATTGGCGCCGGACAGTCCTTTTATCGGCAGGGCGGTCGGGGACATCGAGGCCAGCACCCCGGAAGGACATCGCGCCTTTATCGAACGCATTCGCAGGGATGGCAAGATCATCGAGGCGCACCTGAACACGAGCCTCGCGCCCGGCGATATTGTCGCCATCGGCGGTAAGCGCAATCAGTTGATCGAACGCTTGGGTCCTAGCAGCAGGGAAGTCGACGATGCGGAACTGCTCAATGTGCAGACAGAGGGCGTCGACATCTACATCACGAACAAGGAGGTCGATGACCATTCACTGAAGGAGTTGGCAACTTGGCCGTGGGCACGTGGCGTGTTTCTCAAGAATATCAAGCGGGGTCCGACTGAAACCGTGATACCGGTGCTGCCGAAAACGAAACTCTATCGCGGCGACGTGATCACGCTGGTGGGCCGTATCCAGGATATCAACGCCACCGCAACGCATCTGGGCTACGTCGACCGGCCAACCAACGTGACGGATGTGGCTTTGATGTCACTGGCGATCATGGCCGGTGCGCTGATCGGTGCAAGCGTGTTGAAGGTCGGCGGTATTCCGCTAACCATCTCCACCGCAGGCGGTACGCTGATTGCGGGCATCATTTTCGGATGGTTCCGGGCGATACACCCGACGTTCGGCCGCATCCCCGAGCCGACGATCTGGTTCATGAGTTCGGTCGGCCTCAACGTCTTCATCGCTGTGGTGGGCATCTCCGCGGGCCCGGGTTTCATCGCCGGCTTGCAGAAGCTTGGCATCAGCCTTCTCCTGTGGGGCATCCTTGCGACCTCGATCCCGCTGGCCGTTAGCATGCTCCTCGCCAAGTTCGTGTTCCGCTTCCACCCGGCGATCCTGCTCGGCGCCTGCGCAGGCGCGCGTGCCACCACGGCAGCGCTGGGCATGATCTGCGATGGCGCCAAGAGCCAGGTCCCTGGGTTGGGGTACACGGTGCCCTATGCCGTCGGCAATACACTGCTGACGATCTCGGGCATGGTGGTCATCATGATCCTGTCGTGAGGCAGATGGCACTGATGCCGTTGAAAGCTAATCATGCCTCAGTCAAACGGAGTTGCACTGGGATATCCGCCAACAGGCGTCCTTGGTCCTGGAGACGGTTGCCTCGCGCGCCCTTCGTCCGTGGCCGAGGCAATTGAACGAATCGCCAAGGGCCACAATATGCCGAAGGAAGTTATTCAACGGGAATTCCGGGATTGCCTGGGGCGCACTTTTGATCGATGCAAAAGTTCCGAACTATATTCTGCTGCTGGCGGAGAAGAGAGTCACAGAAGCACTTCGACAAAGACGGGGCCATGCGTCACGACCCGTCCATTTCATAGCATCATCGGGCTGTTCCGGGTCCGCACGTCATATTGGCACGGGGGGCGCTGCCCATCGTCTCACGGTCCGTAGTTCTACGTGGTGATGAAGTTGCTGGCAGGGGTCAGATTGCGGTCCGGCAACCGGCGAATATGGACAGCTACGCACCGTTAACCCCGCGCAGCGGGCCTACGTTGTCGGTTCAGCATGCATAGGAATGATTGTGGTAGTCGCACGCTGAACCTCATCGATCATCGTCTCCAGTTCTGTGCTAGCGCGCCAAACGAACCGCCAAGGCCCTGTGCGATCGGCTGTTTCCGCGCGCCTCGCTTGGGCACGAGTGCAATCGATCGATCCGGCCGGGAATCCTGGCCCTCACCGCATTGCTATTCCGTCGGCTCTGGCGCCGCCTTGATGATCTCCTCCAGTTGTTCGCTCATTGGAATGCCCAGCCGCTCACCGGTCGGCAACCGGTTCAGGAACCACTGCTTGTACAGGCGGTCGAGTTCGCCAGACGTGCTCAGCTTGCGCACGGCCTTGTCGACGACGGCGGCGAATTCCGGGTCGCCCTTGCGCAGCATGATGCCGTAGGGGTCGTAGGAGAGAAACTCGCGGGTAACGTCGTACTGGCTGCGCGTGCCGTACTTGGCCAGGAAGCCATACAGCAGAATATCGTCGCCCGCATAGGCGTCGGCGCCGCGATGCCGCAGGACCTCGAAAGCGTCGGCATGGTCGCGAGCGCGGATGATCTTCAGGCCGAGATTGAAGCGCGTGGACAATTGCTCGATGGCGTCCACGTTGGTCGTGCCAGCCGTAGCAACCACCGTCTTGCCCTTCAGGTCGCGGAACGACTTGATCGGCGAACCGTGCGGCACCATCAGTTTGGTCCCCGCCAGGAAGATCACGGGCGAGAACGCGACGCGCTGCTGCCGCTCGGCGTTGCGTGTCGTGGAGCCGCACTCGAGATCGATCTTGCCGGAAACAATCGCATCGAAGCGGCTCTCGGACGTCACCGGCACCCACTTGATCGTCAGGTCGCGGCCGACCTCTTCCCCCGCGGCCTCGACGATCGACGCGCAGATGTCGATTGAATACCCGATCGGCCTGCCGATCTGGTTCAGGTAGGAAAACGGCAATGAGGATTCCCGGTAGCCGATGATGAGAGCACCCGTTTCCCTTGCCTTCTTCAAAGTTCCGGACAGCGCGAAAGGCTCCTGCGCCCCGATGGAGGCGGCGGCTGCCGCCAGGCACATGGCCATCGAGATCCGCAGCACCATATGGACGGGCCGGGCTCGCCGGCGTGCTTGTTGGGAGTGCATGCGTCGGTCCTGGGTGTCGCGCGCCGCGCCGCCTATGCTTGCGCGGCGTCTGGCTTGTGCAAGGGCACCGCCCCGTCGGCGGTATCGCTTTCGCCTCCCTCGTCCAGCGTGGGTCCGCTCGACAACTGACCTTCCCATTTGGCCACCACGGCTGCCGCAATCGAATTTCCCACCGCGTTGGTGGCCGAGCGGCCCATGTCCAGGAATTGGTCCACCCCCATGATCAGCAGCAGGCCGGCCTCTGGCAGACTGAACTGGTTCAGCGTGGCCGCGATGACCACCAGCGATGCGCGCGGCACGCCGGCCATGCCTTTCGAGGTCAGCATCAGCAGCAAAAGCATGGTGATCTGGGTGCCCAAGGGCAGGTGGATGTCATAGGCCTGCGAGATGAACAGTACGGCGAACGTGCAGTACATCATCGAACCGTCCAGGTTGAAGGAGTAGCCCATTGGCAGCACAAAACTCGAGATCTTGCGGTCGACACCGAATTTGTCGAGGGCTTCCAGCAGCTTGGGATAGGCGGCTTCCGAGCTTGCGGTCGAGAATGCCAGCAGGAACGGCTCGCGAATCAGGCGGACCAGCACCAGGGCCCGCTTGCCCAGGAACGCGATCCCCGCCAGGACGAGCAGTGACCACAGCACCAGCAATGACAAGTAGAAGCCGCCCATGAACTTGGCAAACGTCACGAGGATCGCCAGGCCTTGCGTGGTGATCGTCGACGCGATGGCGGCAAACACGGCCGCCGGCGCCAGCCACATCACCGCACTCGTGATCTTCAGCATCACCTGGACCAGATCCTCGATGACGCCGGCCATGCGCTTGCCCTTTTCGCCAAGCGTCGACAGCGCGGTCCCGAAGAAGATCGAGAAGACCAGGATCTGCAGGATTTCGTTGTTTGCCATGGCCTCCGCCGCCGAGCGGGGAACCAGGTGGATGACGAAGTCCTTCAGTGTGAAGGCATTGGTTTTGAGGCTGGTGGCGGTGCCAACCTCGGGCAACGGCAGTCCGAGGTTGTGGCCCGGTTGCAGCATCGTTGCCATGATCAGGCCGAGGGTCAGCGAGACGAGCGATGCGGTGATGAACCAACCCATCGCCTTGACGCCGACGCGCCCCACAGTGCTGGCATCCCCCATATGGGCGATGCCCATCACCAGCGTGGAGAAGACCAGCGGGGCGATGATCATCTTGATTAGTCGCAGGAAGACATCGGTGATGATCGAGAAATAGCCGGCAACGTCCTTCGCGGCCTTGGGATCCGGGAAGGCAATATTGCAGGCGTAGCCGACCACGCCGCCAAGTACCATCGCGATGACGATGTAGGTGGTGATATGGAGATGTTTTCCCATGGCCGGCCCCTGGCGGTTGCAGAGCGATCTTGTGCATGGCAGGCGCTGGCCGCTCGCCCCGCATTTTGACCTGGCTGACTCGGCACTGACCACGTGCTTGATGCAACTCTTCAGCGGCGGGAAATGGTCCGAAATTCGGTTCCAGCTACTCGAAATGCGGTGGTCTGCACGTAAGTAACGATAGGCGCTCGCACCGATGATGTGCAAGCCAGAGATCATGTGCCAGATCACAAAACTGGCGCGGCAGATGTCCTGAGGCGCCTGCATGCCGTCCGGCGGGCGGCCGGCGCTGCCATCCCGTTGACCTGGATCAACCCGCCCCCCCGTCTGTCTCCTAATCTTTCACAGAGATATCGAAATCCGGTGGATTCCCGATCAAGGCAGTCTGAAATGCCTTCGCGGGATTGCGGAGTGCCATTGGCCTTGTCGGCGTACAGCCAGGGCCGCGCGAAGCGATGGCTTGTGCGTGTTTAGCGGGTATTGAATGCCACCACCACGGTACCTTTGATTTGCGGATTCCTGAGGAGAACAGGATGATCATGCATCTGAATTTCCGCACTGTGATGGCAGCGGTGTGCACGACGCTGGTGATCGCATCGGGCCCTGCCCGTGGCGACGAAATCCCGCTGATCACCGGCAAGCATTGGATCGAGTCATCGGAGCAGGCGAAGAAGGCTTACCTCATTGGCATCGCCAATGTCATCCAGGTTGATATCGCGTATCGCGCTCAGGTGGGCAATTCACCACCAGACACGCAAAGCGTCATTCCTCGCCTGGCGAAGGGGCTGCAGGGCCAGACACTCGAAACGGTGCGGGAAGGACTGGATCGGTGGTACGCCACGCATTCCGATCGGCTTCAGCGGCCGGTTATCGAAACGATCTGGTTCGAAATGGTCGTTCCCGGACTTCAGCGCAACAAGTAGGTGAAACGCATGAAATCACTCGGACTGATCGGTGCAACGCTTGCCCTAGTCGGCATTGTCGGGTGCACGAACATGACGCCGCAACAACAAGGGACGATGTCGGGCGCGGGCGTGGGCGCGTTGGCCGGCGCAGGCATCGCCGCCATCGCGGGCGGGAGCGCCTGGACCGGTGCCGCGGTAGGCGCTGTCGCTGGCGGTGTCGCGGGCAACATCAAGGGAGGCAAGCAGCAGTAAGGCGCGTCCGCCGCTTCGCTGCAAGACCGGGCATGGAGACTTGCCTCATCCTCCGGCCCTGGCTTGAGCACGGAGCGGCTGGCGCAAACCTGAAAATGGGGAGTGCCACATGTCCAAGAATAGGAAGGGAAAGAGCGAGAGTGCCGCACCTCAAACCGGGACGCGTTACTTGTCGGCCGATGATCGCGCCACCGAAGGGCGGGCACTGCGCGACACGGTGCCGCGCGCATCGCATGCTGGATGGACGGCGCCCAAGGATCGCCGCGACCCGATTGAACTCCTGATCGAATCCAATGAGGGCCGCATCCTGAGCCTGACCCCGATCCGCTTCGGGCGCATGGCGGCTTCGCCATTCGCGTTCTATCGCGGCGCGGCCGTACTGATGGCAGCCGACCTTGCCAGCACCCCGACGAGCGGGATCCGGGTGCAGGCGTGCGGCGATGCGCACCTGATGAACTTCGGCGGCTTCGCGACGCCCGAGCGCAACGTGATTTTCGACGTCAACGATCTCGACGAGACACTGCCGGCCCCTTTCGAGTGGGACCTGAAGCGGCTTGCAGCCAGCGTGGTCGTGGCGGCGCAACATCTGGAGCTGCCCCGCAGCGACGCGGGACGCGTGGCCACGGATCTCGTGCGCGAATACCGCGAGCGGATGGACAATTTCGCCGGGATGCGGGCGCTCGACGTCTGGTACAACAGGATCGACCTGCAAAAGTATGAAGACCGGACGGGCAATCCGGCTGTCGTGGCGGCGACTCGCAAGCGCTTGGAGGAGCGGCTCGAATCGGAGCGGCGCAAGACGGTGCCTGACCATCTGTATCCGAAGCTCGTCTCGGAGGAAGGGGTCAAGCCCAGGATCAAGGATGAACCCCCCCTGATTTTCCATCCGACGGAAGAACAGGCTCCCGGTCTCGGGGCAGGGTACACGGAAGCCATTGCCTCGTATCGGGAGAGCTTGCCCGAGCATGTCCGGACATTGTTCGACCGCTTCCACTACGTCGACCTGGCCCTCAAGGTCGTCGGCGTGGGAAGCGTTGGCACGATGTGCGCAGTGGGACTGTTCATGGCGGCGGACAATGACCCGCTGTTCCTGCAAGTGAAGGAGGCGAAGGCCTCCGTGCTCGAGCCCTATGCGGGCAAGAGCCTGCACGCCAATCATGGCCAGCGCGTCATCGTGGGACAGCGCCTCATGCAGTCGGCCAGCGATGTGTTCCTTGGATGGACCCGAGGCGTGAACGGCCGCGAATTCTATGTCCGCCAGCTTCGCGACATGAAGTTGTCCGCGGTTATCGAGGACTGGGATACAGGGTTGTTGCGGCAATACGCGCGGATGTGCGCGCATGCCCTGGCTCGCGCGCATGCCCGCTCCGGCGATGCCGCGGTGATCGCCGGATACATGGGTTCCGGGCAATCCTTCGACGACGCTGTGGGCGAATTTGCGACCGAGTATGCCTCCCAGAACCGAAGCGACTATCGGGCGTTCCTCAGTGCAATCAGAGAGGGCCGGATCACGGTGATGGTCGAAGACTAGGCAGGAACGCTGCCGGGGATTTCCGGGGAACTGCTCTCGGCGTGGAGAGGCCAACAATGAACGCTCGCGTCTCGGAGCCCGGCGCCGCCCGGGATTCGCCCCTGACTACGCAAGACTTCTCGCTCGTCCTGGGCGGGCCACTCTTCCAGCTTCTGCGTAAGGCACACCTGGCCGATGACGCGTTGCAGCTGGTGCACCAGCGCATCATCGTCATGTCCTTGTTCGCCTGGCTACCGCTCCTGGTGCTGTCAGCGGCTGAGGGACAGCTGCTGGGCGGCCGAGTGACCTTGCCTTTTCTGCTGGACATCGAAGCGCATGCGCGCTTCCTGCTGGTGATGCCGCTGTTGATCGCTTCAGAGCTGGTGGTGCACCTTCGCATGCGGCCGGTGGCGAGGCTGTTCATAGAGCGCAAGCTGATTCCCGAAAACGCCTCGATGCGATTCGAGGCGGCTATCGCGTCGGCGTTCCGGCTGCGGAATTCCGTGCTCACCGAGTTGCTCCTGATCGGCATCGTGTATGGCGTCGGCATCCTCGTCATCTGGCGGCACTACACGGCGCTCGACGCCGCCACATGGTACGTGACATCGTCCGCCGAAGGCTCGAGACTCTCGCTTGCCGGCATGTGGTATGGCTACGTGAGCCTGCCTGTCTTCCAGTTCCTGTTGTGTCGCTGGTACTTCAGGCTCCTTGTCTGGATCCGTTTTCTCTGGCAGGTGTCACGCATCAAGTTGATCCTGATTCCCATGCATCCGGACCGCGTCGGCGGCCTGGGATTTCTCGCCCAGGCGGTCCATGCCTTCGCGCTGCTTGCCATGGCGCACGGCGTGCTGCTGGCTGGGCAACTCGCCAACCGCATCTTCTATCTCGGGGCCACGCTGCCTGAGTACAAGGTACAGATCGCGGTCATGGTCATTTTCCTGCTGTGCCTTGTACTTGGCCCGTTGCTGGTGTTTTCGCCTCAGCTGGCGGAGGCGAAGCGCACGGGCCTGCGTGAATACGGCACGCTGGCGGAGCGCTACGTACGCGAGTTCGATGCCAAGTGGCTACGCGGAGGAGCCGCTCCCGATGAATCGCTTGTGGGTAGCGGCGATATCCAGTCCCTCGCGGATCTGGGCAACAGCTTCGACGTTGTGCGGACGATGCGCATTGCCCCGATTACGCGAGAATCCGTCATGCAGGTCGCCGTGGCCACCCTTTTGCCGGTCCTGCCGCTGGCGCTGACCATGATGCCGTTGGAAGCGCTGCTCAAGATGATGTTCGGCCTGTTGTTCTAGGCGACCGTTCCCCGTCCGGCATTGCCACCCTCCTGGGAGCGGTAGCGTGCGATGGTCTGTTATTCCCGCTCAACCGCGCCTGGAAAAACCGGCCGGCATCGGCTGCGTGCTCAAGGCGATGACAAGCCTGCTGCTGGTACATCCGGCGAGCCAACGCACGGGGCCGGGTCCTTGATATCATCCGTCGCATGCTGCCCGATATCCTCATCCCCCACACCGAATACGAAATCACCGCGATCCGCGCGCAAGGCGCCGGCGGGCAGAACATCAACAAGGTCTCCAACGCGGTTCACCTGCGTTTCGATGTTCGCGCATCGTCTCTGGAAGAGGGGCACAAGGCGCGGCTGCTGCAGCTTCACGATCACCGCATCACGCGCGACGGCGTGGTGGTGATCAAGGCGCAACAGCACCGCAGCCTGGAGATGAACCGCGAGGAAGCCGTGCAGCGTTTGCACGACCTGGTGCGCAGCGTGGCCACGCCGCCGCGCGCGCGCCGTCCCACGCGGCCAACCTACGGGTCCAAGATGCGGCGCCTGGAAGGCAAGAGCCAGCGCAGCCAGGTCAAGGCACAGCGCGGCAAAGTCGTGGACTGAGCGCCAACGCCACGTCACATCGCGCATTCGCCGCGCGTACCCGTCCCCGCGCCCGCGTATCCCGCCGCCCCCTTATTGGTGGCGCTTCGTGACGCGGTTCGCGAACGCGGCCGCGTCCGCCAGTGCGCGCCGCGCTTCCGGCAGGAAGGGATGGTAGAGCTGCCAGACATGCGGCACGCCGTGCCAGACGTGCAGCTCGGCCGCGCCGCCGGCCGCCCTGGCGCGTTCCACCAGCCGGCGCGAATCGTCGAGCAGCACTTCCTTGTCGCTGGCCTGCACATAGAGCGGCGGCAGCGCCGCCAGCGCGGCCGGGTCGGCGTAGAGGGGCGAGACCAGCGGGTCGGTGGCGGCGGTGTCGCCCAGGTACAGGCGCGCAGCGCGGGCGATCGACTCACCGTGGAACATGACGTCGTGGCGCTCGTTGCTGCGCAAGGTTTCGCCGGTAGCCGCCAGGTCCGTCCACGGCGAGAAGAGCAGCGCCCCCGCGGGCAGCGCCGTGCCGCGCGCCTGTAGCGCGAGCAACGTCGCCAGCGCCAGCCCGCCGCCGGCGGAATCGCCGGCAATCACGATGTTGCGTGGCGCAATACCGAGTGCGAGCAGCGCCGAGTAGGCATCGACGGCATCGTCCAGCGCGGCGGGGAAGGGATGCTCGGGCGCCAGCCGGTAGTCCAGCGAGAACACCGGCATGCCGGTCCCGCGCGCCAGTGCCAGCGTCAGCGGACGGTGCGTCTGCGGCGTGCAGAAGTAGTAGCCGCCGCCGTGCAGGTAGAACAGCGTGGGGACATCGGCGTGCGCGGCGGCGCCATCGCGGCGCGTCCATTCGCCCGGCAACGCGGCCGCCTCGGAGCGTTCGATGCGCCAGCCCGCCGGCACGCGCGCGTTCTGCCCGAACTGCGCCATCGCGCGGCGGGTGCCGGCCACGTCGATCTGCGCCGGCGGCGCGCCGCGCTTCAGGCGCTTTCTCAATCCGTAAGACAGCAACAGGTTCTGCAGGCTCATCGGGCTCCTCGCTCGGTGGTCAGGACTCGGTGTGGAGGCTTGCGGCGTTCAGTGCGGCCGGCGCTCCGGCGGCTTGCGTTTGCGCGCCGGGGCGGGTGCCGGTTGTGCCTGGCTTTGCTCGCGCTCTTGCGCCCGCTGCTGTTCGGCGGCGCCGCGCAGCAGCCAGCCGATCAACTGCCTGGATTGCTGGATGCGCTGGCGCCGGCCCTTGGCGCTGTCTTCGAGATAATCCGTCGACAAGTGGAACAGGTAGGACACCACGTAGCCGCACAGGTCGTCGATGACCGGGCGGGACAGCCCGGGGCACAACGCCAGCCGCTCGATGTCTTCCGCCATTTCGGCGGCGATGTCCGCCAGCAACTGGCGCACCGCGTCGCGCAGCGCGGGTTGGGGGCCGGTGCTGCCGCACACACCGACAAAGAAGGCGTCGGGGTGGGCGTCGGCGTAGGCGAAGAATGCGTCGCAGGCACGCGTGGCGACTTCGCCGGGATTGTCGCGCGCCACGGCCCAGCGCACCGCGCGCAGCATGGGCCGCAACTCGTTGCTGACCTCGGCCACCGCGGTCAGCGCCAGGTCTTCCATATCGCGGAAGTGGCGATAGAACGTGTTGGGGTTGAGCCCCGCCTCGCGCGCCAGTTCGCGCAGGCCCAGGCCGGCGAAGCTGCGCCTGGCCGCGGCCAGGCGCAGCGCCGCGTCGATCAGTTTGCGTTTGCCGCCGGCAACGTCTTCCATGGTCACAGCCAAAAAGTTAATGCCGGGATACCCCGGCGTGGTCATGCTTCGGTTTGGAATTGACACTCGGTCTACATTCGTCTACTTTGCTGCAAAAGTAGACGAATGTCTACGCCGACTTGCGGGGGCAGCGATGCACCCCGCAAGAAAATAACGAACAAGAGACACAAGGCGGCCGCGTGCCCCTTGGCCCAATCCTGGCGATCCGCTCGCCGACTACCACCAGGTGAACCGACCATGCAGCGCGACTCCGCTCCCGCCGTGCCCGCCGCAACCCTGTCCGCCGCGCCGGCCGTGTCCGCCCTCGCGCCGATTCCGTGCGACGCCGGCTGGCCGCTGGTCGGCAACCTGCTGCAAGTCACGCCCGGCAAGGTCGCGCAGCATCTGCTGGCACGCAGCCGCCATTTCGGTGGCATCTTCGAACTTGATTTCGCCGGGCGCCGCGTGGCGTTCGTCAGCGATGCCGCGCTGGCGGGCGAGCTGTCGGACGGGCAGCGCTTTCGCAAGATCGTCGGGCCGCCGCTGTCCTACCTGCGCGACCTGGCAGGCGACGGCCTGTTCACCGCGCACGGGGAGGAAGAGAACTGGGGACGCGCCCACCGCATCCTGATGCCGGCGTTCAGCCAGCGCGCGATGAAAGGCTACTTCGACGTGATGCTGCGCGTGGCCAACCGCCTGGTCGACAAATGGGACCGCCAGGGCGCCGACACCGACATCGCGATCGCCGACGACATGACCCGGCTCACGCTGGACACCATCGCGCTGTCGGGTTTCGGCTATGACTTCGATTCATTCTCGCGCGAGCAGCTCCACCCCTTTATCGATGCGATGGTCGGCGCGCTGGAAGAGGCCATGGGCAAGCTGACCCGCTTCGCGCTGCAGGACAAGTTCATGCACGCGGCGCACCGCAAGTTCGCCGAGGACATCCGCTACATGCGCGAGCTGGTGGACGAGGTGGTGAGGCAACGCCGCGCCGCGGCCGGGAAGGATGCCGGCCAGCCGCCGGCGCACGACCTGCTCAACCTGATGCTGGACGCGCGCGATCCCGACACCGACCAGCGCCTGGACGATGTGAATATCCGCAATCAGGTCATCACCTTCCTGATCGCAGGGCACGAGACCACCAGCGGCTTGCTGACCTTCGCGCTGTACGAACTGCTGCGTAATCCCGGCGTGCTGGCGCAGGCCTATGCCGAAGTGGATGCCGTGCTGCCGGGAGATGCACCGCCGGTCTATGCCGACCTTGCCAGGCTCCAGGTGATCGACCGCGTGCTCAAGGAAACACTGCGCCTGTGGCCCACCGCGCCCGCTTTTGCGGTGGCGCCGTTCGAGGACACCGTGATCGGGGGGCGCTACCTGATCCACAAGAACCGCCGCGTTTCGGTGGTGCTCACCGCGCTGCACCGCGACCCCAAGGTGTGGGCCGATCCCGAACGCTTCGACATCGACCGCTTCCTGCCGGAGCACGAAGCCAGGCTCCATCCGCACGCCTACAAGCCGTTCGGCAATGGCGAGCGCGCCTGCATCGGGCGCCAGTTCGCGCTCACCGAGGCCAAGCTGGCGCTGGCGCTGATGCTGCGCAACTTCCAGTTCAGCGATCCGCACGACTACCAGTTCCGCATCAAGGAAACGCTGACCCTGAAGCCGGATGCGTTCACGTTGAGGGCGCGCAGGCGCCGACCGCATGAGCGCATCGCCGCCGCCGCGGCGGCCGGCGCGGCCAGCGTCCAGTCGCAACGCCCGGCGGTGCGGGGCAATGGCCAGGCCCTTGCCGTACTGTGCGGGTCGAGCCTGGGCACCGCGCGCGAACTGGCCGAGCAGATCCACGCCGGTGCGCTGGCGGCCGGCTTCCATGCCACGCTGCGCGACCTGGATGACGCGATTGGCGCGCTGCCCGCCGAAGGCCTGGCGGTGATCGTGGCGGCCACCTACAATGGCCGCGCGCCCGATTCGGCGCGGCGCTTCGAGGCCATGCTCGACGGCGCGGCTGTGGATAACTATCGCGCCGGAGACCTGCGCTTTGCCGTGCTCGGCTGCGGCAATTCGCAGTGGGCCACCTATCAGGCATTCCCCAAACGCCTGCACGACTTCTTCGGCGCTGCCGGCGCCACGCCATTGCTCGCGCGCGGTGAAGCCGACGGCAACGGCGATTTCGACCAGGCGGCGGAGTCGTGGCTCGCCGGGCTGTGGCAATCGCTGCAGGCGCTGCGTGTGGAGCAGGGCGCGGCGCCCGATGCGGCGGGCGCGAGCCACATCGAAGTGCGCCTGCGCGATATCGCCACGATCCGCGCCGGCACGCTGCCGCCGTCGACGCAGGCCTTCACGGTGCTGGCCAACACCGAACTGGTGAACGATCCTGCCGGCCTGTGGGACTTTGCGCAGGAAGCGCCGCGCACTTCCACGCGCGATATCCGGCTGCGCCTGCCCGAAGGCGCGAGCTATGCCACCGGCGATCATCTCGCGGTCTATCCGCAGAACCATCCGGCCACCGTACGCGACCTGTGCGAGCGGCTCGATCTCGATCCGGAGGCCATGGTGACGCTGTCCGCCGCGCATGCATCCGCCGCGCGCGGCCTGCCGCTGGAGGAGGCGCTGCCCTTGCGCGCGCTGCTGACACATTTCATCGAACTGCAGGACGTGGTGTCGCGCCAGACGCTGCGCACGCTGGTGCAATACACGCGCTGCCCGTTCACGCGCGCGGCGCTGGAACGGCTCGGGTCGGACCATGCGGAAGACGGCTACGCCGCGCGCGTCGCCGCGCAGCGGCTGGGGCTGGTGGACGTGCTGGTGAGCCATCCCGCGATCGCGCTGACGCTGCCGGGCTTGCTGGCCTGCACGGTGCCGATGCGCCCGCGCTTCTACTCTATCGCCTCGTCGCCGGCGGTATCGCCCGACGTGGCGACGATCACCGTCGGCATGGTGTTGTCGGCGGCATTGTCGGGCCGCGGCCTGTTCCGCGGCGTGGCATCCACCTGGCTGCAGGGACTCGCGCCGGGCGCCGTGGTGGCGGCGGCGATCCGTACGCCCAATCCGGCCTTCGCGCCCGATCCCGATCCGGCGCGGCCGATGATCCTGGTCGGGCCAGGCACCGGCATCGCGCCGTTCCGCGGATTCCTGGAAGAGCGCGCGGCGCAAATGGCAGCTGGCCAGGCGGTGGCAGCCAGCCGTCTCTACTACGGCTGCCGCCATCCGGAGCACGACTGGCTCTACCGCGACGATGTGGCGCGCTGGCAGGCCGGGGGCGTGGTGCAGGCGCATGCCGCCTATTCCACCGCCGGCGCGCCGGACCAGCGCTATGTGCAGCATCTGCTATGGCGCGATCGCGAAACCGTGTGGGCGATGCTGCAGGACGGCGCCACGATCTACGTGTGCGGCGATGGCCGGCTGATGGCGCCGGCGGTGCGCCGCACGCTGATCGAGATCGCCGCGCAGCAGGGCGGCATGAGCAAGGCCGCGGCGTCCGACCGGCTTGCGGCGATGGTGGCGCAGGGGCAGTACCGGCAGGACGTGTTCAACTAGCCGGCCAGGTGCCGTCTCGCCTTCGCGCTGGTTGGCAGAAATCTGCGGATCATTGTCAGCCGCCACGGCGCCATATTCCTTACGCTCGGTGTCATCCCCACCGCCCTTACACCGGAGCGCCCGATGGCACGTCCCGCGATGTCCCAGGCCCGGGTCCTGGCAATCTGCCAGGCCCTGTTTACCTCGGCCCTGTCCGTCGATCTGACGCTGACCGGGCTGGTCGGCTACACGCTCGCGCCTGACAAGGCGCTTGCCACGCTGCCGTTTGCGCTGATCACCGTCGCATCGGCCCTCACCGCCATCGCCGCCGCCTTCCTGATCGAGCGGCTGGGCCGCCGCGCGGCATTCAGCCTCGGCGGGCTGGCGTGCTGCGCCGGCGGGCTGGTGTCCGTGTGGGCGATCGCGCACCATGACTTCGCCGCCTTCTGCGTGGGTACCGCGCTGGTCGGCGTGTTCCAGGCCTTCGCGCGCTTCTACCGGCTGGCCGCCGCCGATGCCGCCGCGCCTGCCGACAAGCCGCGCGCGATCTCCACGGTGCTGACCGGCGGCGTGGTGGCGGCCGTGTGCGGCCCCGCCATCGCGGCGTGGAGCAGCAACCTGATGGTGGCGCAGCCCTTCGCGGGCTCCTACGCGGTGGTGTCGGTGTTCGGTCTCGCCACGGTTCTGCTGCTGGTTTTCGGCTACCGGGAGCCGCCCGCCCAAGCCGCCGCCGCGGTAGCCGCCGGGCACGGCGACACGGCACTCCCCGCGCGCCCGCTGGCCGAGATCGCGCGCCAGCCGGTCTTCCTCGCGGCCTTCGCCAACAACGGCATCGGCAATGCGGTGATGATGTTCGTGATGACCGCCACGCCGATCGCCGCGGTGGCGTGCAGCCACACCATCAAGCAGGGCGCGCAGATCATCGAGTGGCACCTCGTCGGGATGTACGCGCCATCCTTCTTCTCCGGCTGGCTGCTGCAGCGCTTTGGCCGCGGGCCGATGCTGATGTGCGGCATCGCGCTCGCTGCGATGGGTTCGCTGGTGGCCCTGGCGTCGACAGCACTGCCGGCCTTCTACGTCGCATTGCTGTGCCTGGGCGTTGGCTGGAATTTCATGTTTGTCGGCGGCACCACCTTGCTGGCGGAGAGCTACCGGCCCGCGGAGCGCGCGCGTACCCAGGCGCTGGCCGAATTCTCGGCCGCCGCGCTGACCGCGCTGGCCACGCTTGCCGCCGGCCAGGTGCTATACCGCCATGGCTGGCAGGCGGTCAACCTGGCGGTGCTGCCCGCGTTGGGGGTGGCGCTGCTGGTCACGCTGGGCTGGCAACGGCAAGCGCCACGCGCGGCGGCGCTGGCGGGGTGACGGCCGGCGCCAGTATGATCGGCGGCTGGCACGCATACACACTCTCGTCGAGACCATCATCCATGCCATCCAGCCCTCCCTTGCCATCCGACCCGCCGCGCATCGTGGTGCTGGTCGCGCCGGACCCCGCGCAGGAGCTTGACGTCACCGGCCCCAGCGCCGTGTTCGGCCATGCCAACCGGCTCGACGGACGGCGCTCGCCCGCCTACGAGATCCGCATCGCCAGCGTGCGCGACGACGGCCTGGTGTGCACCGAGAGCGGCATCCGGCTGCTGGCGGATGCGCCGTATCACCGCATCGGCGAGATGCTGTCAGGCCCGATCGATACCTTGCTGATCGCCGGCGGCTCGGGCCATGCGGCGGCGGCCGAGGACGAGCGGCTGATCGGCTGGATCCGCGAGCAGGCGCCGCGCGTGCGCCGCCTGGGCGCGGTCTGCACCGGCGCTTTCGTGCTGGCGCGCACCGGCCTGCTCGACAGCCATCGCGCCACCACCCACTGGCGCCACGCCGCGCGCCTGGCGCAGCGCCATCCGCTGGTGCAGGTGGACCCGGACCCGATCTGGATTCGCGCCGGCCAGTTGTACACATCGGCCGGCGTCACCGCGGGCATGGACCTGGCGCTGGCGCTGGTGGAGGACGATCTAGGCCACGCCGCATCGCTGGCTGTCGCGCGCGAGCTGGTGCTGTTCCTGCGCCGGCCCGGCAGCCAGGCGCAGTTCTCCACCTTGCTGCAGGCGCAGAGCGCGCAGAGTCCGGAATTACGTGAATTGCAGGGCTGGATGGCGGAGCACCTGGCGCGCGACCTGTCGGTGCCCGTGCTGGCGGAGCGCGTGGCGATGAGCCCGCGCAACTTCGCGCGCGTGTTCGCGCGGCAGGTCGGCGAGACACCGGCGCGCTACGTCGAGCGGCTGCGGGTGGAGGCGGTGCGGCGCATGCTGGAAGAGGACGGGCGGCGGCTGGAAGGCATCGCCCATGCCACCGGCTTTGCCAATGCCGACGTCATGCGGCAGGCGTTCCAGCGGCATGTGCAGACCACGCCGGAGCGGTACCGGGCGGCGTTCAGGACCAGGCCGGCGGAGCGGGGGGAGGTTGCGTAGCGGTGGCTTCCCCCCTCTCCCACCAAGTGGCAGAGGGGGCGGACGAAAGGCGCTTAGCCCTTGGCCTGCAACGCAGCAATCCGCTCCTCGATCGGCGGGTGGCTGGAGAACAGCGACAGCCATGACTTGCCGCCGGCGATCCCCATGGCCTGCATGTTCTGCGGCAGGCCGTCCGGCTCCAGTCCGCCCAGGCGGCGCAGCGCCGCCACCATCGGCGTCGGGCTGCCCATCAGCCTGGCCGCGCCGGCATCGGCACGGTATTCGCGGTGGCGCGAGAAGGTAGCCACGATGATGCTGGCCAGGATGCCGAACACGATCTCGCACACCACCACCGTGATCATGTAGCCGATGCCGGGGCCGCTCGATTCCTCATCGTTCTTGCGCAGCATCGAATCCACGAAGTAGCCCACCACGCGCGCCAGGAAGATCACGAAGGTGTTGACCACGCCCTGGATCAGCGTGAGCGTGACCATGTCGCCGTTGGCGATGTGGGCCACCTCATGCGCCAGCACGGCTTCCACTTCGTCATGCGACATGGTCTGCAGCAGGCCGGTGGAGACCGCCACCAGCGAGTTCTTCTTGGTGGCGCCGGTGGCGAAGGCGTTGGCCTCGCCTTCATAGATGGCGACTTCCGGCATCGGCAGGCCGGCGCGGTCGGCCAGTTTCTGCACGGTCTGCACCAGCCATAGTTCGGTGCTGTTGCCGGGGTGGGTGATGACCTGCGCGCCGGTGGACCACTTGGCGATGGTCTTGGACATCAGCAGCGAAATAAAGGAGCCACCGAAGCCCATCAGCGCGGCAAAGACCAGCAGCATGCCGAGGTTGAGCCCGTTGCTGGTCAGGAAGCGGTTCACGCCCAGCAGGCTGGCGGTGAAGCTGAGGACAAGCATGACGGCGAGGTTGGTCGCCAGGAATAGGAGGACGCGTTTCATGTTTTGATGTGAGGAAGTGATCGATACAGTGGGGAAACCAGGCGCGCGCATTGCGGTCATCGCGGGCACGCCGGGTGCTCACGGCCAACGGAAAAATCGCAAGGGCGAACAACGAGTGCGCGCAAGACCAGCTTGCGCGCGGGGAGAGCATCAGGCGCTGGGTGGGCGCTGCTGGAGAGGAAGGTCGGGGTCGGGCAATGCGCCGGCGCGGTGTGTGGGCGCGCCGCTACCGGCGAGCCCGGCGACAAAGCGCAGGGGCGAGGCCGGCAACAGGGATTCGGCCAGGTCGGCGCCGGGCTGCGAAGGATCGCCAAGATCAGCGGAGCCCGGGGCTTCGTCGGGATCCGCCGCGATGCTGGCAGCGGCCGCGTCGGCGCGATCCCGGTTATCTACAGCGGCGTATGCGGCATCTTGTGCCGCCTGCGCCGCCGCGCCGCACGAATCCGGCTGCGCCCAGCCATGCGACGCCGCGTTGCCGACCGCGCACACGCCCGCGCCTGCCCAGCTCTGGAAGGGCATGACGGCAAGCATCAGAAGCAGCAGCAGGAAGCGGATGGCGCGCACAAATAGATTGGTTTGGGATCGCTCGATATGGGGATTCGACACGAATCCGTGGCGAGAATTCTACAGGATGCGGCATTGCCACATGTAGTACCGCAAGCATCACATCCGGACACTTAGCCGAGGATTTTTTGCGCGGCGCGGGTTCCCCACCAGGCCGCTTCCTCGAACACTGAAACGCCGGACAGGTCGGCGTGGGCGAACAGGACGCGCCCATCGGCAGCGCGCAGCGCCGCTGCGCCTGCGTTGCCGAGAAAGCCGGTGCGCGGCGAGGCCATGGCATGCCCGCGCACGGTGATCTCCACCGCGTCGGCGTGGCGCCAGAAGGCGCGCCCGTAAGCCGTGCGCAGGTCGGTGGTGGCATAGTCCATCAGTTCGGCGGGGCTGGCCTCCGCCAGCCAGCGGCGGGTGTCGGCGAGCGGGCGCGGTGCCGCGCCCGGGTCGGCGGCAGCGTCGAGCGGGCAGTAGGCGGTGAACACCGTGGCCGCCGGCATCGCTTGCCGGATCAGCTGATGGGTGCTCACCACATAGCCCAGCCCGCGCCCGCCGTGCACCACGTTGTCCCAGGCCAGCGGTACGCCGGCTGCCTCCGGCGGGAAGCCGCGCAGGCGGAAGCTCGACACCATCCACGACGCGCTGGGCGGCAGGTGGCGCGCCGGGTCGAATCCGAATTCACGCAGCGGCGCCACACGGGCGGCCACATGCAGCGGCATGGCGCAGATCACGCGGCGCGCACGGATGCGGTAGAGGCGCGGCGGCCGGGCGCCCACGCCGTCCGGCCACCAGGCGCACAGTACCGAGACCTCCCGGCCTTGCTCCCGTACCTGCAAGGCCATGCCGGGGCGGCGCCAGGGCTGCGCGCTGGCCTGTTGCCCCGCGCCGCGGTGCGCATCGATCCGCGCCGAGAGCCGCGTCACCAGCGCATGCAGCCCGTCGGGCCAGGTCAGCACGGCGCCGTCGGCGGCATCGCTCGCATGGCCCGCGCGGCTGGCGAAGTAATACAGGCCGGCCCAGGCGGAGATCAGTTCGTGGCCCGCGCCGTAGTCGTCGCGGCAGCAGTAGTCCACATACGTATGCAGGGTGGGCGACGTATAGCCTTCGGCCAGCATCCATTGCCGCATGCTTTGCCGGTCCAGCGCGGTCCAGGCCGGATCCTGCGAGGCCAGCGCCAGCGGAATGGCGAAGGCCTTGCGTCCATCGCTGCCGCGCGCGGCCTTGAGCTGCTCGACGCGGGCCAGGAAGCGTGCGTGCTGCGCGGCCTCCTCGTCCGGCACGGCATCGCTGGGCAGCAGGCCGTCGTGCCATTTGCCGTCGAAGAGCAGGCGCTCGTCGGGCGCATGCACCAGCGCGCGCTCGTCGAACTCCGGCCGCGCGGCGAAGGGGTCGCGCCGGATCACGCCGGTATCCGCCAGCATCTCGCGGATATGCGTCGATTCGGGCGAGGGCAGCGGCAGGTAGTGCGCGCCGCGCGGGAAGGCCAGGTCGGCGCCGAAATTGCCGCCCGCCGCATTGCCGCCGAACTCCGGCCCGTCCACCAGCACGAAATCCTTCAGCCCGCCGCGCGCCAGCTGCCACGCCGCGCTGAGCCCGGCCACGCCGCCGCCGAGGATGGCAACGTCGGTCACGATCTCGTCCTGCGCGGGTACGGCCGACGGCCAGCTGGCGGCATCGCGCAGCGCATGGCCTTCGGCCATGCCGGGGCGCAACACGACGGGCGCGGGCTCGCGCAGGCCGACGCCCGCCAGGAAGCGGCTGGCATCGTCGCCCAGCCGGTCGCAGCCGGAGAGCAAGCCCAGGCCGGCCGTGCCGGCGCCGGCGATCAGGAAGCGGCGGCGGTCCATTCGGGCTCCCCGTGCAGGCAACGGCAATCAGCGAATGACATTGCGCCAGTCCTGCTCGAAATCATGCACCAGCGTCTGCTCGTTGAGCCGGTTCGCGCGCGCCTCGCGCGGCGCCATGTCGGCGGGGAAGCGGAACATCAGCGCGGTGCTGTCGGCGTCGAGGAACCTGAGCGGCACGCTGTAGCGCGTCGGCGGCGTGTAGTCGGCGCGCTTGGCCGCCAGGATGAAGCCCCACTCGCCGAAGGACGGCACGTAGGCGTGGTAAGGCCAGGTATGCAGGCCCGCTTCGCGCAGCGTGGCGTCGATATCCCAGAACGAGCGCGGCGCGAAGTAGGGCGACGTGGACTGCACCACCGCATAGCCCTTCTCGGCGAGATGGTGCGACATCAGCTTGTACATCGGCACCGAGTACAGCTTGCCGAGCCCGAAGTTGGACGGGTCGGGCAGGTCGACGATGATGGCGTCGAACATCTCGTTGTGCTGTTCCATCCATTGCGCGGCATCGGCATTGACCACCTGCACGCGCGCATCCTTGAGCGAGCCCTGGTTCAGCGCCACCAGCGGTTCGCTGCGCGAGAACAGCGTGGTCATGGCCGGGTCGAGGTCGACCAGCGTGACGTGCTCGATATTCCTGTGCTTGAGGATCTCGCGTACCGCCAGCCCGTCGCCGCCGCCGATCACCAGCACGCGGCGCGCCCAGGGCAGCGCTTGCAGCACCGGATGCACCAAAGCCTCGTGGTAGCGATGCTCGTCGCGCGAGGAGAATTGCAGGTTGCCGTTGATATAGAGGCGCAGGTCATCCTTCCAGCGCGTGATCACCAGGCGCTGGTACGGCGTGCTTTCGCTGTGGATGATCTCGTCGCCGAACATGCCGCGCTCCGCCCAGTGCGTGAGCCGCCCGGAAGCCAGGAAGCCGCCGGCCAGCAGCACCAGCACCAGCGAGGCACGCAGCATGCGCGACATGACCGGCTTGAGTTCGTCGCGGAAGATGTGGATGGTGGCCAGCGCCACGCCGGCATTGAGCATGCCGAACAGGAAGCCGGTGCGCGACAGGCCCAGGCGCGGCGCCAGCACCAGCGGGAACACCAGCGAGACCGCCAGCGCCCCGAGGTAGTCGAAGGTAAGCACGCGGCTGACCAGTTCGCTGAAAGCGGTGCGGCGTGTGTTGAGCACGCGCATGACCAGCGGGATCTCCATGCCCACCAGCACGCCGAGCACGAACACCATGGCGTAGAGCGCGGTGCGAAAGGGTGCCGACAGCCACGCGAACACCACGAACAGCAGCGCGGCGGAGATGCCGCCGAGCAGTCCGATCAGGATCTCGATATCGATGAAGCGCGCCAGCACGTCTTCGTCCTTCACATAGCGCGACAGCCAGGAGCCTACGCCCATGGCGAACAGGTAGCAGCCGATGATGGAAGAGAACTGGAGGATGGAATCGCCCAGCAGGTAGCTGGACAGGGCGCCGGCGATCAGCTCGTAGCCGAGCCCGCAGGACGCCACGATCAACACCGAAAGAACAAGGGTACGGTCGCGCATCAGGTAATCAGTCGGGTCGGCGGTCGGGATCGGATGGGCAGGGGAGGGAGGGGAGCAGGCGAGCCGCGATACAGGATCGGCCTGGCACGCTGTAAATTGTTGTCATTGCTGGAAATGGACAACGATATACTTGAGCGCCGGCGCGGCAGCGTAGCCGGCAAGATACTGCCAAAAGTTGAACCGGAACACAGTCGTGGAACCCGCCGGAGAATAACAACGATGCAAGCCATCTACGCCTACGTGCTGCACTTGCTGGCTGGCCTTGCCCTGCTGGCAGTGTTCGTCGGAGTCTACACCAGGATCACGCCCTTTCGCGAGTTCGCGCTGATCCGCCAGGGCAACCTCGCGGCGGCGCTGTCGCTGTCGGGAGCGATGATCGGTTTTTGCTTTACGCTGTCGTCCAGCATCCAGCACAACGACACCTTCCTGATGTTCCTGGTGTGGTCGGTGGGCGCGATGCTGGTCCAGGCGCTGGCCTACGCCGGGCTGACGCGCGCGCTGCCCGACATGGACACCGCGATCGAGTCGAACAATATCGGCATGGGCGGGCTGATGGGCGCCATCTCGGTGACGGTCGGGGCGATCAACGCCGCGTGCCTGTCCTGACTGGCCGGATTTGCTGGGAATTTGCTGAGAACTTTGGGGATCGCCATGAGCATCGGATCGTTCATCAAGAAGCAGTTTATCGACATCCTCCAATGGACCGAGGACAGCGACGGCGTACTCGCCTGGCGCTACCCGATGGAGGATATGGAAATCCAGTACGGCGGCAGCCTGACCGTGCGCGAGTCGCAGATGGCGGTGTTCGTCAACGAAGGCAAGATCGCCGACGTGTTCGGGCCCGGCATGCACAAGCTCACCACGCAGACGCTGCCGGTGCTGACCTACCTGAAGAACTGGGACAAGCTGTTCGAGTCGCCCTTCAAGTCGGACGTCTACTTCTTCAGCACCCGCCTGCAGATCGGCCGCAAGTGGGGCACCGCCCAGCCCATCACCATCCGCGACGCCGATTTCGGCATGGTGCGGCTGCGTGCCTTCGGCCTGTACTCGTACAAGATCGCCGATGCTGCCAGGTTCTACACGGAGATCAGCGGCACGCGCGCGGAGTACACCCGCGACGAGGTGGAAGAGCAGCTGCGCAACCTGCTGATCGCCACCATGACGTCCACGCTGGGCGGCGCCTCGGTGCCGTTCCTCGACATGGCCGCCAACCAGGCGCTGATGTCGCAGACCATCCGCGACAAGCTGGCGCCGGAGTTCGAGCGCTATGGCGTGGCGCTGGATAATTTCGCGGTGACCAATGTGTCGCTGCCGGAGGAACTGCAGAAGGCCATCGACACCCGCATCTCGATGGGCATGATGGGCGATATGGCGAAGTACACGCAGTACCAGGTCGCCACCTCGATCCCGCTGGCCGCGCAGAACGAAGGCGGCGTGGCCGGGCTGGGCGCCAGCCTGGCGGCCGGCGCGGTGATGGGCCAGGCAATGGCGGGCGGGCTTGGCGCCGCCGCTGGCGTACAGCCCGCCGCGCCCGCTGCGGCGGCTGCGGTTCCGGCTGCGGCACCCGCGGACGATCCCGCCGCGCGGCTGCAGAAGCTCAAGGACCTGCTCGACAAGAGCCTGATCTCCCAGGCCGACTTCGATACCGCCAAGGCCGAGATCCTGAAGAAGCTGGTCGGCTGAGCGTAGCGGACGCATGCAAGAAATCAATTGCCCAAGTTGCGGCGCGCCGGCGGCCTTTCGCTCGTCGGCCGCCGTGATGGTGGTGTGCGAGTACTGCCACAGCACGCTGCTCAAGGACGCCGACACGGTCAGGGACATCGGCAAGATGTCCGCCGTGCTGGAGGACTACACGCCGCTGCAGCTCCATACCTCGGGCCAGTGGGATGGCCAGGGCTTCACGCTGGTCGGCCGCATCCAGCTGCGCTACGACGCCGGGCTGTGGAACGAGTGGTATGTGCTGTTCGACGACGGCAGCGACGGCTGGCTGGCCGATGCCTCCGGCCAGTACATGCTGACCCGGCGCGTCACGGCCGAGCAATCCGCCGCCCAGCTCAACGGCGTGACGCTGCCGCGCCATGACCAGCTCACGCCGGGCACGCCCCTGTACTTCGACAAGCATCGCTACCTGGCCAGCGATGTGCGCAGCGCGCGCTGCACCGGTGGCCAGGGCGAACTGCCGTTCACGGTCGGCGCGGGCTGGACCGCGCAGGTGGCGGACTTCCGCGACGAGGGCCGTTTCCTGACGCTCGACTACGCCGACGGCGATCCGCCGGCCATCTATACCGGCCAGGCGGTCAAGCTCGACCAGCTCAAGTGCCAGCTGCTGCGCGAGACCGACCAGATCGCCGGCACCGCCGACCGCTATCGGGGCAAGGCCGTGCCGCTGGCCTGCCCGGGCTGTGGCGGCGCCATCGCCTACCGCGCGGGCGTGGCCAGCTTCGTGGTCTGCCCGAGTTGCCACAGCGAGATCGATTGCACCACCTCGACCGCGCTGGTGCTGGAGAAGCAGCGCGAGCTGGATGCGCTGCGGACCAGCCTGGCGCCGGGCGATACCGGCAGCATCGACGGCAAGCCCTACACGGTGCTGGGGCTGATGCAATGCACCGACAACGACGAGGACGAAGCCTCCACCTGGGTCGAGTACCTGCTGTTCAACGAGCAGCGCGGCCTGATGTGGCTGGTCGAACAGGACAGCGGCTGGGACCGGGTCGAGGTGCTCGACACCTGGCCGCGCATGGTGTCCGGTACCGCCGCGAGCTACCAGGGCCAGACCTTCCAGCAGGGCTACGACTACCAGAGCGAGGTGCTGTACGCGGCCGGCACCTTCAACTGGCACGTCAAGGTGGGCGACACTACGCGCCTGACCGAGTTCGGCAAGCCCGCGCGCCGGCTCACGCGCGAGACTTCCGATACAGAGATCGTCTGGACCTTGTCCACCACCGTGCCGCGCTCCCAGGTCGCGCTGTGGTTCAAGTCCAGCCCCGGGCTGGCCGAGGCGGCCCGGGCCTCGCCCGGCACGCGCGCGGGCAGCACCGATGACCTCGCTTTTTGCCGCAAGAGCGCCAAGGTCTACGCCATCCTCCTCGCGATCCTCAACGTGCCGGTGGCCCTTGTCACCGACCGCGGATGGTTCACCATCGTCGTCGGCTTCCTGCTGCTGTGGGCGCCGATCTGGCTGGTCCAGCGCTGGGCCGGAAAGGACTAAGACAGCGTGCGTCTGCTTTACCTCGTCTACGGCATCATCGTGCTGTTCGGCACGACCTTCTTCAACATCGGCGATACCGGCCGCTCGGGCTCTTCCTCGGGCTATAGCAGTGCGCGCGGCTGGAGTGGCGGCTCTTCCGGCTCCAGCGGCTGGTCCTCCGGCGGCGGACACAAGTGAGCGCGCAGGCATGAATGCGCCGGCGTTACCCTGTCCGGCCGTGCTCGGCCACCACCTGCTGGCCGACCTGCAAGGCGTGGCCAGCGAACTGCTGGCCGATGCCGCCCTGGTCGAGCGCGTGCTTTACCAGGCGGCGCAGGCCGCCGGCGCCACCGTGGTCGATGCGCGCTTCCGGCATTTCGGGCCGGGCCTTGGCGTGACCGGGGTGTTGCTGCTCAAAGAATCGCATATCAGCATCCATACCTGGCCGGAATACGGCTTTGCCGCCGTGGATGTCTTCATGTGCGGCGCCGCCCGGCCCGAACTGGCGGTGGAAGTGGTGCGCGCGGCCTTCGCGCCGCGTGCGCTCACCTTGCGCGACCAGGCACGAGGACCGGCCCCGGCCTGAGCCGCTGCGTCCAGCTTCCAGAGAGCTGGCAAGACCCGCCCCCGTGGTCTACACTGCATACGACCCTGTAATTACTACGGGGATTTTGCTTGGGTGCAGGAGTGATCTGGAGTCGGCATGCGTATCGGTGAATTGGCAAAACACAGCAGTTGCGACGTGGAAACCATCCGCTACTACGAGCGCGAAGGGCTGCTTGACGCACCCCAGCGCGAGGACAACGGCTATCGCCGCTATGGCGACAGCCATCTGCTGCAGCTCAATTTCGTGCGCCACTGCCGCTCGCTGGGCATGAGCCTGTCCGACGTCCGGCGCCTGCGCGACTTCGAGCGGGATCCGACACTCGCCTGCGACGACATCAACGCCCTGCTGGATCGCCAGATCGAGCAGATCCATGCGCAGCGCGTTGCGCTCGAGGCCCTGGAGGGCCAATTGCGGGCGCTGCGCCACACCTGCGACCAGCCCCATCCGGCCAGCGAGTGCGGCATCCTGCAGAACCTGCAGCAGGCCGCGGCCGGCGCCGCCTGCGAATGCCATCCGCATGCCGTGGATCAAGGCTAGGGTTGCGCCCCGGTGCTGAACGGTGCCGGCTATGCTACGATTCCTCAACTTGCCGCGCACCAAGCTGGTGAAAAGCGCGGCGGCACGGTCCCGCGACGAGACATTTGAGTGAGCCATTGCTCTCATCGATCCCACCGCGTGGCGCGCTTTCCCGAATTTCCATCCAATAGTTGCCGCACGTAAATGACGCTTAGCTGCCTGTCGCTGACCGCTGTCGAGCTTGCCCGTATCGGGCAGGCCGGCGCGTCCGCGCGCGTAGCGCAGGCGCCGCGCGCGCAAGCCACACAGGCTATTGCCTGCCGCCGGATCAGCGCACCGCTTGATCCTGCCCGGTTCCCAGCCTGACGTTCCCCCCAACGCAGGCAAGCGCCGAACCGGGCCGAGTCACTCCCTGTTCGCGGTTTTCCCGCCGTTCCTGACGGCCCCTTATTCCATGACCTAGCAGTGCCCGGAGCCGATCCATGACGGATCGCTCCAGCCGCCCTGGGTCGCCGCATCGCCACTTAGCGAGGATTCATCATGACGGCTTCGTCCAAGCAACAACCGACCCTTTACCTTACCGAGCTCGACGTAACCCGCCTCGAGCGCATTGCCGGGCGTGCCGGCGCCGCCCCGCTGGCCGAGATGCTCGACAGCATCCTGGAGCGCGCCGCCATCGTGCCGGCCGATGCCATTCCGAAGGATGTCGTCACCATGAACTCCAGCATGCTGTGCGTGCTGGAAGGCGAGGCCACGCCGCGCCGCTGGACCCTGGTGTATCCGGACACCGCGGATTTCGACGAGGGCCGGCTGTCGGTGCTGTCGCCGATCGGCCGCGTCCTGCTGGGGGCGCGCGCCGGCCAGACCGTGAGCTACCGCCTGCCGGACGGACGCGAGCAAAGCGTCACGGTGGTCGAATTGTCGTTCCAGCCCGAGGCCAACGGCCAGTACACCGTTTAAGGCCGCAGCAGGCACATTCAGGGCATCTCACGTGCGCTTTCAGGACGCCGATCGCGGCGTCCTCGCGCGCCGCAGGCAGCGTTGCGCACACCGGTCCCACGAGCGCCCGCGCGCACCGTTGCCCGGCGCTAGACGGCCTCCAGCCTGGGCTGGCAGGCTATCGCACCGCGCGCCAGGCGCTTGCGCCACGCCGTTTCCACGTCCCGGCTGCGCCATCCGGCGGCCAATCCGCGCCGTTCGTCCGCACTTCCAGCGTTTCACGACTCGCAACGCACCATTCGTCGCAGTGGTATTTCTCCTTGCGCGCCCAGCCACTAATCTTCAGTCCGTGCTCGCATAGCAACATAGATTGCCAAAGAGCAGCAAGTAACTGCGGCTTAAAACAAAAGCGACAAAACAATCAGTTGAAGGAGTCCCAAATGAATGCCAAACGCATCCTGGGCAGCGCGTTAGCAGTGCTTTTGGTGGCCGGATCGGCCGCGGCACTGGCGGCCCCCGCCACCAGCAAGGTCGGCAAGTTCGACGTCTATGCCGATGCGTTGCGCACCGGCAAGTTCGATCCGTTCGTTGACGGCGCCAAGCAAGGCAAGTTCGATACGTTCTCCGACGGCGCCCGCGCCGGCAAGTACGACCCGTACACCGACGGCGCCAAGCAAGGCAAGTTCGACACGTTCACCGATGGCGCGCGCGCCTTCAGTGGCGAAATCTCTGCCAGCTCGCTGGATAATTCGCGCTCCGGCGACGGATCGCTGTACGGCTATAAGGTCTGATCCAGACCTCGTGTTACCAGGCGGCCACTTAGGTGGCCGCCTCGGTTATGCACCTGTTTTCCCGCTTTATCTCCCACCTGCCCGGCTGACCTCCTCCTCCTTCTCTCTCCCGCCGGGTGGGTGATTTTTACCCGCCGCTCCCGCTGTACCTCCCGCTGTACATTCAATCCCTCCGGCCGTCCCGCAGTTCATCCCACCTTATTCCATAACGCCTCAAAGGCTGGCGCGCGCCCGTCATTCCCGCTCGCGCCGGGGACGCCGGCGCCCGATCAGGACATAGAGCAAGGGGACCGCCAGCGCGCCGATCACGGTCGCGCCAAGCATGCCGCCCAGCACCCCGGTGCCGACCGCGCCCTGCGCCGCCGCACCCGCTCCCGTGCTGATCGCCAGCGGCACCACGCCCAGGATAAAGGCCAGCGATGTCATCACCACCGGACGCAGCCGCTGCCGGGCGGCCTGGCTGGCAGCTTCGACCAGCCCCATGCCGCCGCGGCGCAACTGCTCGGCGTACTCCACCACCAGGATGGCGTTCTTGGCCGCCAGCCCCATGATCACGATCCCGCCCACCTTGAAGTAGACGTCGTTCGGCATCCCGCGCAGCCAGATCGCCGCCAGCGCGCCAAGCAGGCCGGCGGGCACGATCAACAGCACCGCCAGCGGCAGGGTCCAGTTTTCATAGAGCGCCACCAGGCACAGGAAGATGAACAGCAACGACAAGGCGAACAGCCAGGGCGCCTGCGCGCCGCTTTGCTGCTGCTCGAAGGCGCGCCCGGTCCAGCGCACGTCATAGGTGCCGCCCAGTTCGCGGACCATGGCCGTGAGCCGCTCCATCGCCGTGCCGGTGCTGTGGCCCGGCACCACGTCGGCGTTGATGCGCACCGAGGGGAGTCCGCTGAACCGCTCCAGCGTGGCTTCACCCTTGCCCCACACCAGTTCGGCGAAGGCGCCGAGCGAGACCATGCCGCCGCGCTCGTTGCGTACGTGCACGCGCGACAAGTGGGCGGGGTTCATCCGGTAAGGCGCGTCGGCCTGCAGGATCACCCGGCGGATACGGCCTTCGCGCGCCACTTCGTCGACGTAGCGCGAGCCCAGCGTGGCGGAAAGCGCATGGTGGATGGCCTCGGGCTCCACGCCGAAGCTGCGCGCGCGCTCGTAGTCGATGCGCAGGTCCAGCGCCGGCGCGGGCTGCGCCGTGGTGGCACGGACCTCGCCGAGCGCGGGTTCGTCCCTGGCCGCGGCAAGCAGCTTGTCGCGGGCGGCGAAGAGCGCCTCGCGTCCGGTGCCGGGCTGCGCGACCAGCCGCATGTCGAGGCCGCCGGTGCTGCCCAGTTCGGGCAAGGTAGCGCCGCCATAAGCGTAGAGCTGCGCGCGTCCCCGGCCTGGCCAGTCCTCAAGCGCAGCCGTCATCCTCGCCAGTAGCACGTCAGCGCGCTCCCCGGCACCGCGCCGCTCCCAGTCTTGCAGTGCCAGGTACAGGCTGGCGCGCTGTTCGCCGCTGCCGGAATTGCTCCAGCCCAGCACGGCAAAGGTGGAGCGCACCGGATACTTGCCGTCCTGCAGCCACTTCTCCAGCGCCGCCACGGTTGTGCGCGTCTCCTCCTGGGTGGAGCCTGCCGGCAGTTCCACATCGATCACAATCTCGCCCGTGTCCTCGTCCGGCAGGAAGCCGGCGGGGATCTGCCATATCAGCACGCCGCCAGCGACCGCCAGCGCCAGGTAGATGCCCAGCCAGCGCAGGCGGCGGCGCTGCAGCGCCTGCACCCATCCGGCATAGCGCGCGGTAAATGCCGTGAAACCGCGCTCGAACCACGCCAGCGGCCCGCGCACCGGATGCGGCGCATGGCGCAACAGGCTGGCGCACATGGCTGGCGCCAGCGAGAGCGCGAAGAACAGCGAGAAGGCAATGGAGATCGCCAGCGTGATGGCGAAATGCCGGTAGATCACGCCGACCGCGCTGCCCATGAACGCCATCGGCACGAAGACCGCGCACAGCACCAGCGTGACCGCCAGCAGCGCGCCCGACACCTCGCGCATCGAGCGGGCCGCCGCTTCCATCGCACCCACGCCTTCCTCGCGCATGATCCGCTCGACGTTTTCCACCACCACGATGGCGTCGTCCACCAGGATGCCGATCGCCAGCACCACGCCGAACAGCGTGATCACGTTCAGCGAGAGGCCGAACGCGTACAGGCAGGCGACGGTGCCAAGCAGCGACACCGGCACCACGATCACCGGGATCAGCGTGGCGCGCAGGTTGCCCAGGAACAGGTAGAGGATCAGGAAGACCAGCACCGTAGCTTCGCCCAGCGTGGTCAGCACGCGCCAGATGGAACGCTCGACGAACTGCGCGCTGTCGGACGAGATCTCATAGCGCACGCCCGCCGGAAAACTGCGCGCGGCTTCATCGAGCGCCGCGCGCACGGTGCGCGAAGTGGCCAGCACATTGGCGCCATCGGCCAGCTTGAGGCCGATCGAAGCCGCGACCTGGCCATCGTGGCGCGAGCCGTAGCGGTAGTCGCTGGCGCCCAGTTCCACCCGTGCCACGTCGCGCAGCCGCACCAGCGAGGCGTCGCTGCCGCCGCGCACCACGATGCGCTCGAACGCTTCCGGATCGCTCAGCGGCCGGGGCGGGCGCACCAGCGCCTGGAAGGGCTGGCCCGGCACCGCCGGCGCGCTGCCAAGCTGGCCGGGCGTGACATCGCCGTTGCGCGCCCTGATGCCCTGCTCCACGTCCGCGGCGGTGAGGCCGTAGGCGTTGAGCTTGTCCGGATCGAACCAGATGCGCAAGGCGTACTCGGATCCATAAGGCTCGGCCTTGCCGATGCCGGGCAGGCGGCGCAGCATCGGCAGCAGCGAGCCGGCGGCGAAATCGCCCAGCGCGGTTTCGTCGAGCTGGCCGCCATCGGAGACGAGCGAGACATACATGAAGGGGCTGCTGCTGGCCTGGTCCACAAAGATGCCGCCGCGGCGCACCGCTTCCGGCAACAGCGGTTCGGCCTGCATGACGCGGTTGCGCACATTGACCTGCGCCAGCTGCGCGTCGGTGCCCTGGCGGAAACCCAGCGTGATGGTGGCGGCGCCGCCCTCGCTGCTGGCATCGAGGTAGAGCAGGCCGGGGATGCCATGCATCTGCTGCTCCAGCACGGCGGTCACGGCGTCCTCCACGGTGCGTGCCGAAGCGCCGGCATAGTCGGCATAGACGATCACGGTGGGCGGCGCCACCGCCGGATACTGGGCGATGGGAATGCGCGTGAGGGCAATCAGGCCCGCCACCATGGTGAGGATGGCAATGACCCACGCGAAGGCGGGCCGGCGAAGGAAGAAGGACGCCATGACAGATTCGGTTATCTGGCACCGGCGCGACAGCGGGCCGCGGATCCGGTGCGATGGAACGTGGGACGGCGCGCTAACTGTACGGATAGCGCCGTGAGGCGAAACAGCAGGAGGGGGGAGGGTTGCCGTGGGGTCCGGCGACCCTAATGGGCAGGCAGCGCGAAACCACGCAACAGTGCTGCCAGCAACACCCGCTGGCGATGCGCCAGCGGCCGCCGGTTCTCGCGCGGCAGGTGCTCGAAAGTGATGTCGAGCGCGGCCAGCCCGTGAACGGCGGTCCACAGCGCGTCGGTGACGTCGCCGGCGTCATGCCCGGCATCGATCAGCGCGGCGGCCTGCTGGTCGCGCACGCAAGCCAGCAGCACGGCGGCCACCGGGTCCTCGGGGAAACGCTCGCGCCAGCGCTGGTCGATCGCGCGTTCGGCGTCGGCCGGCAGGCCCATCATCATCATCAGGTGATAGCTGTGGCGATGGGCCAGGGCCCACGCCACGTAAGCGTCCAGCACCGCCGGCAGGACCTCGGCGGCCGTGCGGGCGGCGGCCCGGGCCTCGGCCAGCGCGGCCGCCAGCCGTACCCAGTCCTGCGCGCACACCTCGAACAGGAGTGCGGTCTTGTCTTCGAAATGCCGGTAGATGGCGGCGGCGCTATAACCGCAGCGCTCGCCGATGCGGCGCAGCGTGACCCCGGCGAAGCCAGCCTCCGCGAACAGCGCGCGGGCGGCGTTGAAGAAGGCCTCGCGCACGCTCTCGCGGCGCTGCGCGGCACCAGCCGCACGTGCCGCGGGCGGCCGCACAGGCACGCCGGCGCGCGCGGCAAGCGGCACGGCTGGCGTGCTGCCGGACGGCACGGCGGCGGGCTGGGCTTGCAGGCTGGGTTGCGGCGGGCGGGCGGAGGGCATGGCCGCGATTATAAACAATCAGTCACTTTGTGAACAATGTTTACACAACGGATCAGGCACTTTTCCTTTCCCCGCCCTGGTGGGGGGGCGGGCTTCCGGCCGGTCAATGCGGACGCGCGGGGCTCAGAGTTGCCGGGCCGCGAAGGTATCGCACTTGCGGATGTCGCCGGTAGTCAGTCCCTGGCGCAGCCAGCGCGTGCGCTGCTCGCTGGTGCCGTGGGTGAACGCTTCGGGGACGACATAGCCCTGGGCCTGCTTCTGCAGCCGGTCGTCGCCGATGGCGGCGGCGGCCTTGAGGCCTTCTTCGATATCGCCGGGTTCCAGCAGTTGCTGGTTCATGCGTTCCGCGGTGGCGGCCCACACGCCGGCCAGGCAATCGGCCTGCAACTCCACGCGCACCGACAACTGATTGGCCTGCGCCTCGCCCATGCGGCGGCGCGCGGCGTCGACCTTGCCGGACACGCCGAGCAGGTTCTGCACGTGGTGGCCGATTTCGTGGGCGATCACATACGCCTGGGCAAAGTCGCCGCCGGCGCCGAAGCGGCGGCGCAGTTCATCGTAGAAGGCCAGGTCGATATAGACCTTCTGGTCGCCCGGGCAGTAGAAGGGCCCCATGGCCGACTCGCCGGTGCCGCAGGCGGTGGGCGTGGCGCCGGAGAACAGCACCAGCGTGGGCGGCGCGTAGCGGCGGTTGAGGTCAGTCTCGAAAATATGCGACCAGGTGCGCTCGGTGTTGCCCAGCACCTTGCGCACGAACACCGTCATCTGGTCGTTGGCGGGCGGATGGCTGGGCACATGCTGCTGCTGCGGCGCCTGTTGCTGCGAACCCTGCAGCACCGAGGCGCCCTGCATGATCACGGAAGGATCGATGCCGAAGAAATACGACGCCGCCAGCGCCACCAGGATGGTGCCGATGCCGAGCGTCTTGGGCCCCACGCCGAAGCCGCCGAAACCGCCGGAACCCTCTCCCCGGCGGTCTTCTACATTCTGGCTTTCGGCTTCGTCATCGAGACGCATGGTGGCTCCGCATTGCTGGTTGATCGCTGCGGCCGGACAGTGGCCACAGTGTGTCGATCAGTATAGCAACGGCGTTGGCGCCGGCGCATGCGTGTGGTGTATCAGGCCGTAACCGCCGGCACCGTGCTGCCGGCGCCAAGCGCAAGCGCCTTGCCCGGCTCCGTGCCGCCGATCTCGGCCACCCGCAGCAGGTTCGTGGTGCCGCCCTGGCCGAACGGCATGCCAGCCGCGATGGTGATCTGGTCGCCCGGCGCGGCATAGCCTTCGGCCAGCGCGGCGCGGGTGGCCGCGTTCACCATCTCGTCGACGCTTTGCACATCGGGGCTGACGGTGGAATGCACGCCCCAGGCAAGCGCCAGCCGCCGCGCGATCTCCAGGTTCGGCGTGATGCTGACGATGGGCGCGTGCGGCCGCTCGCGCGCCGCGCGCAGCGCAGTGGAGCCCGACGAGGTGTAGGTCACGGTGGCGGCCGCGCCGATGATCTGCGTGACTTCGCGCAACGCGGCGCAGATCGCGTCCTGCCGGGTGGACAGCGGTGCTTCGTGCTGCGCGTCCAGCAGGTTGCGATAGAGCGGATCGCGCTCCACCTCGGCGATGATGCGGTCCATGATCGCCACCGCCGGTACCGGGTGGCGGCCGTTGGCCGATTCCGCCGACAGCATCACCGCATCGGCGCCGTCATAGATGGCGCTGGCCACATCGGAGGCTTCGGCGCGCGTGGGCACCGGCGAATCGATCATCGATTCCAGCATCTGCGTGGCGATGACGATGGGTTTGCCGTGCTGACGGCAGATGCGCAGGATGCGCTTCTGCACGCCCGGCACGCGCTCCGGCGGCAGCTCCACGCCGAGGTCGCCGCGCGCCACCATCACCGCATCGGAGACGCGCACGATTTCTTCCAGCTGTTGCAGCGCGGCGGGCTTCTCGATCTTGGACAGCACACCGGCGCGGGTGCCGATGATCTCGCGCGCTTCCACGATGTCGGCCGGACGCTGCACGAAGGACAGCGCGATCCAGTCGGCGCCGAGTTCCAGCGCGAAGTCGAGGTCCTTGCGATCCTTCTCGGTCAGCGCGGGGATCGGGATCACCGCGTCGGGCACGTTGACGCCCTTGCGATCGGAAAGCGTCCCGTGGTTCACCACGCGCGTGACGATGCTGCCGCTGGCCACCGACTCGATCTTCAGCTGCACCTTGCCGTCGTCGATCAGCAGCGACTGTCCCGGCGCCGCAACGCGGAACAGCTCGGGATGCGGCAGGTGCACGCGGGTAGCATCGCCCGGGCCGGGATCGCTGTCGAGCACGAACACGTCGCCGGCCTTGACCGCGACCTTGCCCGCGGCAAAGGTGCCGATGCGCAGCTTGGGCCCCTGCAGGTCGGCCAGCACGGCGATGGGGCGGCCGGTCTCGGCTTCGACCTGGCGCACGGCATCGTAGCGGCGCTTGTGGTCGTCGTGGGAGCCGTGGCTGAAGTTGAGGCGGAACACATCGGCCCCTGCCTCGAACAGCTGCCGGATCACCTCGATATCGGTGCTGGCCGGTCCGAGCGTGGCAACGATCTTGGCTTTGCGCTGGCGTCTCATTTTGTCTCCTCTTCCAATCTCGGGTGGCGCGCCCAGGGCGCGCCCTTGTTCAATCACGTGGCTTACACAATCAGGATGGCGCGGAAATCGTTCACGTTGGTACGGGTCGGGCCGGTGACGATGAGGTCGTCCAGGCCGGCGAAGAAACCGTAGCCATCGTTGTTGCCCAGGTGCGCGCGCGCAGACAGTCCGCGTGCCGCGGCACGGTTCAGCGTATCGGGCGCGAGCAACGCACCGGCGTTGTCTTCGGAGCCATCGATGCCGTCGGTGTCGCAGGCAATGGCATGCACACCCGGCAGGCCGTCCAGCGCGACGGCGAGCGCCAGCAGGAATTCGGCATTGCGCCCGCCGCGGCCGCTGCCGCGCACGGTCACCGTGGTTTCGCCGCCGGACAGGATCACGCAGGGCTTCCTGAACGGCTGGCCGTGCTGCGCGACCTGCCGCGCGATGGCGGCATGCACCAGCGCCACGTCGCGCGATTCGCCTTCCATGCTGTCGGACAGGATGTGCGCCTCGAAGCCAAGTTCGCGCGCACGCGCCGCCGCCGCTGCCAGCGATTGCTGCGCGGTGGCAAGCGTGGCGCTGCGATGGCCGTCGAAACGCGCGTCGCCAGGCTTGGGCGTTTCGCCCGCGCCGCTCTCCAGATGCGCGCGCACATTGGCCGGTACCTCGATGCCGTACTTGGCGATCACCGCCAGCGCGTCGGCGCAGGTGGTGGCGTCGGGCAGCGTCGGGCCGCTGGCGATCAGCGTGGGATCGTCACCGGGAATATCGGAAATCAAAAGGGTCTCGACGCGTGCCGGCGCACAGTGCAACGCCAGCCGGCCGCCCTTGAGCGCCGACAGGTGCTTGCGCACGCAATTCATCTCGCCGATGTTGGCGCCGCTCTTGAGCAGCGCGCGGCTTACGGCCTGCTTGTCGGCGAGCGTGATGCCGGGCGCGGGCGCGGCCAGCAGCGCGGAGCCGCCGCCGGAGATCAGGCACAGCACCAGGTCGTCGGCGGTGAGGCCCCTGACCAGTTCCACCATGCGCTGCGCGGCGCGCTGGCCGGCTTCATCGGGCACCGGGTGCGCGGCTTCCACGACCTCGATGCGGCGGCACGCCGCGCCGTGTCCATAGCGCGTCACCACCAGCCCCGACAGTTCACCTTGCCAGTGCGTCTCGACCGCCTGCGCCATCGCGGCGGCCGCCTTGCCCGCACCGATTACGACCGTGCGGCCCTTGGGCGGCGGCGGCAGTTGCGGCGGCAGGCAATGGCTGGCGCTGACGGCGGCGACCGCGGTATCGAACAGGTCACGCAGCAACGCGCGTGGATCGGAAAGACCGGCCGGGCGCTGGGGCACCCGCAGGGCGGAGTGGGAATCGGTGGCTAGCATGACGGAATCCGGAAGTGCTGCTTCCCCGGCCGTGCGTGGCCGGGGAATGATGCTGGCCTGCCAGGGCAGGCCATGATGGTGCTGCTGGCTTACTTGGCGCCGCCCTTGGCGATCTCATGGTTGGACATGATCTCGATGGCGCGGCACAGCGCCGAGTGGTCCTGCTTGGCCCAACCGTTGGCGGCGCAGGTGTTGAACAGCTCTTGCGCGGTGGCGGTGTTCGGCAGCGCCACGCCCAGCGCCTTGGCGCCTTGCAGGGCAAGGTTCAGGTCCTTCTGGTGCAGCTCGATGCGGAAGCCCGGATCGAAGGTACGCTTGACCATGCGCTCGCCGTGCACTTCCAGGATGCGCGAAGCCGCGAAGCCGCCCATCAGCGCCTGGCGCACGCGCGCCGGATCGGCGCCTGCCTTGGAGGCGAACAGCAGCGCTTCGGATACGGCCTGGATGTTCAGCGCCACGATGATCTGGTTGGCCACCTTGGTGGTCTGGCCGTCGCCGTTGCCGCCGACCAGCGTCACGTTCTTGCCCAGCAGGTCGAACAGCGGCTTGACCTCGTCGAACGACTCTTGCGGACCGCCCACCATGATGGTCAGCGATGCCGCCTTGGCGCCCACTTCGCCGCCTGAAACCGGCGCGTCCAGGTAGGCGGCGCCCAGCTTGTTGATGCGCGCGGCGAAGTCCTTGGTGGCGATCGGCGAGATCGAGCTCATGTCGACCACGATCTTCCCGTGCGCAGCTTCCTTGCCGGCAGCCTTGAGCGCGGCGGCCACGCCCTTTTCGGCAAACAGCACGGCTTCCACGTGCGGGGTGTCCGGCACCATGATCACGATGATGTCCGCCCGCTTGGCGACTTCCTCGGCGCTGGTGCAGACGGTGACGCCGGCATCGACCAGTGCCTGCGGCGCCGGGTTGACGTCGTGCACGAACAGCGTGTGCCCGGCAGCGCGCAGGTGGCCCGCCATCGGCGCGCCCATGATGCCCAGGCCGATGAATCCGACGTTGCGTTGGTTTGCCATGTGATGTCTCCTTGATGCGATCGTTGAATGTTTGTGGGTTTACTGGTTCTGCTTACTGCACGCCGTGTTCCGCGCGCCAGCCCAGGCCTTCGGTGGTGGTCGTGCGCGGCTTGTACTCGCAGCCGACCCAGCCGCCATAGCCGATCTCGTCAAGCCACTTGAACAGGAAGTGATAATTCAGCTCGCCGGTGCCCGGCTCGTTGCGGCCCGGGTTGTCGGCCAGCTGCACGTGCTTGATCTTCGGAAGATGCGCTTTCAGCGTGGCGGCGATTTCGCCCTCCATGCGCTGCATGTGATAGATGTCGTACTGCACGTAGAGGTTGGGCGCGTTGACCTGTTCGATCAGGTCCAGCGCCTGCTGCGTGCGCGACAGGAAGAAGCCGGGAATATCGAAGGTGTTGATCGGCTCGACCAGCAGATCGATCTGCTCGGCGGCGAGCGCCTGCGACGCGAAGCGCAGGTTTTCCACCAGCGTTTCCTGCGCCTGCTCGCGCTTGATGTTCTGCGGCTGGATGCCGACCAGGCAGTTCAGCTGGCGCACACCCAGCACCTTGGCGTACTTGATCGCTTCGCCCACGCCGTCCTGGAACTCGCCCACGCGGTCCGGGTGGCAGGCGATGCCGCGTTCGCCCGCTTCCCACTTGCCGGCCGGCAGGTTGTGCAGCACCAGGTCGAGCTGGAAGCGGTTGAGCCGGTCCGCGATCTGGTCAGCGTGGAAGGCGTACGGAAAGAGGAACTCCACGCCGCGGAAGCCCGCGCGCGCGGCGGCTTCGAAGCGGTCGAGGAAGGCCACTTCGTTGAACAGCATGGTCAGGTTGGCGGCAAGTTTTGGCATAGATGTCTCCGGGTGACTTGTCTTGTGGTTCCGCTCGCGCGGATGCGGTGATTGGGGGCGCGCTGATGCAGCGGTACTGATTTGCAGAAAGCGCGCGGGCTCATGGCCCGCGCTTGTCAGCCTGCGATGCTTACGCCGTTTCCACTTCTTCGCGGAGGATGGCTTCCTCGATGTCTTCGATCGGCTCGAACTCGTTGATGTTGTCGATCTCGGTGCCCATCGCGATATTGGTCACGCGTTCCAGGATCACCTCTACCACCACCGGCACCGAGAACTCGGCCATCAGGTCGCGGGCTTCGGCAAAGGCCGGTGCGATGTCCTCCGGCTTGAACACGCGGATCGCCTTGCAACCCAGGCCTTCCACAACCTTCACGTGGTCCACGCCGTAGCCGTTGAGTTCGGGCGAGTTGACGTTGTCGAAGGCGAGCTGCACGCAGTAGTCCATCTCGAAATTGCGCTGCGCCTGGCGGATCAGCCCGAGGTAGGAATTGTTCACCACCAGGTGGATGTACGGCACCTTGAACTGCGCGGCCACAGCCAGCTCTTCGATCATGAACTGGAAGTCGTAGTCGCCCGAGATGGCCACCACATCCGATTGCGGCGAGGCCACCTTCACGCCGATCGCGGCGGGAATGGTCCAGCCCAGCGGGCCGGCCTGGCCGCAGTTGATCCAGTGGCGCGGCTCGTTGACGGAGAGGAACTGCGCGGCGGCGATCTGCGACAGGCCGATGGTGGACACGTAACGCACATCGCGCGGGAAGTACTGGTTCATCTCGCGGTACACGCGCTGCGGCTTGACCGGCACGTTGTCGAAGTCGCTCTTGCGCTGCATGGTGCGGCGGCGCTTCTGCACATCCGCCACCCAGCTCTTGCGGCACGGCAGGCGGCCGGCCATCTTCATTTCACGCGCCACTTCCACGAACTGTTCCAGCGCGGCCTTGGCGTCGGAGACGATGCCCAGGTCCGGGCCGAACACGCGGCCGATCTGGGTGGGCTCGATATCCACGTGCACGAACTTGCGGCCCTTGGTGTAGACCTCGACGCTGCCCGTGTGGCGGTTGGCCCAGCGGTTGCCGATGCCGAGCACGAAGTCCGAGGCCAGCATCGTGGCGTTGCCGTAGCGGTGCGAAGTCTGCAGCCCGACCATGCCGGCTTGCAGCGGGTGGTCGTCGGCCAGCACGCCCCAGCCCATCAGCGTCGGGACCACCGGCACGTTGACCAGCTCGGCGAATTCCACCAGCAGCTCGGCCGCATCGGCGTTGATCACGCCGCCGCCGCACACGATCAGCGGGCGCTCGGCCGCGTTGAGCATGGCGATGGCCTTCTCGATCTGCGGGCGCGAGGCAACCGGCTTGTACGGGGCGAGCGGCTGGTAGGTTTCCGGATCGAACTCGATTTCGGCGACCTGCACGTCGAAGGGCAGGTCGATCAGCACCGGACCCGGACGGCCCGAGCGCATCAGGTGGAAGGCTTGCTGGAACACTTGCGGCACCAGCGCCGGCTCGCGCACGGTCACGGCCCACTTGGTCACCGGCTTGGCGATCGATTCGATATCGACGGCCTGGAAGTCCTCCTTGTACAAGCGGGCGCGCGGCGCCTGGCCGGTGATGCAGAGAATGGGAATGGAGTCAGCCCAGGCCGAGTACAGGCCGGTGATCATGTCGGTGCCGGCGGGACCCGAGGTGCCGATACACACGCCGATATTGCCGGCCTCCGCGCGGGTGTAGCCCTCGGCCATATGCGAGGCGCCTTCCACGTGGCGGGCCAGGAAATGGTCGATGGTGCCGGCACGGCGCATGGCCGAGTAGAACGGGTTGATGGCGGCGCCGGGCACGCCGAACGCGGTGGTGATACCTTCTTTTTCCAGCACGGCAATGGCCGCGTCGACTGCTCTCATCTTCGGCATGTCTGTCTCCAATCGTTGATGCGATGTTTTGTGAAAAGCTGTGAATTGCTGCGAATCACTGTTGGAGCCCATGCTATTCCCGCAAGCGGGTTGGGATAAAGGGAAGGGAGATCAGTTGATTCGATACCTGTGATATCGAATGCGGCCGCGGGGCACTGAAACCACCATTGCCGGACGGTGCCGGGCCCGCGCCATTGCCATACGTTGTGTGACGGCAACGATACGTGGGAATTTGCGGTAAAAGGCCTGCCCACGCCCCCGGCGCCCCCCCGTTTGGCACGCCAAATGGCGACAATGTGCGGGTATCGCGCCAGTGCTCTCGCACCGCGTGGAACCCTCCATTGCCAACCGAATCGCCATGCTGACCAGGCTCCCTCCCACCCGAGAGCTGCTCGACGCGCTCAAGCGGAAGCCGCCCGCCGTATCCGATACCGCCGGTTCGCCCGCGGCCGCCATGAACCTGGAGCGGCTGCAGCGCGGCCTGCTGGGGCTGTTCTGGGCTTGTTCGCTGGCCGCGCTGCTGGCGACCGGCGCGGTGCTGTACACCAGGTATCAGATCAGGCAGACGCCGGCGCCGTGGCAGGCGCGGCTGGTCTATTGCCTGCTGGGGGGCAGCGTGGCGGGACTGGCGGCGCTGCTGCTGACGCACCTGCCCGCGCTCGCGCGCAGGTTGCGCGATCCGCTGGGCCAGCTGGCCGACCAGGTCGACCGGCACGATGAGGCGGAGAGCGCGCTGCTGCGCGCACTGGCGCGGATACCGGCCCAGGGGCTGCGCGCGCGGGCCCGGCGCGTGCATGCGCAATTGCGGATGTGGGAAGGGATAACGAAGACGATCGGGCTGCTGCTGGCGGTGAGCCCGTTCGCGCTGGCGCTGGTCACCGGGCTGGTCGAACTGCCGCACAAGGGCGGCAGCCTGTTGCCGCTGCTGTCGCTGTACGGCATAGCCTTCGTGCCCGGCGCGGCGCTGACGCTTTTCCTGCAACTGCAGGTCAGCCGGCCGCTGCGGCGGCTTGCCTACGTGCTGGCCGAAGCGGCCGAGATCAGTTCGCAGCTGGGGCGGGCGCCCGTGCAGGGCGCCGGTGCGCCGGCGGCTGCCACGGCGGCAACCGTACCCGTTACAGCGCCAGCCCCCGCGGTACCGTCGCCGGCGCCTGTTCCACCGGAGGTCCGCGACGCGTGGACACCAGGGGATCCAGGCTCGGCTTCGTCCGCGGAACAGCGGGAGGCGATCGAGGCGGTGGAGGCGGTGGAGGCGGAGGCGGACAGCGCAGCAGCGGGTCCGCCCACGCTATCTCACGCGGTCAGGTAAGTCTGCGCCAGGCGGACCCAGCAGGCCGCGCCCAGCGGCAGCACCTGGTCGTTGAAGTCGTAGCCGGGGTTATGCACCATGCAACCGCCGAACTCGCCTTCGCCGTTGCCGAGGATCAGGTAGCAGCCCGGCACCTCGTTCAGCATCCACGCGAAGTCCTCGCTGCCATTCAGGCCCTTGGGCGCTTGCGTCACGACCTTGTCGGCGCCGACAAGGTCGCTGCAAACCTGCTGCGCCAGCTTGGTTTCGCTCTCCGTGTTGACCATCGGCGGCGTCAGCTGGCGGTAGTCGATGAGCGCTTCCACGCCATGCGCCTGCGCGGTGAGGCTGACGATCTCGCGGATGCGCTGCTCCACCAGCGCGCGCGTTTCCGGGCGCGCGGCGCGCACGTTCAGGCCCAGCGTGACCGATTCCGGAATCACGTTATGGGTCGCGCCGCCGCGGATAAAGCCCACCGACAGCACCGCGGTATCGTCCGGCGCCACGTTGCGCGCCACCACGGTCTGCAGCGCGGTGACAATGGCCGCCGACGCGGCGATCGGATCCCGCGCGCGGTGGGGCATGGCGCCGTGCCCGCCCACGCCCTTGATGGTCACGTCCGCCACGTCGGACGACAGGCTCACCGGGCCCGGCAGCACCCGGAAGCTGCCGGCCGGCACGCCGGGCATATTGTGCAGGGCGAAGACCGCATCGCACGGGAAGCGCTCGAACAAGCCGTCCTCGATCATGGCGCGCGCGCCGCACAGGTTTTCCTCGTCGGGCTGGAAGATCAGGTTGAGCGTGCCATCGAAGTCGCGGCTGTCGGCCAGCGCCTTGGCGGCGGCCAGCAGGATGGCGGTGTGGCCGTCGTGGCCGCAGGCGTGCATCTTGCCCTGGTTCTTGCTGGCATAAGGCAGGCCCGTGGCCTCGACGATCGGCAGCGCGTCCATGTCGGCGCGGATGCCCAGGCGGCGCTTGCCGTTGCCCACCTTGAGCTGCCCGACAACGCCGCTCTTGCCGATGCCGGTATGCACCTCGTAGCCCCAGCTTTCCAGCAAGGTGGCAACGAGCTTGCTGGTGGCGCCCACCTCGAAGCCGAGTTCGGGCCGGGCGTGGATCTGGCGGCGGATGCCGATAAAGGTGTCGGCGTCGATCTGGATCTGCGGCAGCAGGTGCGGCAGCAACTGGAAGGGAGTCAGGGTGGGTTCGCGGGTCATTCTGTATTCCTTGGCTACGAAGCGGCAGGGGAGGAAAGGCTTTAGTCTTCTCGGGTTTCGCGGATCGTCAGCACCGCGAGGATGGTCACCGCGCCGCAGGCCATCATGTAGAAGGCCGGCGCCATCGGGTTGCCAGTCTTGGCCAGCATCCAGGTGACGATGAACTGGCAGGAGCCGCCAAACACCGTCACGCCCACCGCATAGATCACCGACAGGCCGCTGGCGCGCACCTTGGCCGGCAGGAGTTCCATCATCATCAGCAGCATCGGCGTGGAGCCCAGGTAGACGCTGGCGGTCAGCAGCGCGGACAGCGACAGCACCAGCGGCACGCTCGGGTAATGGGTCATCAGCCAGAACGCCGGATAGAGGCACACCAGCGTAAAGACCATCGAGCCCAGCACCAGCGGCTTGCGGCGCGGCAGGCGGTCGGCCAGGGTGCCGGCCAGCAGCGACATCACCAGGCACACCACACCCGTCACGCAGCCCGAGAGCAGCGACAGCGACGGCGGCAGATGCAGTTCCCGGATCATGTAGGTGGGCATGAAATACACCACCAGATAGGTGGCGACCGTGCCGCCGATGATGGTCAGGATGCCCTTGACCACGGTGCCGCCATGCTCGCGGAACAGCGTGCCGAGCGGGCTTGGGGCGTGCGGCTGGGCCGTGTGCGTCTCGTCCAGGTGCGCACGGATATACAGCCCCACCGGCGCGATCAGCAGGCCCAGCACGAAGGGCACGCGCCAGCCCCAGCTCTCCAGCGACGCCTGCGGCAGCACGCCATAAAGAATGGCGGCCGTGAGCGCGCCCAGCGTCGCCGCGATGCCCTGGCTGCCAAGTTGCCAGCTGACGCGAAAGCCGCGGCCCTTGACGCCGCCGGATTCCATCAGCATGGCGGTGGAAGCGCCGATCTCGCCGCCCAGCGAAAAGCCCTGCAGCAGGCGGCCGGCCACGATCATCAGCGGGCCGAACAGCCCGGCGAAAGCGTAGGTCGGGGCGAAGGCAAGGCACAGCGTGCCGAGTACCATCAGGCCGATGGTCAGCGTCATGGCGGCCTTGCGTCCGTGGCGGTCCGCGTAGTTGCCGATCACGAAGCCGCCCAGCGGCCGCATCACGAAGCCGATGCCGAACGTCGCCACCGCCAGCAGCAGCGAGCCGTAGGCGCTGCCGGACGGAAAGAACAGCTTGCCGATCAGCAGGGCGAAGAAGCTGTAGACGGTGAAGTCGTACATTTCCAGCGCATTGCCGATCGAGCAGGCGGCGATCAGGCGGAACTGGCTCTGGCGGGCCGGGCTGGCGGATATTGCCTGGGCAGGCGCCAGAGAAGGCGCGCCAGGCAGGGTGGCATCGTTCATGTCGGTGTCTCCACGAACTGGGTTGGGGGATCGGGCCGTGGAGGCCGGCGGTTGCCTGCGTCCAGCGTAGGGAATGTGGAATCCCTGGCGATGAAGTATTCAGGCAAACACGGCAAGCCAAAAATCATATATTTTCATCCTGATAACCAAATGGCATCGCCGTCATAACCAGGGTTGCGCCGCTATCGGTAGAAGTACGGAGAAGCCTTGTGCCACGCGGCATCGCGGCGCAGCGCCGGGTACGCGCGCGCGTGCCTGGAGCGCCCCACGCGCACGGCCGCGGGGCGTGGCGCACCGGCGCGGGGCACCGAAAAAAAACAGGAAAACAGGGAAAGGGAAAGATGAAGCTGCAGCAACTGCGCATCCTGCTGGCGGTAGCCCAGCACGGCAGCATCCACGAAGCCTCGCGCAGCCTGCATGTGTCGCAGCCGGCGCTGTCCAAGGCCATCGCCGAACTGGAACGCGAACTCGGCGTCACGCTGATGTCGCGTTCCGTGCGCGGCGTCAGCCTGACCGCCTACGGCGTGGCGCTGGTCAAGCGCGCCAGCCTGGTCGAGCAGGAGCTGCGCCACGCGCTGGAAGACATCGAAGCGATCCGCGGCCACGCCGACGCGCAGCTCAATATCGGCCTGACCGCCGTGGCCTCCAGCGGGCCGCTGCCCGATGCCATGGCCGCCTTCCGCAAACGCTTTCCCAATGTCGCGCTGCGCGGCTTCGAGCTGCGCCCGCAGCAGATCCTCGAAGGCCTGCGCGAAGGCCGGCTCGACCTTGGCCTGATCTCCACCAACAGCGGCCCCGGCACCGGCGCCTTCCAGTGGGAGCCGCTGTTCTCCACCGGCATGTCGCTGGCGGTGCGTGCCGGCCATCCGCTGCGGCGGGTACGCCGGCTGCGGCCGCTGCTCGACGCCGACTGGCTCGTCCTCGACCCGCTCGACGACCCCGGCAGCCCGCTGGCCAGCCTGATGCGCCTGCATCGGCTGGACATGCCCAAGCGCATCGTGCAGAGCGCTTCCAACCTGCTCGGCCTGCAACTCGCCACGCGCACCGACCTGATCAGCATGTGGTCGGACTTCGTGTTCGACGGCACCGGGCCGCTGCGGCTGGATCCCGCGTCGCTGGTGCGCCTGCCGATCAGCGACGAACTGCCGGAGTTCCGGGTGTTCCTGGTGTACCGGTCCGAAGACCTGATGACGCATGCGTGCGCGGAGTTCAGCAAGGAGGTACGGCATCGGGCGCAAGGGATGCCGCGGGGGCGGCCGGCGGTGCGCGGGCGCCCCTGAGCGCGGTTGCCGCAGGTCCCATGCGCCCCGGCGAATTGCGCCCATAGCACCGCGCGCATGCGTGGCGGCCTCCCATGCGCCACAATGACGCTCAGGAGACACACAGCATGGACAAGCTAAAGCAAATCGAAGCCTTTATCGCGGTCGTCGAGCACGGCAGCATGGCCGCCGCCGCCCTGACGCAGGGCGTGACGCCGGTGATGATCGGGCGCCGCATCAATGCGCTGGAGGCGCGCATCGGCGTGAAGCTGCTGCACCGCTCGACGCGGCGCATCGTGGTGACGGAGCAGGGCGCGGCCTTCATGGAGCAGTGCAAAAAGGCGCTGGCCGATCTCGACCGTGCCGAGATGCTGATCGCGGAAGGCAAGCACAAGGCAACCGGGCACCTGATCGTGTCGGCCCCGGCGGCGTTCGGTCGCAAGCACGTGGCGCCGCACGCGCCGGCGTTCCTGGCGGCGAATCCGGAGGTGCAGATCTCCTTCAACCTGACCGATCGCGTGGTGGACCTGGTGCGCGAGGGTTACGACGTGGGCATCCGCATCGGCGGCGCCATCGATCCGAATTTCGTCGCCATCAAGCTGGCCACCAACAAGCGCGTGGTGTGCGGCACGCCCGCCTACTTCGCGCGCTACGGCGTGCCGCAGACGCTGGACGACCTGGCCCAGCACAACTGCCTGGCGTTCAACCTGCAGGGCGGCCAGCAGCGCGGCTGGTATTTCCAGCAGGACGGCAAGACCGTGACGGTGCGCGTGAACGGGAACCTCGATTGCAACGACGGCGAACTGCTGCACCGCTGGACCGGAGAGGGACTGGGACTGGGCTGGCGTTCCACGTGGGAAATCCTCTCGCAACTGGAGAGCGGCGAACTGATCACCGTGTTGGACGAGTACGCGCTGCCCGACTACGACATCCTTGCGGTGTACCCGCAGCAGCGTCCGGTGCCGGCCAAGATCCGTTTCTTTATCGAGCACCTGAAGGCGGCGTTCGCGGTGCCGGGCTACTGGACGGGGCGGCAGGGGCGATGATGGCGGCGTGGCTGGCGGACGCGGTCGTCCTGCTGCACCTTGCCTTTATCGTCTTCGCGATGCTGGGCGGCGTGCTGGTGCTGCGCTGGCCGCGCCTGGCATGGCTGCACTTGCCGGCGGCGGCATGGGGCGTGGTGGTGGAGTGGAGCGGGTGGATCTGCCCGCTCACGCCGCTGGAAAACGCGCTGCGCCAGCGCGCCGGCCTGCAAGCCTACGGGGGCGACTTCATCCAGCACTACGTTCTGCAACTGATCTACCCCGACGGTCTCACGCGCGAAATCCAGATCGTGCTCGGCGCCCTGGTGCTTGCGCTGAACATGGCTGTCTACTTCGCGCTCTACCGCCGCGTGCGGCGCCGGCGCGCCAACGCTCGCGCGTGAGCCCGCGCGGCGACTACGGCGCGGTCTTGAACACCGGCGCCCGCTTCTCCATATTGGCGCTCACCGCCTCCCGCTGGTTGGCGCCGCCGATGAGGCGGTCCTGTTCCACCGATTCGGCCAGCAGGATGGCGGCGCCATCGCCGTCTTCGCTCACCTGCATCAGGCGCTTGGCGGCGCGGATCGCGTCCGGGCTGCGGTTGGCGATGTCGCGCGCCGTGGCCAGCGCCGTCGCGCGCGGATCGTCCACCACGGCCGTGGCAAGGCCCAGCGCGCAGGCTTCTTCTGCGTTGACGATGCGTCCGCTATAGATCAGTTCGCGCAGGCGGTCCGGGCGTACCAGTCCGCGCATCAGCAGCATGCCGGCCATGTCGGGCACCAGGCCCCACTTGATTTCCATCACCGACATGCGCGTGTCCGCGCCGACGTAACGCAAGTCAGCGCCGAGCGCCACCTGCAGGCCGCCGCCGAACGCGACGCCGTGGACCGCGGCAATCACGGGTACCGGCAATTCGCGCCACACCATGCACGCGAACTGCGGCCGGTTGGAGATGCCATGGGTGCGCGCCGCAAGACGGCCGGCGGCGACGGCGTCGCTGCCGCCACCCAGTCCGGCCATGCTTTGCATATCGAGACCCGCGCAAAAGGCACGGCCTTCGCCGGACAGCACCACCGCGCGCAGGCCGGGCTCGCGCGCGAGCCGCTGGCCGGTTTCGATCAGCGCGTCGAACATGGCGGGATCGAGCGCGTTCATCTTGTCGGGGCGGTTGAGCCTGACCTCGGCCACGCCGTCTTCGATGGTCAGGATGATGCGTTCGCTGCTGGTGCTCATGTTGCGTTACTCCTTGCTTGAATGGGTTCCTGCGCCGTGGGCAGGACATAGTCTTTGAATTGCTCCCGCAGCTTCACCTTGAGCAGCTTGCCGGTGGCCGTGTGGGGCAGGGAATCGACAAAGGCGACATCGTCGGGCACCCACCACTTCGCTACCCTGGCGGCGAGGAAATCGAGCAGTTCGGCGGCACTGACTTCGGTGCCGGGGCGGCGCACCACCACCAGCAGCGGCCGCTCCTGCCACTTGGGATGCGGCACGCCAACCACCGCCGCCTCGGCCACGGCGGGATGACCCATGGTGGCGTTCTCCAGATCGATGGAAGAAATCCATTCGCCGCCGGACTTGATCACGTCCTTGGCGCGGTCCACCAGTTGCACATAGCCGTCGGCATCGATATTGGCAACGTCGCCGGTGTCGAACCAGCCATCGGCATCGAGCGCGTCATTTTCGGCCTTGAAGTAGGCCGAGGCGATCCACGGCCCGCGCACCTTCAGCCGGCCGAAAGCGTGGCCGTCGTGCGGCAGTGCGTTGCCCTGGTCGTCCTCGATGCGCAGGTCCACGCCCCACAGCGCGCGGCCCTGCTTGAGCTTGACCTTCAACTGCTCCTGCGCGCCGAGTTCCCGGTGCTTGGGCAGCAGGGTGCTGATCACGCCGATCGGGCTGGTTTCCGTCATGCCCCAGCCCTGGATGAAGCGCGCGCCGAACTGCTGCTCGAAGCGCTCGATCATCGCTGCGGGCGCGGCCGAGCCGCCCACGCCGGCGAGCTTCAGCCCGAGCGAGCGCGGGTCGATCTCCGGGTGCGCGTCGAGATACTGGAACAGCATCAGCCACACGGTGGGCACCGCGGTGGAGAAGGTCACGCGCTCGTCGCGCAGCATGCGGTAGACGCTTTCGCCGTCCAGATGCTGGGCAGGCAGCACCATCTTGGCCCCGGTCATGGCACAGGCGTAGGGCATGCCCCAGGCGTTGGCATGGAACAGCGGCACAACCAGCAGGATGGCGCTGTCCACGCCTACGCCGAAGGTGTCGGAAGCACAGGCCTTGAGGCTGTGCAGCACGGTGGAGCGGTGCGAATACAGCACGCCCTTGGGGTTGCCGGTGGTGCCCGAGGTATAGCAAAGGGACGACGCGGTGCGCTCGTCGAACTGCGGCCATGCGTAATTCTCGTTGCCGGCGTCGATCAGGTCTTCATAGCACAGCAGGCTCGGCAGTCTGCCGGCAAGGCCGAGCGCGTCGGTGCCGGCGCGGTCGGTCATCGCCACGTAGTGCGTGACCGACGTCAGGCGCGGCGCAAGCTGCATCACCAGCGGCGCGAAGCACGGATCGAAGAAGAGCACGCGGTCTTCAGCGTGGTTGATGATGTAGTCGATCTGCTCGGGGAACAGGCGCGGGTTGACGGTATGCAGCACCACGCCCGCGCCGGATACCCCAAAGTACAGCTCCAGGTGACGGTGCGTATTCCACGCCAACGTGCCGACGCGATCGCCCTGTGCGACGCCGAGTCCGGCGAGCGAGCTGGCGATGCGCCTGGCGCGGTTGTGTACCTCGGCATAGTCGGTGCGCACCGTGCCGCCCTCGATCGTGCGCGACACGATCTCCTGCAGCGGGTGGTACAGCGCGGCGTACTCGATCAGGGAAGAAATCAGCAACGGACGGTCTTGCATGAGGCCTAGCATGATGCGCGTCTCCTGGTTTCGGCATTGTGGTGCGATGCGTAGTCAACATAACGGCGGTGGCATCACCGTCCGGCGTGCGAGAGTTTCAGCGCCCCTTGAATGCCGGCTTGCGCTTCTCCAGGAACGCCGCCACGCCCTCCTTGAAGTCCTCGCTCTTCGACGCGCGCGATTGCATCGTGGCTTCGCGTTCGAGCTGCGTGGGCAGGTCGCTCTCCAGGCTGGCGTTAAGTGCTTCCTTGATCAGGCCATAGGCAAAGGTAGGCATCTGCGCGAGGTGGGCCGCCAGCTTCGCGGTCTCGGCGGGCAGGGCTTCGTCTTCATGCACCTTCCACACCAGGCCGATGCGGTGGGCTTCCTCGGCGTCGATCTTCTCGGCCAGGATGGCCAGCGCGCGCGCGCGCATCTCGCCCGCGTAGCGCGGCAGGAAGTAGGTGCTTCCCGCATCGGGCACCAGGCCGATCTTCGAGAACGCCTGCAGGAACGACGCGGAGCGGCCGGCCAGTACCACGTCGCCGGCCAGCGCCAGGCTCATGCCGGCGCCGGCCGCCACGCCGTTGACCGAGGTGATGACAGGCTTGGGCATATTGCGCAGCGCCAGGATGATCGGGTGATAGCGCTCGCGCAGCAGCGTGCCGGAGTCCTTGAGTTCGGCCTGGCGCCCGGCGAGATCCGCGCCTGCGCAAAAGCCACGGCCATTGGCGGTGAGCACGACCGCGCGTACAGCTTCGTCCTGCGCGGCACGCTCGACCGCGGCGCGCAGCTCTGCCATCAGCTCCGCATTGAGCGCGTTGAGCACGTCGGGGCGGTTCAGGGTGATGGTGGCCACGCCTTCGGCGGCGTGATAGAGCACGGGCGATGTCATTGGTTGTCTCCTTGATTGATGTGTCTTGATGCAGGTGTCTTGATGCGCTAATGCGCTAATGCGCCGGTGCCGCTGCGGACCGGCGCGCGGGTTCAGGCAGCCTTGCCGGGCGCCTTGGGCGGTTGCAGCGCATCGGCCGAAGCGTCGCCCAGCTTGCTGCCGCCGTCGCAGTCCACGATGGTGCCCGTGATATAGCGCGCGTTGTCGGTGGACAGGAACAGCGCGGTGTTGGCGATATCGCTCTTGTCGCCGTAGTCGCGCAGCGCCAGGCGCGCCTTGAAGCGCGCCTCCATCTCCGGCGTGGGCGCGAGCCGCGCCATGCCTTCGGTCCCGGCGATGGGGCCGGGCGAGATGCCGTTGACGCGCACGCCCGCCGGGCCCCATTCCATCGCCAGGCATTTCACCAGCATATTGATGCCGGCCTTGGCGGCGCACACATGGGCCTGGAACATCATGGCGTTGACCGCCTGCGGCGCGGTGATGGCGATCAGCGAAGCGCCGGGGGCGTTGAGGAAGGCAAAGCAGGCGCGGAAGACATTGAAGGTGCCGATCAGGTCGATATCCACCACGGTCTTGAAGCCGTTGGCCGACATGCCCAGCGCCGGCGCGACAAAGTTGCCGGCCGCGCCCGAAATCACGATATCGATCGGCCCGAGTTCATCGCGCGCGCGTGCCAGCGCCGCTTCCACCGCGGCGTAGTCGCGCACATCGGCCGCCATGCCGAGCGCGCTGCCGCCGGCATCGTTGATGGTGGCCGCCGCCGCCGCGATGCGCTCGGGGTCGCGGCTGACCAGCGCCAGCCGCGCGCCGGCTTTCGCGAAGTGCTGGGCGATGCCCAGGTTGATGCCGGACGAGGCGCCGGCGATAAACACGACCTTGCCGGCCAGGACGTCGTCTCGGAACGCGTTGGACATGGGTTTCCCTCCCTGGGTTGGGTTGGATGATGAAAGCGGATGGCCCGGCAAGCGAGTCGGGCTGGAAGGTCAGTCGCGGCCGCGCGGGCCGGACGAGGGCGAAGTGCGCCCGGCGGCGTGGAGCGGCCGGGCCGGGACTGCGGAAAGCGGCATGGAACGGGTCATGTCTGTCTCCTGTCTTCCTGTCTTTTAAGCGGCCTCTGACTTGGGCCTCCGACATCCTACTCCGATGCCGCGATTCGATCACGTACGGATGTGGCAATGAAGGCGCGCGTGGCACGCAACAAGGTGGGTGGGAGCAGGGCGGGGGCGGCAGGCGGGCAGGCGCGCGGAAAAGCGCCGCGCAAAAGAAAAAGCCCGCACCCAGGCCGGCGTGCGGGCTGCCGTCGCAAGGGACGGGCCATATGTCATGAAGCGCGCCCCCGCATCTTCATGACGGGGTCCATGATGGTGCAAAGGCGCGGTGCCCGCCTTGACCCAGGTCAAGCGCTTGCCACGGGCGCGGCAAACGATGGCCTCGGGATGGCCTCAGGCCAGCAGCGCCGTCACCAGGTCCTTGCCGTGGGCGGCCGGCACCTGGTCGAAATGCAGTGCTGCCTCGACGTGGCCCAGGTGCTCCACCATCAGCGTCACGGCGCGTTCGGTGTCGCCGGCGCGAGCCGCCTCGATAAACTCGCGATGTTCATCGGAAGAGCAGGCGGCATCGCGGCGGGACTGGTAGAGCATGGTGATCACGGCACTGCGCATCGACAGTTCCTGCAGCATGCCGGTCAGTACGCCATTGCCAACCACTTCCGCCAGCATGATGTGGAAATCGCTCAGCAGGCGGGTGCGCAACTGGGCATCGACGCCGCCCAGCGCCTTTTTCTCGGCGGCGAGGTGCCGGTCGATGCGCTTATAGTCGGCCGCGCTGGCGCGCGCCACGAATTCACGCGCCAGCGCGGCCTCCAGGATGCGGCGCACCGCGAACACTTCGCGCGCCTCCTCGGCGCTGGGCTTGGCCACGAAGGCGCCTTTGTCCGGCACGATCTGGATGAGCTTGTCCTTGGACAGCATCAGCAGCGCGGCGCGCACCTTGGTGCGGCTGACGCGGTAGACGCTCGCCAGGGCCTCCTCGCGCAGCTTGGTGCCGGGCGGCAGGCGGTGCGAAACGATGGCCGCGACAATGTCTTCGGCGATCGCTTCGGCGGTCATGGCAGGATCGATATGCTCGGGCATGGTTGCGCACTTGCGCTGCGTCTCAGTGAGGAATGCCGAGATTCTAGCGCCCCGCGGCCGCGCCGGGCAGCGGGGATGCCCCGGGGGTGGCCAGGGCGCCTTCGTGCGGCGCCGGCGCAAGGCCCGCGTCGAGGTCGGTGGCGTCGATCTTGCCGTTGAGCACGTCGTGGGCGCGAGCCCGGTCGATGTCCTTCTCCCAGGCGGCTACCACCACGGTCGCCACGCAGTTGCCGATCAGGTTGCCCACGGCGCGGGCGATGCCGATGAACCAGTCCACCGACAACACCAGCACCAGGCCGATGGCGGGAATCGCCGGGTGCGCCGACAGCGTGGCCGCCAGGATCACGATGGCCGAGCCGGGAATGCCGTGCGCGCCCTTGGACGTGACCAGCGCCACCGCCAGAATGCCCAGCAGGTCGCCCAGCGCCAGCGGCGTATTGGTGGCCTGGGCGATGAAGACCGCGGCCAGCGTCAGGTAGATGGAGAAGGCGTCGAGGTTAAAGGAGTATCCGGTGGGGATCACCAGCCCCACCACCGATTTCTTGATGCCCATGAATTCGAGCTTCTTCATGATCTGCGGCAGCACGCTGTCCGACGACGCGGTGCCCAGCACCACCAGCAGTTCGGCGCGCAGGTAGCGGATCAGCTTGATCACCGAGAAGCCGCACAGGCGCATCACCGTGCCCAGCACCACCAGCACGAACAACATCACCGCGCCGTAGAACACCACTACCAGGTAGCCGAGTTGCTTGAGCGAGCCGATGCCATACTTGCCCACGGTAAAGGCCACCGCGCCCAGCACGCCCAGCGGCGCCAGCTTGATGATGAAGCCCATCATCTTGAACAAGGTGTGCGAGAAGGTGTCGATCATCGACACCAGCGGCCGGCCGCGCTCGCCCACCAGCGACAGCGCGCAGCCGAACAGGATCGACACCAGCAGCACCTGCAGCACGTCGCCGCTGGCGAACGCGCCCATCACCGTGCTCGGAATCAGCTTGAGCAGGAAGTCCACCATGCCGGCGCTCTTGACCTTTTCGGCGGAGTCCACGTAGGCCGACATCGCCGATGCGTCGAGCGAGGCCGGGTTCACGTTCATACCGGTGCCGGGATGGAAGATATAAGCCAGCGCGATGCCCAGCGCCAGCGCGATGGTGGTGACCACCTCGAAATACAGCACCGCCTTGATGCCGACCCGGCCCACCTTCTTCAGTTCGCCGGCGCCGCAGATGCCGGCCACCACCACGCAGAAGACGATTGGCCCGATCAGCATCTTGATCAGCTTGATAAAGGCGTCGCCAAGCGGCTTGAGCTTGGCGGCGAACTCGGGGAAGAACAGGCCGAGTGCAGTGCCCAGCACCAGGGCGATCAGCACCTGGCCAAACAGGGAGCGGGTGAAACGGGTAATAGCGGACTGCGGGCGGGCGGAAGCGGACCGCGGCTGGACTGCTGGGTGCATCGTTGTCTCCATGCGGACGCGTCCTAGACTTTGGCTGGCGCGTCCTGTCATTGCTGCAGGAATTGCCGGTTGCCCGCGTGGCGGGACGGCCGGTCTGACGTGCCGGGCGCGTGGCCGGGTGAGGGCTGCGGCGCTTCGTGGATTGGCCCTCCTGTTGGAGCGGAATCCACGCAACTCGCTGTCCGGATCGGATTGTCCGCAGCGAATTGTCGGAACGTGGAAGCCAATATAGTGCATATCATTTTTGTATGCAATTTTTGAATTCACTGTGCTACCATGAATCGCACAGAATAGAGCTCTCGGACGAGAGTCAAGGCGCACCGGGACGGTCCGGCGACGCCGGCCCGGCAACCAAGGCACCGCTGGCGCGGCGCTTGCATGATCCGGCGCCATCGCATTCGCGCACTTCCAGCAGGAGACACGCATGGCAGCAACCCTCACGCCCGCTACCGAAACCGCGGCGCGCATCATGGCCTGGGCAGATACCCTGGCCGTCCATACCGAGCAGCCCGGCATGCTCACCCGCACTTATCTCACCGAGGCCCACCACGGCGCCGCCGCGCAGCTGGCCGAGTGGATGCGCGAAGCCGGCATGACGGTGCGCCGCGATGCCGCCGGCAACGTGATCGGCCGCTATGAAGGCACGGCGCCCGGCGCACCGGCGCTGCTTACCGGTTCGCACTTCGACACCGTGCGCGACGGCGGCCGCTACGACGGCAACCTCGGCGTGATCCTGCCGGTCGCCTGCGTGGCCGAGTGGAACCGCCAGGGCAAGCGTTTTCCGTTCGCCATCGAAGTGGTTGGCTTTGCCGAGGAGGAGGGCGTGCGCTTCAAGGCCACGCTGCTGGGCAGCCGCGCCATCGCCGGCACCTTCGACACCAACGTGCTCGACAATGTGGACGACTCCGGCAAGACCATGCGCGAAGTGATGCGCGCGGCCGGTTTCGACCCTGCCGGCCTGCCTGCCGCCGCGCATCGGCGCGAGCAGGTGCTGGCCTTCGTGGAAGTCCATATCGAGCAAGGCCCGGTACTGCTTAATGAAGGGTTGCCGCTGGGCGTGGTGACCGCGATCTCCGGCGCCACCCGTTTCATCGTCGAATTCGAAGGGCTGGCCGGCCACGCCGGCACCGTGCCGATGGACATGCGCCGCGATGCGGCCATGGCCGGCGCGGAGATCGGCCTGTATATCGAGCGCCGCTGCGGTGGCCTGCCGGGCCTGGTGGGCACCATCGGCCAGTTCAACGTGCCCAACGGCGCCGCCAATGTGGTGCCAGGCCGCGCGGTGATCTCCATCGACATCCGCGCCGGCGAAGACGCCGTGCGCCAGGCTGCCGTCAACGACGTGCTGGCGGAGATCGAACGCGTGTGCGCCCGCCGCAATGTGCGTGTGACGGTCCGCAAGACCCATGAAGCCGTGAGCGTGCCGTGCGCGCCCTGGCTGCAGACGCAATGGGCGGATGCCATTGCCCGCCAGGGACTGCCGGTGCGGCACCTGCCCTCGGGCGCCGGGCATGACGCCATGGCCATCGCCGCCATCGCCGACGTGGCGATGCTGTTTGTGCGCTGCGGCAACGGCGGCATCAGCCACCACCCCACCGAGATCATGACTGCTGAAGACGCCGCCAGTGCTGCCGCCGTGTTCAGCGATTTTGTCGAGCATTTCGACAAGTCTTCCGCACGGCAGCAATAAGCGGCGCGGCCAGGCGCCAGCGTCCCCGATCCTGAGAAACCTTCAGATTTTGATTCAGAGATAAAACATGACCGCACGAGACAACGTGAACCCGCTGCAGACCACGCTCACCAACTTCATCGACGCCCAGCGCCCCGCGCAGGAAGCCTTCCTGGCCGAACTGGTCAAGGTGCCGTCCGACAACCCGCCGGGCGACTGCGATGCGCACGGCAAGCGCGCCAAGGTGCTGCTCGAAGGCCTGGGCTTCAAGGTGGAAGCGCACAAGGTGCCTGACGAACTGGTCAAGGCCGCCGGCATGATCAGCGCCACCAACCTGCTGGTGCGCAAGACCTTCGGCAAGGGCGGTCCCACCATCGCCATGAACGCGCACGGCGACGTGGTGCCCCCCGGCCTGGGCTGGACCAAAGACCCGTACGGCGGCGAGATCGCCGACAGCGAGCACGGCCCGGTCATGTACGGCCGTGGCGTGGCCGTGTCCAAGTCGGACTTCGCCACTTACACCTACGCCGTGCTGGCGCTGATGGAAGCCGAGAAGCAAGGCGCCAAGCTCAACGGCACGCTGGAACTGCAGTTCACCTACGACGAGGAAACCGGCGGCGACATCGGTCCCAAGTTCCTGCTCGACCAGGGCCTGAGCAAGCCCGACTACGCCATCTCGGCGGGCTTCTCCTACGGCATCACCTCGGCCCACAACGGCTGCCTGCACGTGGAAGTCACGGTGAAGGGCAAGCAGGGCCACGCTGCAATGCCGCACACCGGCGTGGACGCCATCGAGGCTGCCACCCACATCCTGCAAGCCATCTATGGCCTGCGCGCCGAACTCGCCACGCGCAAGTCGAAGACGCTGGGTATCGACACCGCCACGCTGAACGTCGGCCTGATCAAGGGCGGCATCAACACCAACGTGGTGCCCGACCTGGTGACCTTCCGCGTCGACCGCCGCATGATCCCCGAGGAAATCGGCTTTGACGCCGAAGGCGAACTCCGCGCCGTGGTCGAGAAGGCCGCCAGGGACCGTCCGGGCATCGAGGTCAAGGTCGAGCGCATCATCCTGGCCGAGCCGCTGTCGGAACTGCCGGGCGTGGAGAAACTGATCGGCGCCCTCAAGGGCCGTGCCGAGGAAGTGTTCGGCGTGGAGATCCCGGTGCAGGGCGTGCCGCTTTACACCGATGCGCGCCACTACACCAAGTACGGTATCCCCACCGTGCTGTACGGCGCCGGCCCGCGCACGCTGATGGAAGCGCGCGGCCACAACTCGGATGAGAACCTGCGGCTGAACGACCTGAACCGTGCCACCAAGGTGGTGGCGCTGGCGCTGTCGGACCTGATTGGCTGATGGCTGGCTTCCCCTCCCGCCCGCGGGAGGGGTCGGGGATGCGGGCAGGCGCTTGCCATGCCGCATCCCCGCAACCCTTTGCAGGCAAATTATTCTCAAGAAGAATAACTTTGCCCTGTACAATCAATTTTAAATTCATTAGCGGCATTGCTAATTCAGAAGATCGGCCGCGACTTTCTTCTCCCTCCGCTCCTGCCATCCGCTTGAGCCGGTAACGCCTCCGCATTCCCCAGCAAAACCTCCGCATCACCCGCCGTGCCGACCACTTGCGCTTGATATCAGTGCTCTTATATTATGTTCGTGCTCTGATATACATTGAATCCTCGCAACGTCCCAAGGAGAGATGCGCATGCCGACCCACGCCCGCATGGAGTACACCGATTTCACCAACACCGCCCCTGCCGTAGCCGCCGCCCTGCGCGCCTTGTCCAAGGCCGTGGACGACGCCGGCCTGGACAAGTCCCTGACCGAACTCATCAAGCTGCGCGCCTCGCAGATCAACGGCTGTGCGTTCTGCGTGCAATTCCACCTCAATGCGGCGCGGGGGCTGGGCGCTGACCAGCGCAAGCTGGACCTGGTGGCGGCATGGCGCGATGCCGGGATCTTCAGCGCCCGCGAGCAGGCCGCGCTGGCCTGGACGGAAGCGTTGACGAAGCTGAGCGCGGAAAGTGCTTCCGACGCTGTCTACGTCCAGGTGGCCGGGCAATTCCCCGCGGGCGAACTCGCTCACCTGAGCGCGGCCATCGCCAACATCAACGCCTGGAACCGGATCGCGGTGGGCTTGCGCTTCTCGCCGCCGGCACCGGCGCAGCCCCGGAGCGCCGCATGAACGCCCCCGCGCAAGACGCCACGCAGGCTGGCGATCGCGAGCCGATCCGCTACGTGGACAATGAAGCCGGGGTGCTGGCGTGTTTCCCGCTGATGCATCAACTCCGCCCGCACCTTGCGTCGCCCGAAGAATTTGTGGCACGCTGGCGCCGCCAGGTGGCGGCAGGCTATCGCCTGCTAGCGCTGTGGCAGGGCGGGCGGCCGGTGGCCTTGGCCGGCTTCCGCTTGCAGGACAACCTCGTGCACGGCGTGCATTTCTACGTGGACGACCTCGTCACCGACGAGTCCGCGCGCAGCGGCGGGTACGGCCACCTGCTGATGAACCGGCTCAAGGACGAGGCGCGCGCGCTGGGCTGCGCCAAGCTGGTGCTGGATACGCCGCTGACCAATGTGCTCGGTCACCGCTTCTATTACCGCAACGGCCTGCTGGCCTCCGCGTTGCGCTTCAATATCGCGCTTGCCTGACACGGCCAATCCCGGTGACCGGAGAACCATGACCAAGCTCCTGCATATCAGCGCCAGCGCACGCGGCGAGTCCTCGCTGAGCCGGCAGGCCGCCTCGCGGGTGCTGGCGCAAATCAGGCAGTGCCATCCCGCGCTGACGGTAAGCGAGCGCGACCTTGGCAGCGAACCGCCGCCGCATCCGCCGGCGGCGCTCGTCGAGGCCAGCCTGATGCCGGCGGAGGACCGCGGCGCCGCCGAGCTTGCGGCGCTCGCGCACTCGGAGACGCTGATCGCGGAACTGGAGGCCGCCGAGTTCGTGTTGATCTCCACGCCGATGCACAACTTCACCGTGCCATCCGCGCTCAAGGCGTGGATCGATCATGTGGTGCGGATCAACCGCACGTTTCGTAGCACGCCGGCTGGCAAGGCCGGGCTGCTCGCCGACCGGCCGGTATGGCTGCTCATTACCTGTGGCGGGCCGCTCGATGAAGGCCCCGCGGCCCAGCGCGATTTCCTCACGCCTTACCTGCAGTACGTGCTGGCCTGCATCGGCCTGACCCGTTTCGAAGCGCTGCGGCTGGACCAGATGCGACGCGGCGGCGAACACGTCGCACGCGGCATGGCGCGCGTCGATGCGTGGGCCGGACACCTCGCGCAGCAGCTGAATGGCGCCGGTGGCGGAGCGGCCCGTCCGGACGGCAGCGATCGGCGAGCGCCCCGAACCGGCTGAGCCGCGTCTGCGGCCCGAGTATCCTCCGGCGCATAGCCGGTGCCGTGCCTACCGTCTGGCCGCGCGCTCCACCGGCAGCGTCTCATCGCCATCGCCCAGCGAGCGCTGCATCAGCACCGTATCGATCCACTGGCCATGCTTGAAGCCAACCGACTGCAGCCGGCCGATGGTGCGGAAACCCACCCGCTCGTGCAATGCCAGCGAGCCCGCGCCCTCGCCGCTGGCGGTGCAGGCCACCACTGCCACCATCTGCCGCCACGGGCCGCTTTCGCAGCGCGATACCAGCGCGGCAAGCAACGCCAGCCCCAGGCCCTGGCCACGGAAGCGCTCGTCGATGTAGACCGAATCCTCGATGGCGAAACGGTAGGCGCTGCGTGTCCGGTAGGCGGAAGCATAGGCATAGCCCAGCACTTCGCCGCCGCGCTCGGCCACCAGGTAGGGCAGCCCCTGGCGTTTCACCTCCGCGTGGCGCAGCCGCATATCGTCCACGCCCGGCTCGACTTCCTCGAACGAAGCGCGTCCGTGGCGCACATGGTGGGCATAGATCGCCTGGATGGCGGGGATGTCCGCGGCGGTGGCGTCGCGGATCGAAGGGCTGGCGCAGGCCTGGACGGCAGCGGTGGCGTTGGCCACGGCCAACGGCGTGGCGGAAGCAGCGCTGAGTGTGGCGAGAGGGGCTTTCATGGTGCTGGCGCGGCGCGCGGTCTGGGCAGGTGAGCCGGAAGGCAGATCGGATCCGGGTTGATGGCCGAACGTGGAGGGAAGCCGCGTTATCGGTGTTTATCGGAGCCAACCAGAGCGGCCCGACGCCGCTACCTTACCGTGCGCCGATGCTATAAAGGAAGCTTCGCTGACTTATGCGGCGCATAAGAATTTCTTTGCCATGCGGCATCTCAATCCAGACTTTCTGCAGGCCTTTGCCCTGGTTTGCGAACTGGGCAGCTTTTCGGCAGCCGCCGAGCGCCTGGGCCTGAGCCAGCCGGCGGTCAGCCTGCAGGTCCGCCAGCTCGAACAGCGTTACGGCCTGCGCCTGCTGGAAAGGGTGGGACGCCATGTGCTGCCCACCGCCGCCGGCGAGGACCTGCTGGCGCACGCGCGCGGCGTGGCGGGCGCGCTGGCCGCCGCCGACGACAGCATGGCGCGCCATGCCGGCGGAGCGGTAGGGCGGGTGCGGCTGGGCACTGGCGCCACCGCCTGCATCTACCTGCTGCCGGCAGTCTTGCGCGACCTGCGCCGCGCCATGCCGGCGCTGGAGATCGTGGTCAGCACGGAAAACACCGGCGAGGCGCTCAAGGCGGTGGAAGACAACGCGCTTGACCTGGCCTTCGTTACGCTGCCGGCCTCGGGCCGGATGTTCGACATCACGCCCGTGCTGGAAGACCCGTTCGTTGCCATCGGGCCGGCCGACGGCGATCCGTTGCCCGCCACCGTGGCGCCCGCCGATCTTGCCGGCCGGCCGCTGGTGCTGTTCTCGCCGGGTGGCAATACGCGCCGGCTGGTGGATGAGTGGTTCCTGCGCGCCGGCATCAGCGCGCGCCCTGTCATGGAGCTGGACAGCGTCGAAGCGATCAAGGAACTGGTCGGCGCCGGGCTGGGTTACTCGGTGCTGCCCGGCATGGCCTTGCCGCCCGGCCAGCCGCGCGCCCGCATCGCCGTGCGCCCGCTTGCGCCGCCGCTGGCGCGCACGCTGGCGCTGGTGCTGCGCCACGACAAGCCGCTGCGTGCCGGACTGCGCGCCACGGTGGCGGCCTTGCTGCGGCTGGCGCCGGAAAAGCACGGCGCGGACTGAACGGACATGCCCCGCCGCAGCGGGGCATGCGGGCGCGCGGCGCCGCTTGTATAGTGCGGGTTTCAGCCCCAGGCGCGCGGGCTCGCTCGGCCGGCCATCGCAATGCCAGCGCGCGCCGGGCCGCCCCGACACCGAACCAGGAGTACCGTCATGATCACCATCTATCACAACCCCCGTTGCTCGAAATCGCGCGAAACCCTGGCGCTGGTCGAGGCCGCCGCAACCCGGCTGGGCGAGCCCGTGGAGATCGTGGAGTACCTGAAGACGCCACCCACGCTGTCCACCCTCAAGCAGCTTCACACCATGCTGGGCGTGCCGGTGAGGGAGATGGTGCGCGACAACGAGGCGCCCTACAAAGAGCTGGGGCTGGCCGATCCGGGCCTGACCGATGCCGAGGTGCTGGGCGCGGTGGCCGACCATCCCATCCTGCTGCAGCGCCCGGTGGTGGTGCGCAACCGCCGCGCCGCGATTGGCCGTCCGCCCGAGAATGTGGCGCCCTTGCTGGCCTGAGCCAGGCTTGTCCCGGCCGCGGGCCCGGCAAACCGCGGCCCCTGAATAAAACCGGCCCCCACGCAAGGTGGGGGCCGGCCCGGTCAGGGAGGCTGTACTGCTTCAGGCGGGTCGTCTAAGGAACACCCAGCCAGTGCATGGCCTCCTGACCGAAAGCGATTGCCGCGAGGACCACCAGCAGGATCACCAGGGTCAGCGCGCTGACGTAAACAATGGCCTTGGCGACTTCGGCGTCGTCTTCGAGGGAGTGCGGGCGCGTGGATTCGCGCGTCGAGGGCGTCCCGTGCGGCCAGTGCAACCGGCCGGCCAACTGCCTGAGGTGCAGGTCGGGGTGGAAACGCATGGGCGACACCTCCTGGGCGTGGCACGCGAGGCCGTATATGGCTTGGCGACGCGGCCGCCCTGAGATCGGGTGGGTTCGAATGCCAGTTCGGATGCCATATACGTCTTAACTATAGCTGGCGCGCCACAGGATGCGAGGCCGGCGCATGCCGGCGCCGGGAATCCGCGCGTGAGCCGGTTCAGGCCGCGGGGGGAGCGGGCGGGCCGTCGCTTGCGGGCACGGCCTGTGCAGCGGCGAGCCTGGCCTCCCGGGCCTTCAATTCGGTAAGCATGTTGCAAAACAGCGCACCCTGCTCCAGCGCATCGTCCAGCGCCACATGGGTGTGCGGCAGCGGATCTTTCCATTCGGCCGGCAGCGCCGGCTTGACGGTCTTGCGGTAGGGCAGCCCGGTCATGGCGAATGCCATCGTCTTGATGTCAAGCGCCGCCCAGCCAAACGGCGAGCGGCCGGCGAAACGCATCATGTACCAGAACATCCAGGTGAAATCGAAGCCGGCCGGGAAGGCCACGAAGACTGGCTTGCCGGGCAGGCTCTCCACCCATTCCACGTAGCGCACCATGGCCCGCTCGGGCGGCTCCGGGTTCTGCCGGCAGGCTGCCCAGGCTTCCGGCTGGGTTTGCCACCACTGCATCTGCGCCGGATGCCCGGCGGCGCCCGGCAGCGTCTCCAGGTTGGCCGAGAAGGTGCTCACCACGGTCTTGTCCGCCAGCATCGCGGCGGAGGCGAAGGACAACATGGAGTGCGGGCCGGGGATCGGGCCGTCGGCTTCCACGTCGGTGCTCACATAGATTTCGGGGCGGGTGTCGGGTGCCTGTCGCTTGGCCATGGCATGCCTTGGAATAGGGATTCGGAAAGCGCGGCGTGCGGGGGCTCAGCCGACGTCGATCAGGTGGTCCGCCACATAGGGATTGTTCTTGCGCTCCTCGGCAAACGTGGAGACAGGCCCGTGGCCGGGCACGAAGGTTACGTCGCCGCCCAGCGGCCACAAATGGGTGCGGATCGAGCGGATCAGGTCGGCGTGGTTGCCGCGCGGGAAGTCGGTACGGCCGATCGAGCCCGCGAACAGTACGTCGCCCACGATGGCGAGCCGGTGCGCGCGCGAGAAAAACACCACGTGGCCGGGCGTGTGGCCGGGGCAATGGTAGACCTCCAGCGTCTCGCTGCCGAACTGCACGGTGTCGCCCGTGTCCAGCCAGCGCTGCGGCTCGAAGATCTCGGCGTGGCTAAAGCCAAAACGGCGCGTCTGCTCCGGCAATTGCTCGATCCAGAAGCGCTCGTCCTCGTGCGGCCCTTCGATCGGGATCCCAAGCTCGCGCGCCAGCGATGCCGCCCCGGCGCAGTGGTCCACGTGCCCGTGCGTGAGGAAGATCTTCTCCAGCGTCACGCCGTGTTCCTTGACCGCGGCATGGATGCGGTCAAGGTCGCCGCCGGGATCGGTCACCGCGGCGCGGCCAGTGGTCTCGTCGATCAGCAGCGTGCAGTTCTGCTGGAAGGGCGTCACGGGAATCAGTAGGACTTGCATGGAGCGAAAGTTGGAGGGGAGACAGGGAGCCAGGGCCGGATACGAGCGCCGCATGCACCACAAAAATCGAGGGCGAAGGATGGCTCGCGATCGGAACAGTGGTCGCATTGTAGCGTCGGGCCTGTAAAAAGGTGCCGCGCCCGACAGCGTCGGAAGGGCATGAAGCAATGCGCGAAGCACACCGCGAAAGCCTTGTCAGGACTGGCCTGGCGCCTGGCAAGCGCCGAATCGGGTACGGTTTGTGCCGCGCGTTACAGACAATTCGTAACAAAATCAAGGCCATAGGTGTAACTGCGTGATGCTAGACTCCCGCGATGCGTTGGTTACAACTCCCCCTTTCCCGCCCCGCGCGGATCGTCCGCCTGTGCGTGCATGCCACGTGCGCGCTGGCGCTTGCCGCTTGTGCGATCCCACCGGGCGATCAAACGCAGGAGGGCGTGCCCACCGCCGCCACGCCGGGGACTGCCAAGCCGGCCAAGCCTGCCAAAGTTGCCAAGGGCGAGAAAAACGGCGCCTCGGACAAAGCCCCGAAGGACAGCAGCAATGGCTGGGGCCTGTATCGCTGGGGCGGCGACGCGCAGGGGGATGGCGTGGGATCGTTCGAGGGCCTGCGGCCCGACCTGGGCTCCTATGAGCAGCGCGGCATGGCGTCCTGGTATGGCAAGGGTTTCCATGGCCGCAAGACGGCCAATGGCGAGCGCTTCGATATGCGGGCGATGACTGCCGCGCATCCCTCGCTGCCGCTCGATAGCTGGGTGCTGGTGCGCAACCTGCGCAATGGCAAGGTGGCGGTGGTCCGCATCAACGATCGCGGGCCGTATCACAGCAACCGCGTGCTCGACGTCTCTTTTGGCGCGGCCAAGCGCCTCGGTTTTACCGATCACGGCTCCACCCAGGTGGAGATCCGGCGCCTGTCGCGCTCCGAGGTAGCGGCGCTGGGGCCGCAGATCGCGCCGAGCGGCGACGATGCGGGCGATAGTGGCGACGATGCCACGACCGACTCCGAACTGGCCGACAACCCGGCCAGTCCCGTGCGCGCGGCCCGCAAGACGCGCAAGCCGGCGGCCCGGCGCAAGAGCCGCTGAGCCGGGATGCGGACCATGCAGGCATGCCAGGTCCGCGACGCCGTCGGCTTATGCGCCGATGCGGTCATCAGGCACCCGGACGATTCACTCGGTAGCCGCCTCGCCATCCCCGTCGCCCTCGCCGTGCCCCGCCCGCCGGGCCAGCGCCAGCCGGTACAGCGCATCGGTGGAAGCGCCGGTAATGGCGGCGGCGAGCTTGGCGGCCCGCTTGGCCGGCAACTCGGCCAGCAGCAGCTCCAGCACCTGCTGTGCGCGGGCGTCAGGCTGGCCGGCATCCGCTGCCTTAGCCGACGCGCCTTCCACCACCAGCACGAACTCGCCCTTGGCGCGCGATGCATCCGCGGCCAGCCAGGCTGGCGCCTCGCTCACCGGCAGCACCTTGATTTCCTCGAACAGCTTGGTCAGTTCGCGGCCAATCAGCAGCCGCCTGTCCGGCGGCAGCGCGGCGGCCAGCGCCGCCAGCGTGTCGGCAATGCGGTGCGGCGCCTCATAGACCACCCAGGCGTGATCGAGCGCGGCCAGTCCGGCGATGGCCTCGCTGCGCGCGCGCGCCTTGGACGGCAGGAAGCCGGCAAAGGTGAAACGTCCGTCGCCGCTGTCGAGCATCTCGCCCGCTACCGACAAGGCCGCCACGGCCGCGCTCGGGCCGGGCAGCGGCACCACCGCGTGGCCGGCCGCGCGCGCCGCTTCCACCAGCCGCGCGCCCGGATCGGAGATACCGGGCGTGCCGGCGTCGGACACGTAGGCAATGCGCTCGCCAGCGGCCAGCCGCGCGTTGATGCGCTCCGCCGCTTCGCGTTCGTTGTGCTCGTGCACCGCCAGCAGCGGGCGGTGCAGGCCAACGCGCGTGAGCAGCTGGCCGGTATTGCGGGTGTCCTCGCAGGCGATGGCGTCGGCCAGGCCGAGCACGTGCAGTGCCCGCAGGGAGAGATCGGCCAGGTTGCCGATCGGGGTAGCCACCACGTACAGGGTGCCGGACGGGTAGGACTGGCCGGCCGCCAGGGAGATCCAGTCAGTCATGCTTGAGAACTTCCGTTGAATCCATCATTCAAATCCACGATGTCCCCGGCACAGGCGCGGGGCGCTCGCGCCGAGGGACGCGCGCTGGCTTACCTGGAAAGGCAGGGCCTGGCGCTCGTGGTTCGCAATTATCGCTGCAAAGGCGGCGAGATCGACCTGATCATGCGCGAGGCCGACGGTACGCTGGTTTTTGTGGAAGTGCGCCAGCGCGCCAGCCGCGCCTTCGGCGGCGCGGCTGCCAGTGTCACACCGGCCAAGCAGCGGCGCATCCTGCTGGCCGCGGAGCATTACCTCGCCGCGCAGGCGGAACCAGGCGCCGCGCCGCGCTGCCGGCTCGATGTGGTGGCGCTGGAGCCGGGGCGGCTCGAATGGATTCGCGACGCCTTCGATGCCGGCGCGGCGCCATGAAGCGCGGGGGAGCCCGGGCGCCTGCGTCATAATGCGCAATATCTTGCGGCGCGTGCCGCATTTGAAAAGCGTTTGAAAACAAGAAGGCCGATCGAGCCATGCATATCGATAGCATCCAGCAGCATTTCTTCGACAGCGCAGAGACCAAGCGCCAGGCCGCGCCGCTGATGGCGCCCCACATCGCCGCGGCGATCGAGCGGCTGGTGGGCGCGCTCACCAGCGGCAACAAGATCCTGGTCTGCGGCAACGGCGGCTCGGCCTCCGACGCCCAGCATTTCGCCGCCGACCTGATCGGCCGCTTCGAGCGCGAGCGCCCCGGCCTGGCCGCGATCGCCCTGACGACCGACAGTTCGATCCTTACCGCCATCGGCAACGACTACGATTTCAGCCTGGTGTTCTCCAAGCAGGTGGAAGCCCTCGGCCAGCCCGGCGACGTGCTGCTCGCGATTTCCACCTCCGGCAACGCCGCCAACGTGCTCGCCGCGGTGCAGGCTGCCAAGCAGCGCGACATGAGCGTGGTGGCCCTGACCGGCATGGGCGGCGGCGAGCTCGCCGGCCTGCTGGACGAATTCGACGTCAACTTGTGCGTGCCCAGCGAGCGCGCCCCGCGTATCCAGGAAGTGCACCTGCTGACCCTGCATTGCCTGTGCGACGGCATCGACGAGGCGCTGCTGGGCGAGGGCTGAGCCCGCCGCCGATAGCGCCTCGCTTTCTCGCCCCTGAATTTCGCTCCCGAAGCAACCACAGCCCATTTTTGCCTCACCGCTACAAGCAAGGACCGCATGACGACTCTGCCCAACTCGCGTGAATCCCGCACCTCCCGGCCGGCCGGGACCCTGCCACGCCTGGCCCGCACCGCGACGATGGTGGCGGCACTGACCGTTGCGGCCACGCAGCTCACCGGTTGCTTCCCGGTCATCGCCGCCGGCGTGGCCAGTGGCGTGACCGTGGCCACCGACCGCCGGCCAACCACCACCCAGACCATCGACCGCGGCCTGCAGCTGGAGGCCGATAGCACGCTGAGTTCGCGCTACAACGGCCAGGCGCGCGTGAGCGTGTCGGTCTTTAACCGCAAGGTGCTGCTGACCGGCGAGGCCAAGGACGCCGCTGTCAAGCAGCAGATCGACAAATATGTGCGAGGCCTGCCCAACGCGCGCGAGGTGATCGACGAGCTCGAAATCGTGCCGTCGCCCTCGTTCGCCACGCAGAGCGAGGACACCTACATCACCAGCAAGGTCAAGACCATGCTGATCACCGCCGAAGGCGTGCCCTCGAACTCGATCAAGATCGTCACGGAGAAGGGTGTGGTCTACATGCTTGGCATCGTCACGCCGCCCGAAGGCGAACGCGCCACCGATGTGGCCCGCAATGCCAGCGGCGTCACCAAGGTGGTAAAGGCCTTCGACTATGTGACCGAAGCCGAGAGCGGCAGGCTCGACGCTGCCGCCACCGGGCGGACCACGCCGCCGGATACCACTTCCGGCACGCCCGCACCGGTGCAATCCGCGCCGCCCGCGCCAGAGGCGGCCCCTGGCGCCACGACCACCCCGGTCGCGTCGCCGGTAGCCTCGCCGGTGGCATTGCCGCCCGGCCGCAACCTGCCCTGAACGGCCGGCGCGTCGGGCCAGCCCTGGCTCCCGCGCCAGCCTGGCCGTGCGCCGCGTGCATTGCCGCGCGGCGTACCCATTACAGCGCCTCGCGCTGCGGCCGCAGTTTCAGGCGGCCGGTTCACGCGCCACTTCCCCGCCGCTCGCCGCCTTCTCCGGGCATCACCGGGCGCACTTCGATCTGAGGTTTTCGCATCACATGCGCGCGCCCGGTGTGTTAGGGTAGGCACGCCCTCGCGGCGCGATCCCGGAGCGAACACGATGATCCAGCCCCCCCTACTTGCCGCCTTGGCGGCGCTGGTGTTACTGGCCTTGCCCGGCGGCGCGCAAGCACAGGCGCCCGACGCCGCCGCGCTGCAAGCGCGCAACTGGGCCGCCGCGTGCGCCGGCTGCCACGGCCCCGCGGGCCGCGCGCCCGCGGGGAGCCCGGTGCCGGGCCTCGCCGGCCGCGACAAGTCCGAGCTGGTCCGGCAGATGCAGGACTTCAGGCAAGGCAAGCGCGAAGCCACGGTGATGCAGCAGATCGCCAAGGGCTACAGCGACCAGCAGATCGAAGCCATCGCGGGCTGGTTCGCCGCCGTGCGCTAAGCGCGCCGGCTTGCAACCCGGCAAGGAGACCCTCAGATGCAAAGACGTGAATTCCTCGGCGCGCTCGCCGGCACTGCCGCGCTCGGCGCATTCGGCGCGCAAGCGGCCAGCGCTACCGGCAAGGCAAAGGTGGTGGTGGTGGGCGGCGGCTATGGCGGCGCCACCGCAGCGCGTTACCTGCGCGAATGGAGCGGCCAAGGTATTGAGGTCACGCTGGTCGAGCCCAACGCCAGCCTGGTCTCCTGCCCGCTGTCCAACCTCGTGCTCGCCGGCAGCAAGCGCATCGGTGACATCACCCTCTCCTACGAAGCGCTGGCGAAGCGCCACGGCGTGAACGTGGTGCGCGACCATGTCAACGCGATCGACCCGGCGCGCAGGGTGGTGCGCCTCGCCGGCGGCGGCACGCTGCCCTACGACCGGCTGGTGCTGTCGCCCGGCGTGGATGTGCTCTCTGGCGAGATTCCGGGCCTCGCCCAGCCAGGCGGCGAGCAGATTCTCCACGCCTGGAAGGCCGGCCCGCAAACGGTGGATTTGCGCCGCCAGCTGGAAGCGATGCCCGATGGCGGCACCTTCGCCATCACCATTCCGCTCGCGCCCTACCGCTGCCCGCCCGGGCCCTACGAACGCGCCTGCCTGGTCGCGGACTATTTCAGCCAGGCCAAGCCGCGCAGCAAGGTGCTGATCCTCGACGCCAATCCCGACGTCACCTCCAAGGGCGCGCTGTTCAAGCAGGTCTGGGCCACGCGCTACAAAGGCATGATCGAGTACCGGCCGCAGTACAACACCATCGACGTGGACCCCGCCACCCGCACGCTCAAGTTCGAGGTGCAGGACGACGAGCGCGCCGATGTGCTCAATGTGCTGCCGCCGCAGCGCGCCGGCGCCATCGCCGTGGCAAGCGGGCTGGCTACCGCCAACGGCCGCTGGTGCGAGGTCGACTTCCTTACCTTCGAATCGATCGCCGTGCCCGACATTCACATGCTCGGCGACGCCATCCAGATCGCGCCGCTGATGCCCAAGTCGGGCCATATGGCCAACCAGCACGGCAAGGTGGCGGCGGCGGCCATCGTGTCGCTGCTCGCCGGCCAGGCGCCGAACTCCGAGCCGCTTTACAACAACACTTGCTACAGCTTCACGTCCGCGCGCGAAGCGATCCACATCGCCAGCGTGCATCGCTATGATGCAGCGCAGAAGACCATGGTCACGGTGCCGGGCGCGGGCGGCTTGTCGGCTGCGCCGAACGCGCTGGAAGGCACCTATGCGCAGGCATGGGCGGATGCCATCTGGACCGACATGCTCGGTTGAACGCCCGGCAGGACAACCACGGCGCGCACCGGTGACGGTGCGCGTTGCATATGTCTCCGAGATCGCAGTCAGCCCCGCATCCGGAAACGCGGCGCAAAGGGGTAAACACTATATGCGCAATCACGCATATACGAATATATTGGACGGCATGGACGAGATGGATCGCGTGTTCGAGAAAGTGTCGGGGTATTTCAGTCTGCTGGCGGAACCCACCAGGCTGAAGATCCTGCACGCCCTGTGCGATGGCGAGAAGCCGGTTGGCACCGTGGTGGAAACGGTGGGCTCTTCGCAGACCAATGTCTCGCGGCATCTCACCGCGATGTACCGCGCGGGCGTGCTGTCGCGCCGCAAGGAAGCCAACCTCGTGTTCTACGCCATCGAGGACGAGAGCGTGATTGAGCTGTGCCGCACGGTCTGCGTGCAGGTGGCCAGCCGGCTGGAAGACAGCGCCTTGCCCGCGGGCATGGTCGACCGCTTCATGCCGCAGGCCGCACCGGCGCCGCGCCGCCGTAGCCGCTGAGGCCAGGCGCGTACCGGGGCGCAGGGCAACCGCATTCACGTTCGCACGCAGGTTGTACGGCGGCAGCCCGCATCCGCGGGCGCCGGCCGATAACAGGTTGGCCGACGGCGCTTGCGCGCCGGACGAGCGGACCGGAGGAGACCGCAGTGCCGGAACAGATCCGCCCCGGGCGCATCGTGCGTGCGCCGGAGCATTTCATCAGCGCATCGTTGCAGCAGGACATCGCGCAACATGGCCTGGGCACGCCGGACAGCCCGCGCCGCGACTTCCTGCGCAAGAGCTTCCTGGGCGCCGCGGCCGCGCTGGCCGCCGGTGCCGGCGGCAGGACGCGCGCAGCGCAAAGCGCCGGCGACGACGCCATCCTCACGCCGCAACCCTGGGCCACCACGCTGGGCCAGCCGGTTGCCGCGCACCCCTACGGCCAGCCCTCCGCCTACGAGAAAAACCTGGTGCGGCGCGAGTCGCCGGGGCTGACCCGTGTGTCCGCCGCTTCTGTTTCCTTCGCGCCGCTGCAAGGCTTCTTCGGCATCATCACGCCCAACGGGCTGCATTTCGAGCGTCATCACCAGGGCTGGCAGGACATCGATCCGGCCCGCCACCGCCTGATGTTCAATGGCCTGGTGAAAGCGCCGCGCGTCTACACCATGGACGATCTGATGCGCCTGCCGGCGGTGTCGCGCATGCACTTCATCGAGTGCGGCGCCAACACCGGCATGGAGTGGGGCAACGTGGCGGTGCCCACGGTGCAATACACCCACGGCATGCTGTCCTGCTGCGAATTCACCGGCGTGCCGCTCAAGGTCCTGCTCGACGATGCCGGTGCCGACTTCAAGCGCGGGCGCTACCTGCTTGCCGAAGGCGGCGACGGATCGGGCATGACGCGCACCATCCCGATGGCGCTGGCCGACGAGATCATCGTCGCATGGGGCATGAACGGCGAGATGCTGCGTCCCGAGAACGGCTATCCGCTGCGGCTGGTGGTACCCGGCGTGCAGGGCGTGTCGTGGGTCAAGTGGCTGCGCCGGCTGGAGCTGGGCGACCAGCCGTGGAACACCAAGGACGAGACCGTGCACTACGTCGACATGATGCCCGACGGCATGCTGCGCCAGTACACCTCGATCCAGGAATGCAAATCCGTCATCACCACGCCTTCGGGCGGTCAGCAGATGGTGGGCCCCGGCTTCTACAACATCAGCGGCCTGGCGTGGTCCGGGCGCGGGCGGGTGAAGCGAGTGGATGTTTCCGTCGACGGCGGCCGCAACTGGCGCACCGCGCGGCTGGAAACGCCGGTGCTGTCCAAATGCCTGACGCGCTTCAACCTGGACTGGGCGTGGGACGGCGCCCCCGCCATCCTGCAAAGCCGCGCCATCGACGAGACCGGCTATGTGCAGCCCCGCATGGCGCAGCTGCGCGCGGTGCGCGGCACGCGCTCGATCTATCACAACAACGCCATCCAGAGCTGGCAGGTGGCCGGCAGCGGCGAGGTCTCCAATGTCCACGTTGATTAAGGCCGCCCGCGCCGCGCTGTTTGCCGCCGCCGTGGCGCTGGGCGGGCAGGCGTCGATCGCCGCGACGCCGGCGGAAGCCGCGCGCGCCGCGCTGGGCCGCGCCGCGACGCCGGCCGAGGTCGGGGCATGGGACATCGATGTGCGTCCCGATTTCCAGGGCCTGCCCAAGGGCAGCGGCACGGTGTCGCAGGGACAGAAAATCTGGGATGGCAAATGCGCCTCCTGCCATGGCGATTTCGGTGAATCCAACGAGGTCTTCTCGCCCATCGTCGGCGGCACCACCACCGAGGACATCAAGCGCGGACGGGTGGCTTCGCTGACCGGCAACCAGCCGTATCGCACCACGCTGATGAAAGTCAGCACCGTCAGCACGCTGTGGGACTACATCCACCGCGCGATGCCCTGGAACGCACCGCGCAGCCTGTCCGCCGACGAGGTCTACGCGGTCACCGCCTACCTGCTCAACCTGGGCGATATCGTGCCGGCGGATTTCACGCTGTCGGAGCGCAACATCGCCGTGGTGCAGCAGACCATGCCGAACCGCAACGGCATGACCCTGCAACATGGCTTGTGGCCCGGGCGCGGCCAGCCGGATACGCGTAATACGGCGTGCATGAAGGATTGCGCGGGAACGGTGGAGGTGGCGTCGGCGATGCCGGCCTACGCGCGCGATGCCCACGGCGATCTGGCCGCGCAGCAGCGCACGGTGGGACCCACGCGCGGCGTGGCGATCGGAACCGCCGCGAGCGCGCCCGCGGCGGCCGCGCCGGACGAGAAGGCCGGCGCGAAACTGGCCAGCCAGTACCAGTGCATGGCCTGCCACGCCACGGACCGCAAGCTGGTTGGCCCGAGCTTTACCGAGATCGCGCGCAAGTACAACGGACAGGAAGTGCGGGACACGCTGGCTCACAAGATCAGGGCGGGCGGACAGGGCGCCTGGGGCAGCATGCCGATGCCGCCCCAGGCGCAGATTCCCGATTCCGACCTGCGCACCGTGGTGGGGTGGATTCTTGAGGCAAAATAGCGGACTGGCCGCCACCATGCCCCGTGGCGCGGCCAGCGCGCCGCCGCGCCGGCCAGCCATCCGGCATGGCGGGCAGCGAGTGGCCTATCGCCGTCCCCACGGCTCTTCAAAGTTCGGAGCAATATCCATGAAGCAGTTTGTCATCGCAACGCTGATGCTGGCTTGCGCCGCCTCGGCCAACGCTGCAGTCGATGCCGCCAAGGCCCAGGAAATCGCCAACAAGAACGCCTGCATGGGCTGCCACCAGGTCGACAAGAAGCTGGTCGGCCCCGCCTACAAGGATGTGGCGGCCAAGTACAAGGGCGACAAGAACGCCCTGGCAACGCTGACCAAGAAGGTCAAGAGCGGCGGCGCAGGCGTCTGGGGCCCGGTGCCGATGCCCGCCAATGCTGGCTTGAGCGATGCCGACCTGAAGACGGTCGTGGAGTGGGTGCTGGCAGGCGCCCCGGCCAAGTAAGGCGCCCAGGGCATGCCCTGCCCGGACCGGGTTACGGCTTCGGGACCCAGGGGGCGCCGGTGGCGCCCCTCGCTGTAGGGCGGCAATGCACCGCCCGCTGCCGTGCCGGAAGGCGCGGCAGGCCAATAAACCAGGCCGGTACGGAAAACGCAGGAGAAGAGGAAACAATGCATTCAAAACGACGAGACGTATTGCGGGTCACTTCCGTGCTCGCGCTGATGGCCGCCACCGGCCTGATCAGCAAAGCGCAGGCGGCGGAGTGGAACAAGACCGCCTTCGATGGCAAGAGCGTGGCGGACGTCATCAAGGCGCTCGGCGGCAGCGGCACCGAGAAAAGCACCGCCATTGTCTTTACCGCCCCCGACATCGCCGAAAACGGCGCCGTGGTGCCGGTCGCGGTGACCAGCAATATTCCTGGCACCGAGCAGATCGCGATCCTGGTGGAAAAGAATCCCAATACGCTGGCAGCGGATTTCACCATCCCCGCCGGCACCGAGCCCTTCGTCTCCACGCGAGTCAAGATGGGCCAGACCTCGATGGTGTACGCCGCCGTCAAGGCCGGCGGCAAATGGTATGTGGCGTCCAAGGAAATCAAGGTGACGCTGGGCGGTTGCGGCGGCTGAGGCCACGCTCCCATCCCCCCACGCGGATTTCCCGCCCCACCACTACCTGAAAGAGGAAAGAACATGGCAGACCCGATGCGCGTACGTGCCGCCGAGAATGGCGGCGTGGTCGACGTCAAGATCCTGATGAAACACGACATGGAAACCGGCCAGCGCAAGGATGCGGGCGGCAAGACCATTCCGGCCTGGCATATCCAGAGCGTGACGGCGCAGTGCAAGGGCAAGGACGTATTCCAGGCCCAGTTCGGCCCGGCCGTGTCCAAGGATCCCTTCCTGAACTTCAAGTTCAAGGGCGGCGCCAAGGGCGACAAGGTCACGGTGACCTGGATCGACAACCGCGGCGACAAGCGGACCGACGAAGCCACCATTTCCTGATCGGAGCAGGTACGGGCCTGGCCGAGCGGGCGGCCGCATCCTCTGCTATGGTTCAGGTCGAATGTCGGACCCGGGCTGGCGCATGTTGCGCGCAGGGGAGCGACCGGAAGGATAGGAATCATGCGGCGAGCATTCATTCGAGCAACGGCGGCCCTGGCCGCGATCGGCTTGTCGGCCAAGGCGGCGGCGCAAGCGGCACCGGCGGCCGCCGGCAAGGGCGGGCGCGTCAAAGTGGTCTACCAGTTGTCCGAAGGCACGGACCAGGCGGTGCGCGCCATGGCCAACCTGCGCAACCACCTGAACGCAGCGCCAGACACCAGGATTGTGGTGGTGGCCTTCGGCTATGGCGTGGATTTCATCGTGGAAGGCGCGCGTGACGCACGCGGCAATACGTTCGAGGCGGCGGTCGGCGCGCTGGCCAGTTCCGGCGTCGAGTTCCGCGTCTGCCGCAACACGCTGACGGCGCGCAAGATCCCCGAGTCCAGCCTGCTGATGGAAGCCAAGGTCGTACAGGCGGGCGTGGTCGAAGTGGCCAGGCTGCAGTTTGATGAAGGCTATGCCTATATCAAGCCGTAAGTAGCATCCGCGCGGGAGCCGGCGCAAACCGGGTGCCGCGCTACGGGAAGACAAGCAATAAGACCGGCCCGCACGGCCTGGCGCCACATGGCGGCAGGCTTCCGAGGCCCCGAGGAGAAGCCCCATGAAATCGATCAGACGCCGCCACACGGGCGCCGCGCTGGCGCTGGCCGGCACTGTGGCGCTGGCCGCCGCCGCCGTGCACGCCCAGGGCAGCACCGCCGAGGAAATCGCCAAATACCGGCAAATGCTCGCCGAGGGCAATCCCGCCGAGCTGTGGGAAGCCGCCGGCGAAGAACTCTGGAAAAAACCCGGCGGCCCCAAGAACGCCTCGCTCGAACAATGCGACCTGGGCAAGGGCCCCGGCGTGACCAAGGGCGCTTACGCCGAACTGCCGCGCTACTTCAAGGACACCAACCGCGTGATGGACCTGGAGCAACGCCTGGCCTATTGCCGCGTGACGCTGCAGGGCCTGACCCAGGAAGAAGCGCTGAAGAACCCCTTCGCCTCCACCGGCAAGCCGTCCGACATCGAGCGCCTGGTGGCCTTCCTGACCGGCGAGTCGCGCGGCGTGAAGATGAACGTGCAACTGGCCCATCCCGAAGAGAAGCGCGTATATGCCCTGGGCCAGAAGATGTTCTTCTACCGCGGCGGCGCCTACGACTTCGCCTGCGCCACCTGCCACGCCGTCGATGGCCAGCGCATCCGCCTGCAAGAGCTGCCCAACCTGCTGACCCGGCAAGGCGCCCAGGCTGCCTACACCACGTGGCCGGCCTACCGCGTCTCGCAGGGCGAGGTGCGTTCGATGCAGCACCGCCTCTACGATTGCCTGCGCCAGCAGCGCTTTCCCGAGCCCGCCTATGGTTCCGACGTGATCACGGCGCTGAGCCTGTTCCTCGCCAGGAATGCCAACGGCGGCACGTATGACGGTCCGGCCATGAAGCGCTGAGCAAGGGAGAGCACAGATGAAACAAGCGCGTAGATACACACAAGGCAAGCTCGCCGCGGTCACGTTTGCCCTGCTGGCCTGCGTGGGCATGGCTCACGCGGAGGACAGCGCCAAGCCGGCCAGGGCCGCGAAGCCTGCCAAGGCCGCCGCCGTCAGCGGCGCCGACATGAAGACGCTGATCGAAAGCTCCTTCACGTCCAAGGGTCCCGCCACGGTCGAAGGCGTGCTCGATCGCGACGCCATGCAGAAGGCGTGCAGCGACTACCCGGACCGCTCCAAGGTGCCGGCGGCGGTGGCCAGGAAAATCGAAGCCGCCGAGTTCAAGCAGATCAAGTACCCTGCCGACAAGCAGTGGCTGGGCGACTGGAAGGAAGGCGAGAAGACCGCCCAGAACGGCCGCGGCATGCAGTTCTCCGACGCCGTCGGCGGCGTCAACGGCGCGAACTGCTACGCCTGCCACCAGATGACCAAGGCCGAGATCTCCTTCGGCAATATCGGTCCGTCGCTGTACCAGTACGGCAAGCTGCGCGGCGATTCGGAAGCGGTGCTCAAGTACACCTGGGGCAAGATCTGGGATTCCAGCGCCTTTGCGGCCTGCTCCAACATGCCGCGCTTCGGCCACAAGGGCATCCTCACCGAGCAGCAGATCCGCGACGTGATGGCGTTGCTGCTGGACCCGGCCTCGCCGGTCAACCAGTAAGGCACCGCGATGGCGACCGGCGGTATGGCCATCAACTTCCGACGGACGCTGCTGCTCGCGGTGCTCGCCTGGAGCGGTGCGGCCGCGGCACTGGAGGTGGGCGACACCGTGCGCCTGCCTGCGGTGCAACTGCTCGACGGCCGCACCATGACTGCCGCCCAACTGGCCGGCAAACCACTGGTGCTGGAGATCTGGGCATCGTGGTGCCCCTTCTGCGCGCTGCAGAACCCGCGCCTGCAGAAGCTCTACGACAGTACCGGCGGCGCGCGCGGCGGACTGGGGGTGCTGGCGGTAACCATCGACCGTGATCCGACGGAAGCCGCCGCCTACATGGCGAAGCGCGGCTACACCTTCCCCGCCACCATGGACACGCCCGCGCTGCGCGCCGCGCTCGGCAAGCGCAAGGGCCTGCCCGAGCTGTACGTGATCGACGCCGATGGCAAGGTCGTGCAGAAGGAGGTCGGCGAGATGCTGGAAGAAGAAGTCGCGGCACTGGCGAAGTACGCCAGGCCAACGCCGAAGTAGCCGCATTCGGCCACGAGACGCCGGGTCACCGCTGCCCGATACCGGCGCATGCAATCCACTGGAAGAGACGATGAACCGACGCGAGTTCCTGCAGGTGCTGGCCATTGCCGGCGCCGGCGGCATGACCTTTCCCGCCACCGATGCACAGGCCGCGCAGGCCGCCGGCAAGCTCTATGACGTGCCGCGCTTCGGCAATGTGCACCTGCTGCATTTCACCGATTGCCATGCGCAGCTGCGGCCGCTGTATTTCCGCGAGCCCAACGTCAACCTCGGCGTGGGCGACTACGCGGGCAAGCCGCCGCACCTCGTCGGCCAGGCCTTCCTGCGCCACTACGGCATCGCGCCCGGCAGCGCGCAGGCGCATGCCTTCACCTATCTCGATTTCACTGAAGCCGCGCGCCGCTACGGCAAGGTGGGCGGCTTCGCCCACCTCGCCACGCTCATCAAGCAACTCAAGGCCGGCCGGCCCGGCGCGCTGCTGCTCGACGGCGGCGATACCTGGCAGGGCTCGGCCACCGCGCTGTGGACGCGCGGGCAGGACATGGTCGACGCCGCGCTCGCCCTCGGCGTGGACGTGATGACCCCGCACTGGGAGATGACGCTCGGCGCAGAACGCGTCACCGAGATCGTCGAGCGAGACTTCAAGGGCAAGGTCGCCTTCCTCGCGCAGAACATCAAGACCAACGACTTCGGCGATCCCGTCTTCGACCCCTACGTGATCCGCGAGATGAACGGCGTGCCGGTCGCCATCATCGGCCAGGCCTTTCCCTACACGCCGATTGCCAACCCGCGCTACTTCACGCCCGACTGGACCTTCGGCATCCAGGAAGAAAACCTGCAGCAAGTCATCGACCAGGCGCGCGGCAAGGGCGCGCAGGTCGTCGTGCTGCTGTCGCACAACGGCATGGACGTGGACCTCAAGCTTGCCTCGCGCGTGCGCGGCCTCGACGCCATCCTCGGCGGCCACACCCACGACGGCATGCCCGCGCCGGTGGCGGTCAAGAACGCCGGTGGCACCACGCTCGTCACCAACGCCGGCTCCAACGGCAAGTTTCTGGGCGTGCTCGACTTCGACGTCAAGGGCGGCAAGATCGGCGGCTTCCGCTACCGCCTGTTACCCGTCTTCGCCAACTACCTCGCCGCCGATCCGGCCATGGACGCGCTGATCGCCAAGGTACGCGCGCCGTACGAAAAGCAGCTCGGCGAAGTGCTCGCCCGCAACAGCGGCCTGCTGTACCGCCGCGGCAATTTCAACGGCACCTTCGACCAGCTGATCCTCGACGGCCTGATGGACGTGCAGGGCGCCGAGATCGCGTTCTCACCCGGGTTCCGCTGGGGAACCACGCTGTTGCCGGGCCAGGCCATCACCATGGAACACCTGATGGACCAGACCGCCATCACGTACCCGCACACCACCGTCACGACGATGAGCGGGGAGACCATCAAGACCATCCTCGAAGACGTGGCGGACAACCTGTTCAACCCGGACCCCTACTACCAGCAGGGTGGCGACATGGTGCGCGTGGGCGGGCTGCAATACGCGATTGACCCCACCGCCGCGATGGGCCGGCGCATCACCGACATGCGGCTCAAGGGCCGGCCCATCGACGCCGGCAAGACCTACAAGGTAGCCGGTTGGGCGCCCGTGTCGGAAGACGCCCGCCAGAGCGGCAGCCCCCCGATCTGGGACCTGATGGCGCAGTGGCTGCGCACCTCCGGCGAGGTCACGGCACGCCCGCTGAACGTGCCGACCGTGCGCGGAATGACCGGTAACGCAGGCATGGCGGCGTGATTGATATGCTGGCGAAAACTGGGCTACAATCAGCCGTCACGGGCCGATAGCTCAGCTGGGAGAGCGCTGCGTTCGCAATGCAGAGGTCGGGAGTTCGATCCTCCTTCGGTCCACCATACGAATACTCATGAAATCAAGGGCTTGGCAATGCGCCAAGCCCTTTTTTCTTTCTGGTTTCCTCAGATTTCTGTTCGGCTAGTCTCCACGCACCGGCTAGGTGTCCCGATCGTCCGCCAGGCTGGCGGAACCGCGCCGCTTCAGCGCCCCGATGAACGTGGCCCAGGCGAAGGGACGTGGATCGGCCAGCATGCTCATGGCGCGTGCGTAGTCGAGGGTCAGGCCCGGCGTCCACGCCATCGTTGCGGCGCGCTTGCGTAGGTGCGCCGCCACCCACAGTTCAGGAGTCAGTACCAGGCGGAACAACGGCCACCACCCGTCCAGCCGCGCCCATACGCGCGCGCCGGCGCCTTCCAGCGCGGCATCGAGCGCCCGTGCCACAGTACTTGAACAGTTGCGGTGGGTCAGGTTGTACGTGGTGTCATGCTGATAGGCATCCCAGAATGCGCGCAGGCGCTGCGCGTCGTAGTTGCGGATGCGCACCTGCACCGTCGACGGGCACCACGCTTTCGATTCGGTGGGGTAGTCGGGTTGGAACGTGCCGGGTACGTCGTTCTCGCGCGTGGCGCGCAGCAGTCGGGTGAAATCGTCGGGCGCGCGGTCGATCTCGACCGCCGGATACAGGCTGATGTAGATGCCTTCTGGCGATTCCAGCGCCGCGTGGCCGGTGGAAATCACGCCATTGCGGTCCACCGCGGCGATATAGCGGTCGATGATCGGCTGGCGGCGCGCTTCGGTCTTTGCGGATCCGACCGGCGTCCACACGTGCACGGTCAGCGCGTGTTCGTCGGCGGCGGGCGGGCCGCTCCATGTCGTGAGTCGCTGGTCCGCATCATCGGCCGGGCCGGCTTCCGGTGTGTCACGCAGTCCCGGATTTCCGGCCAGCCTGCGCACGCGCGATGCGAGCAGCAGCATGTTCCAGCCACCGAAGATCAGCCCAAGGCCCACGCAGTAAGGCACGGTGCCCGCGTAGTGCGTAGGGTAGGGCTGGATAAAGAAGATTGCCACCGCAATCTCGACGATACCGCCGGCCATCGCCAGCCGCCACGTACGAAAGCGCACCACGCGTGCCGATGCCACCTGCAGCAGCCCGTCGGCCAGAAACAGCAGACCGAACAGCAGCGACAGAATCATGTGGCCATGGTGATGGCCGGCCAGCACCAGGATCGCCGCCACGCTGAACGCCATGCCCTTGACATAGCGCAGCGTGCGCTGACCGCCCATTCCGGTCCACGCCACCGCCATCGTGGCTAGCCCTTCGAGCAGCAGCAGCCATGCAAACGGTTCGATCGGGAAATCGAGACGGTCATCGAGTGCGTCGATAAACAGCACCACCCCGGTGATCAGGCTGATGCCACCGGCCCAGGCCAGTGCGCGCCATCGCGTACGCAAGTAATCCACGCCAAGGATTAGCATCAGCAGGCGAACCATCGGCAATCTCCGGATCGTGTCAAAGGAATGCTCGCCGGATTTTACCGTTGGATCGCCGGTCCTTGGGCTCAGGCAGCCACATTCCGATTGTCGACAATCGCCCTATAGCGTGGTGCTGGGGTGTTGCGCGACAGCTGCTCCCCCATCGCACCGCACGCGGCCTCATAGGCGTGCCAGTGTTCGATCATGCAACGACGGGATCGTGATCAGTGCGCCCTGATGGAACCCACATGCGGATATCGCTGCGGTCACACTTGAATCTCAGGCAATCTGACCGTGCGGGCGACAGTGGAACGGTTGGATGCTGCTGGCGTTCGCGTCCATTGCTTGGCGCTCGGGGGTGTGGACCTGACCAGTCCTGCAGGGAAGATGACGATGGGCGTGATCAACGCCGTGGCCGAATTCGAGCGTGACCTTGTCATTGAGCGGACACAGGCGGGCTTGCGTCGGGCAAGGGCAGAAGGCAAGACGTTCGGCAGACCATCAGCCTGTTGCTAACACTACCCTGCGCGCTCTGCCGACAACAAACCAGGCAACGCAGACGCCCCAGCGTTTGGAAGATATCGTGCGCATCGCGTGCCGTTCGAGCGGGCGCTTCTGAAGCGCCGGCAACCTGAAATCCTCGAACGGATCTCTACGGCCCGGAGCAATGCGGCCGCACCAAGTGCGCCAGGTTCGGAGCCAGGATGCTGCCGGTGGCCCCGAGGGGGCCCACGCACTCCCCTCACTGCCCCTGCGGCCTTCTGGTCTTCTGCGAGACCGGGATCACCGATGGTCCCGCAGCTACAGGTGCCGGCGCGGATGGCGCCGGAGAGGCCCGGAGTTGGCTGGCAACGGTACTCGGTACACGCAAGGTCGCGATACCTTCGGATTCGTGCAGTGCCTGGCCGTTGTCATAGCCGGTGGAGACGGCTTCAAGGTAGCCTGGCATAAACGTTTGCTCGGGCGTGACCACTGACTTGACCGGCGCGGCGGGCTGCGCGTATGCCACGCAGTTGACACATAGCGCGAGCACGCGAATCAGCAAGACGGCTTGCCGCAGCTTGCGCACGGCGCCCCGCACCGGCGAGTTGGTCCGGCTCTCTCGTGGTTCATAGCAATGGATCTTCATGACGGTTCTCCGAAGGAGCGGATGCTCCGGGTGGGAAGACGAGCTTCGGCGCCGCGCTCGAAGCTGTTAACCGCATGGACCGTGCCATCCCCTGAATGGCGGAAATAGCGTATACACCGCCACGTTCTCGCTCAGGGTGTTGGGTGAATGCAGACAGGTGCGCCTGCCAACGTGGGGCCTTGCGCAACATGTGCTGCGCAAGGCGTGGGCGAATCCCCCGGCCTGTGGATAACTGCGCGAAACCCTGGGGATAAGCAGGCAGGAAAGCTGTGCCCCGGCTGGGGGCGGGTTGTGGGGCGTATACGTACAACTTTGAGGCGGTTTTTGCGCGCCACGTATACGTCACCGAGATATCCCGTGAACTCAGGCTAATACCTGGCACTTATCTTGTTCGCAAGTCCTTGAACAGAAAGGGGAAAACAAGCTTATCCACGGAAAATCGGGTCGTTTACCTACTACTACTATATTGGTATACGTAAACAATATAGAAAGACAGAAGGCAACCGTTGCGGGATACGTATACGCGGTCCGCCTTTGATTCGCTGCGTCGCAGCGTATACCTTCCGCATATCGCACCGCCAACGTTAACCCGTCTCCTCAGCGCGGCACCTTGAATGTCTTTCTCGCCAGCAGAGCTTCCTCGCGAGTCGAGCAGCCTTCCATATGGTCGTTAACCAGGCCCATGGCCTGCATCAACGCATACATCGTGGTGGGACCGACAAAGCGCCACCCGCGCTTCTTAAGGTCCTTGGACAGTGCCGTCGATTCGGGCGAGATAGCCATGGTGCGCAGCACTTCCGGCGTCAGCAGCGCTGGCCGGCTGGCGGGATCCGGCTCGAAGCGCCAGAAGTAGGCGGCCAGCGACGGCTCCGTCTCCAGCAGTTCGCGGGCGCGTTGCGCGTTGTTGATGGCCGCCTCGATCTTGCCCCGGTGCCGCACGATGCCGGCGTCGCCCAACAGCCGCTGGATATCGCGCTCGCCGAAACGCGCCACCTTGTCGATCTCGAAGTTGGCGAAGGCGCGGCGGAATGCCTCGCGCTTGCGCAGGATGGTCAGCCAGCTCAGCCCCGCCTGGAAGCCTTCCAGGCATAGCTTCTCGAACAGGCGGCGGTCGTCGTCGACCGGAAAGCCCCACTCGCTGTCGTGGTAGTGGCAATAGTCCTCAAGGGTGCCGCACCAGCCGCAGCGCACGCGCTCCGCCTGTACGGCTTTCCCGGCCACCTTTTTCGCTGCCTTTCTTGCCACGCTGTTGTCTGCTGCCATGGGTGCGTTCTCCTTCGATCCGCCATCTTAAAGCGACTCGCGCGGCATGTCCTGCCCGCACGGACGCACGATGCGTTTGCTACGATGCCGGCCGTGAAGAACGATTTTCTTGAGGACTGACATGGACAAACGACTGGCGACCATCGAAGAAGACGGCTGGCAGCTCGACGACGGTGAAGTCATCGGCGAGGCGCACCCGGAGACATTCTGGGTGCCGCCGCTGGAAGACCGGCAGGCGCTGCAGCCCGGCCAGCTGGTGAAGCTGATCTTTCGCATCGTTACCACCGACGAGCAGGACCGCGACGAGCAGCACGTGGAGCGCATGTGGGTGGTTGTCACCGGGCGCGAGGGGGATCTCTACAGCGGGGAACTCGACAACCAGCCCTACTGCACGGAGGAGATGGAACCCGGCATGCCGCTGTGGTTCGAGCCGCGGCACGTGATCAACATCCATAGCGACGAAGAATGACCGCGGGGCCGGCCGGCATGGCTGGCATCGCCTGACGATGTCGCCCTCGCGCTACACTGGGCGCGCATGATTCAGGCGGTTCCCCGTGCCGGCAAACGCTGTATCGGTGCCACTGGCCGCCGATCTCCCCAACCTTCCTAGGCGAAATCTCATCTGATGCGTTGGATATTCGCGGTGATTGGCTTGCTGCTCGGCGCCGCGGCGGCCGGGTTTGGCGGTGCCCTGACGGGCGCGATACTGGGCTTCGGCTTTGGCTGGATGGTCAGCGACCGGCCTGCGCGGCCACGGCCCGATGGGGAGGCACAGGGCGCGCCGGAGGCGCCTTCGCTCGCGGCTCGCGTGGCGCGCCTCGAGCAGGAACTGGCCACGCTCAAGCGCGAGATGGCGCAGTTGCGCGGCGAGACCTCGGCGATGCCCCAGCAGGCTGACGCAGTGGAAGGTACGCCAGCGGCGCACGGATTCCCGGCATTCGAACCGGCATCGGCGGAAGGCCCGGTGGCGGCCGCAACGGCGATGCCCGAGCCGTCGTTCGCTCCGGCGGCCAGCCTTCCGCCAACTTTCCCTTCTGTGCCGGCCCCGGTTCGTGCTCCCACGGCATCCGCACCGATCTCCGTCGCCGCCGCGGACCTGCCCGCGCCACACGTGGAACCCTCGCTCTCGTCCGCATTCGCCCCGCAGGAGCCCGATTTCATCGAACGCGCGGTGTCCGCCGCGCGCGGCTGGCTGCTGGGCGGCAACAGCGTGGTACGGGTCGGCATCCTGATCCTCTTCTTCGGCGTGGCCTTCCTGCTCAAGTTTGCCTCCGACAATGCCATGCTGCCGGTCGAATTCCGGCTGGCGGGCGTGGCTGCCGGCGCGGTCGCGCTGCTGGCGGCGGGCTGGCGGCTGCGCGAGCGGCGCGCTGCCTATGCCCTGGTGTTGCAGGGCGGCGGCGTGGGCGTGCTGTATCTGACCGTGTTCGCCGCCACCAAGCTCTACGGCCTGTTGCCGGCCGCGGCGGCCTTCCCGCTGATGGTGGCCATCTGCGCGCTCGCCGGCGGCCTGGCGGTGCTGCAGAACGCTCCGGTGCTGGCATTCACCGGCAGCGCGGGTGGCTTCCTCGCTCCGGTACTGATTTCCACTGGCGGTGGCAGCCATGTGATGCTGTTCAGCTACTACGCGCTGCTCAATGCCGGCATCTTTGCCATTGCCTGGTTCCGGGCCTGGCGCCCGCTCAACCTGCTGGGCTTTGCGTTTACCTTCGGCATCGGCACGGCGTGGGGCGCGCTCAACTACCGGCCTGAACTGCTGGCTACCACCGAGCCGTTCCTGCTCCTGTTTTTCCTGATGTACACGGGCATCGCGCTGCTCTACGCGTTGCGCCGGCAGGTCAGCCTCAAGGACTACGTCGACGGCACGCTGGTGTTCGGCACGCCGCTGCTGGCGATGGGCCTGCAAGCCGCGCTGGTGCGTCATATTCCTTTTGCCATGGCATGGAGCGCGGTCGCGCTCGCAGCGTTTTATCTCGGCCTGGCCGCGTGGTTGTCGGCGCGCCGCGATCGCCTGGGCATGTTGTTCGAAGCCATGCTGGCACTGGGCGCGATCTTTGCCACGCTGGCCGTGCCGCTGGCCTTCGACGGGCGCACCACCAGTGCCGTGTGGGCGGTGGAGGGCGCCGCCGTGGTGTGGGTGGGCGTGCGCCAGCAGCGCCGCCTGGCGCTGGCGTCGGGGCTGCTGCTGCAACTGGCGGCCGGCGTGGCTTTCGCGGCGGGCAGCCTGTTCGCGTCCACGCCACTGGCGTGGCCAGTGCTGAACGGCCGCTACGTGGGCACGCTGCTGCTGGCGGTGTCCGGTGTTTTCAGCGGCTGGCGCCTGCACGGGCGAGAGGCGCGCGCCTGGTTCGCGCCATCCGTGCCGCTGGGCCTTGCCGCCGCGGCGTGGGGCCTGTTGTGGTGGCTGGGTGGCGGCGTGGTCGAGATCCATCACTGGTACGACGTGCTCGACTGGGCCGTGCGCGCGCTGCTCGCCACGCTGGCGCTGTTCGCGGTGTTGAGCGCGTGGCTGGCGCACCTGGCGCGGCGCGTGCTGGCATGGCCGCTGGCCGGCAAGCCTGCGCTGGCCATGACGCCGGTGCTGGCTATCCTGGGCGCGCTCAGTTGCGCGATCTGGTCGGCGTCGCCCCTGCACGGCATCGGCGCGCTGGCCTGGCTGCTGGTCTTTGGCGCGGCCTTGCTGTTGCTGTGGCGGCAGCAGGGCGATGAACGCGATGCCGCGCTGGCGCCCATGCATGCGCTGCTGTTCTGGACGCTGTGCGTGCTGCTTTCCACCGAAGCCTACTGGCGGCTGCGCGCCTACGTGCCGGAGGGCGCGTGGAGCTGGAGCGCCTGGGCCTATGGCTATGGCGGGCTGCTGGCGCTGCTCTCGGCCTGGGGCTGGCGCCTGCGCTGGCCGGTGGCGCGCTTCGCGCGGGCCTACCTGCTGTGGGGCGCGCTGCCGCTGGCGGCGCTGCTGTGGCTGTGGAGCCTCGCCAGCGTGGCCAGCGATGGCGACGCCGCGCCGTTGTTCTACCTGCCGCTGCTCAACCCGCTCGACGTCGCCCAGTTGCTGGCCATGCTGGCGGTGGGGCTGTGGCAACACCGGCTTGCCGCGCTGGGCCTGGCAACGCGGCCGCGCGCGCTCGAGTATGCCGCGTCCGCCACCGTGTTCCTGTGGTGCAACGCGATGCTGCTGCGCACGCTCCATCACTGGACCGGCGTGCCGTACACGCTGCAGGACCTGGGCGGCTCGACGCTGGTGCAGGCTTCGCTGTCGGTGTTCTGGACCGTGCTGGCGCTGATTGCCATGGTGGTGGCTACCCGGCGCGGCACGCGCGCGCTGTGGTTTATCGGCGGCGCGCTGCTGGGCCTGACCGTGGTCAAGCTGTTCCTGTTCGACCTGTCCTTCGTCAAGGGTATCGAGCGGATCATCTCGTTTATCGGCGTGGGCGTGCTGCTGTTGCTGATCGGTTACTTCTCGCCCTTGCCGCCGAAGGCCAAGGAGGTTATTTGATGCCGGTTTTCCCAAAGGCTGGCGCGCGCGACCTGGCGGCTCTACCGCTTCTGCTGGGGGCGCTGCTGCTGTCACCACTGGCCCGGGCCGAGCGCTTCACGCTGGCCACCGAGGGCGTGGCGGCCTACTACGCCGTGACCCTGGACGCCGATGTCTACGCCCATAGCGCGCGGCCGGGGCTGGCCGACCTGCGGGTGCGCAACGGCGCCGGCGAATTGCTGCCTTATGCGCTGGACTTGCCGCCCGAGCCGGCGGCCGAGGCGCGTACGCTGAGTGACGTGCCCTGGTTCGCGCTGCCGGCGCTGGCGCAGCGCCAGGCCGCGCCCATGGGCGTGGTGATCGGCACCGACGGCGCGCTGCGGGCGGCCAGTCCGCAACCGGCCGCCGCCAGCGCAGGGGCATGGCTGCTGGACCTGAGCAAGCTGCGCGAGGATGCCGCCGCGGTGGTGATCGGGCTGCCGGACGGCGAATACCAGGGCGCGGTGGACGTCGCCAGCAGCGACGACCTGCAGCACTGGCACGCCGTGGGCAGCGCGCAATTGCTGCGGGTCAGCCGCGCGGGCAGCGTGCTCAGCCAGGACCGGGTCGCGCTGGGGCGCTTGCGGGCGCGCTACCTGCGCTTGCAGTGGCAGGGCGTGCCGCCGGCGCCGGCGCGCGTGCAGGTGGAGATCGTGGCGGCGGGCACGCCGCCGCCGCTGGCGCTGCAATGGCGCGAGGACATCGCCGCCACGCAGGCCCAGGCTGGCGGCGACTACGTGTTCGACACCGGCGGGCGCTTCCCCGCCGAGCGGGTGCGCATTCGCCTGCCGCAGCCCAATACGGTGGTGCGGGCGACGCTGTGGTCGCGCCCTGACCCGGAGTCGGCCTGGCGCATGGTGAGCAGCGGGCAGCTCTACCGGCTCGCCGGTGCGGGCGGTGGGGAGCAGGAGAGCGCGCCGCTGGCGATCGAGCGCAATGCCGATCGTCTGTGGCGCCTGAGCGTGGATGCGCGCGCCGGCGGCCTTGGCAGCGGCATGCCGCTGCTGGCGCTGGGATGGCGTCCCGCCGTGGTGACGTTTGTCGCGCGTGGCGCGGCGCCGTTTTCGCTGGCGGTGGGCGAACCCGCGGCGCAGCCGCGGGAACCCGGGCCGGTCGCGCGTGCCGAGTTGCTGGCCGGTCCGGCACCGGTCATCGCCAAGGCGCGGATTGCCGGCATGAACGCGTCGCCGCGGTCCGCCGCGGCGCCCGCCGACGCCCAGCGCAACCGGCGCCTTGTCTTGTGGGGCGCGCTACTGCTGGCCGTGGGCGTATTGGGCGCAATGGCCTGGCGCTTGTTGCGAACGCTGGGCGAGCCGGCCGCGCCGCCGCCGGAGCGAGATCCGCCGGCGTCCTGAACGCCCGTGCACGCACAAAGAAAAAGGCCAACCGGGTGGTTGGCCTTCTTCATTTCGTCGTCGCCGGCCGGAGCAAATCCGCCGGCGGGACCGGTTACTGCAAGGGCTTGCCGGTACGGTCGTGCATGAACAGCAGCGCGACAAAGCTCACCACGGCAGCGGCGATCACGTAGTACGCGGGCGCCAGCTTGCTGCCGGTCGATGCGATCAGCCAGGTCACGATCAGCGGGGCAAAGCCGCCGAAGATGGTCACGGCGAAGTTGTAGGCGAGCGACAGGCCGGTCGAGCGGACCTCGGTCGGGAACTGCTCTGCCAGCACCGCCGGCGCCGGGCCGGTGAAGGCCGCCAGCAGGATGCCGAGGATCACCTGGACCATCAGCAGGGTCTGGGTGGTCGGCGAGACGTTGAGCCAGTGGAACAGCGGATAGGCCAGCACGCCGATGACCAGTGCCACGGTACCCAGCATGCGCTTGCGGCCCAGGCGGTCGGACAGCATGCCCATCAGCGGGCACAGCACCAGGATGATGGCGCCGCACAGGGCGGTCGACTGGAAGGTCGCGCCCAGCGGAAGGCCGAGCTGCTGCTTGGCGTAGGACGGCATGTAGAACACCAGCACATAGGTGCACACCGTCCACAGGATGGTCACGCCCAGGCCGGCCAGCACTTCGCGCGGATGGTCGCGCAGCACCTGCGTCAGCGGGGAGAACTTGATGTTGCTGGCCTTGCGCTCCGCGCGGCGCGCCTCGAAGGCGGGCGGCTCTTCCAGGTGCGAGCGGATATACATGCCGACCGGGCCGATCAGCAGGCCGAACAGGAACGGGATGCGCCAGCCCCAGGCATCGATCTGCTCCGGCTCCAGGCCATTGATCACCAGCGCGCCCATGGCCGCGCCCAGCATGAAGGAAATGCCCTGGCTGGCCTGCTGCCAGCTGGCGTAGACGCCGCGCTCCTCGTCGGGCGCGTGCTCGATCAGGAAGGCGGTGGCGCCGCCAACCTCGCCGCCGGCCGAGAAGCCCTGGATCAGGCGGGCCAGCACGATCAGCGCGGGCGCCCACAGGCCGATCGACGAATAGGTGGGCGCCAGGCCGATGATGGCCGTACCGAACGCCATCATCAGGATGGTCAGGGTCAGTGCCGCCTTGCGGCCCACGCGGTCGGCATAGACGCCTAGCACGATGGCGCCGACCGGGCGCATGAAGAAGCCCACGCCGAAGGTGGCGACGGTCAGCAAGAAGGAAGTGAGGTCATTGCCGGTGGGGAAGAACAACTTGGCAATGATCAGCGCGAAAAAGCTGTAGACGGTGAAGTCGAACCATTCGAGGCCATTGCCGATGGTGGCGGCAAGAATCGCCTTTCGTCGCTGGGATCTGGATATTTCGTGAACTTGAGGTGTTGCGGCGGTGGCTTGCATGATCCGTTTGATGCAATGAGAAATCGGCGGAGGGCTTGGCCCGGGACGGCGCGTGTGCCCTGAAAGGCAGAATAGTAAGCGATTCTTTAATTAACCAGCGCGCCGGTGCTCTTTGTGTCCAGCCTGTGCCGCGCCCCTGCGGGTGGCGGCGGATGCACCGCCTTGTTCCGGGAAGCGGTCAGATCAGGCTGCCGGACGCTTCCTGTACCGCCTTGGCCAGCGCCTCGGCCACGGCCCGCACGCGCGGCGAGCGTCGCACGTCAGGGTGTACCGCCAGCCAGATATCACGCCGCAGGGCCGCATCCGGCGGCATCATGCCGAACAGGGCAGGGTCGTCGCGCGCCAGGAAATGCGGCAGTACGGCCAGGCCCAGCCCTGCGCGGCAGCCTTGGTGCAGGGTGGCGAGATCGTTGGCGTGCATCACGAAGGGCCGCTCGCCGGCCAGGCGCTCCAGCCAGCGCTGCTGCGGTACCTCGCGCAAGGATTCGCCGTAGCCGAGGAAGACCCAGGCATCCTGGGGCAGCCCGACCCAGCCGTGGCCGCCATAAAGGCCGTAGCCCATTTCGCCCAGCTTGCGCGCCGCCAGCCCCGGCTGCTGGGGCCGCGACAGCCGCACGGCCAGGTCAGCCTCGCCGCGATGGAGATCGGCGGCGCGCGCTTCGCCCGTCAGGTCGAGCACGATCCCTTGCCACTGCGGGCGCAGCGCGGCCAGGCGGGGGACCAGGAAATGGCTCCCGAAAACGGGGGGTACCGATAGCCTGACAGTGCCCTCCAGCGTGCTGGCGCCCAGCGCGGCCCGGCCAAAGGCAAGCGCCTCTTCCTCCATCCGGCTCGCGTGGGCGAGCAAGGCCTCGCCTTCGGCGGTCAGCGGCCAGCTGCGCGGCAGCCGGTCGAACAACCGCACGCCCAGCCTGGTTTCAAGGCCCTGCACGCGTCGCGCTACCGTGGAGTGTTCCACGTGAAGCACTCTGGCCGCGCCGGACAGGCTGCGCTGGCGGGCCAGTGCGAGGAAGTACCGCACGTCGTCCCAGTCCAGGGGAAGGCCACCTTGTTCTGTCGAAATTTGCACAATAAACGCGAACGATTTGGGAGTTCCGATCTATTTTGCACCGGGCTATCGTGATGCGAGTCGACTTTTCGACGCTACCTGCACGTTCAACGATTCGATACGCCATCTCGCGGAGTCCGCCATGACTGCCATCCCTTCACTTCAAGTGCGCCTGCATGCCCCCGGTGGGCGCGAAGCATTGCGCCTGGAAACCGTACCCGTCCCTGCGCCCGGCCCGGGCGAAATCCGGCTGATCCACACCGCCATCGGGGTGAACTTCGTCGATGTCTACCATCGCACCGGCCTCTATCCCTTGCCGGCTCTCCCTGCCACGCTGGGCGTGGAGGGCGCGGGCATCGTGGAGTCGGTGGGGCCTGGCGTCAGCGGCCTGTCGGAAGGGCAGCGAGTGGCCTATGCCGGCCCTCCGGCGGGCGCCTATGCCCGCGTGCGCAACTTGCCGGCCGAGCGCGCCGTGGCGCTGCCCGAGAGCGTGCCGGACGAGGCCGCCGCGGGCGCCCTGCTGCGCGGTATGACGGCGCACATGCTCTATGGCCGGGTGCGCCCGCTGCGCGCTGGCGACAGCGTGCTGGTGCACGCGGCGGCGGGTGGTCTGGGCCTGGTGCTGGTGCAGTGGGCGCGTGCGCTGGGCGCGCGCGTGATCGGCACCGTTGGCAGCGAGGCCAAGGCGGCGCTGGCGCTGGCGCACGGCCTGGAGCGCGCGGTGCGTTATCGTGAGGCGGATTTCGTTGCTGCCGCGCGCGAATTCGGTGGCGGCGACGGGGTGGACTTCGCCATCGATGGCATCGGCGCCGACACACTGGCGCGCACCCTGGCAGCGGTAAGGCCATATGGCATGGTGGCCAGCATCGGTCAGGTGGGCGGCGACAGCGGGCCGCTCGACCTGGCAGCGCTGGGGCCGGCCAGGTCGATTGCGCTGTCCCGGCCGGGCGTGTTCCGCTTCATGGCCGATCTCGCGCGCTACCGCGAAGGCGCCCAGGCCACGCTCGCAAGGCTGGAGGCCGGCCTGAAAGTGGAGATCGGCGCGCGCCTGCCACTGGCCGAGGCCGCCGAGGCGCATCGCCGGCTCGAAGCCGGCGAGACTTCCGGCTCCCTGTTGCTGCTGCCATGAACGGCGCCGCATTGCCATCGCCAAGCCCGGCCGGGATTGGACAACCTTTGGAGCGTTCCATGCTGTACCTGATCTTGTTGCGCTACCGCGCGCCCCTGGAAGAACTCGACCGGCACCTGGCGGCACACCGCGACTTCCTTCACCGCCACTATGCTGCCGGCCATTTCCTGCTCTCGGGCCGGCAGGAGCCGCGCGTGGGCGGCGCCATCCTGGCACGCGGGACAAGCCGCGAGGAGGTGGCGGGCTGGCTGGCCGAAGACCCCTTCCATCGGGAAGGCCTGGCCGACTACGAGACGATTGCCTGGGCGCCCGGGCTGCGCGCGGGCGACGTGCCGGCGGCATGGGCGCCGGACGCGGCAGTGGTGGAACGGGCCGTGGAGAACTAAGGTACCGAAGCGCGGACCGCGTCAAAGGCCAGCGTCGCGTGGCGGCGGGAAGGGGGCGCTAGCCGACGTGCCGCCGCGGTGGCCTGCCGGCTTTGGCTGGCCTGTCCACATTGGGTTGCTGTTGCGCGGCGTCTGGTTCCGGACGGTTTCGCGTGAGCCAGAGCCACAGCGCACTGGCTATCCAGCCAGCCACGAAAACCGTATCGCCGCAATGGTTGAGCAGCACGGCCGCGCCTGGTGCATTGAACAGGTCGGCCAGCCAGGGGGCGGGCAGGCGGGCTGCGATCCAGAGGAGCACAGCCGGTCCACTTGCATACACGCCTGGCTGCCACCAGTTTGCATGGGGCAGCCAGGGCCTGTGGGCTGTGCGCTTGACCACGGTGTTCTCCAGCCTGACGCGCTTCGTGGCGCGTCGTATCCATTTGTTGCGGGGTTTGGCCCCGGCTCGCGCGGATAACGACTCGCATCGCGCAGCGGGACAGCACCTCGTGTTGGAATCATAAGCCGATTGCCAACAGTGTGTCTGAATCTTTAAAGCGTTGTGTGGGCCACCCCACACCCGGCGGCGGCAGGGTTGCGGTGCAATGCGGCGGGCGGGTGCGGTGCAGCGAATTCGCTTCAAGTTTTTTGATGGAGGTATCCGCAAACGCCTACCGCCAGCGGCGGCAAGTTTTGTCACACTCAATACCGTTATCCAAAGGAATTGAGAGCCGACATCATGCTCCCCGCCATCTACATCTCACACGGTTCCCCCATGCTCGCGCTCGAGCCGGGCCGCAGCGGCGCCGCGTTCGACGCCCTCGGCGAAGTGCTGCGCCAGCGCAAGCCGCGCGCGGTGCTGATCGTCTCGGCGCACTGGATCTACAGCACGCTGGTGGTCGGCACCCGGCAGCGGCAGGAGGCCTGGCACGATTTCGGCGGCTTCCCGCGCGCGCTCTATGAACTGCGCTACGACGCACCTGGCTCCCCGGCGCTGGCCGACCGCGTCAAGGCGCTGGTGGAGGCCGCGCACGTTCCCGGCGCGGCGGTGGTGCTGCAGGACGACGAGCGGCCGCTGGACCATGGCGCGTGGATGCCGATGCGGCACTTCTTCCCGGACGCCGACGTCCCCGTGGTGCAACTGGCATTGAATCCGTATCTCCCGCCGGCGGCCCAGATCGGGATCGGGCGTGCGCTTGCGCCCCTGCGCGACGAAGGTGTGCTGGTGCTGGGCTCGGGCAGCTTTACCCACAACCTGCAGGAAGTCTTCGGCATCGGGGGCCGGCGCGAGCAGCACGGCTCGCCCGTCGAGCCCTATGTGGAGTCTTTCCGCGGCTGGATGATCGAGGCACTGGACGAGGCGCTCGCCAGCGGCGACACCACGCGCATTGCCGACTATCGCGCGCAGGCGCCGTACGCCCGCCGCGCGCATCCCACCGACGAGCACTTGCTGCCGTTCTTCGTAGCGCTGGGCGCGGCGCTGGGGCCGCATGACGGCTTGCCGGCGCAGAAGACGCTGCCGGCGGGTGTAGCACGGGTGGCCGACGATGTGACCTACGGCGTGCTGGCGATGGATACCTTCATGTTCGAGGGCGTGGGCACGGAACAGAGCGCTTTGACCAGCGCGACGGCCTGAGCCCGCAGGGCGCTGCTACCCTTTGCGGGCGGACAGGTAAGGGCGCGCCAGCCGGGCGCCCGCCAGGGCGATCCAGCCCATGGTGAGGGCGACCACGCCCAGCCCATATTGCAGGCTGCTCGCGTGGGCCACGCCGCCGATCATCACCGGCCCCAGCAGCAAGCCGATATACGCAAAGCGTGCCACGCGCGCGATCGCCTCGGCCGGCGCCACGCCCGGCAGCCGCGACGCGGCCACGAAGAAGATCGGCACCATGTTGGCCGCGCCCAGGCCCATCAGCGCAAAGCCGGTCAGGGTCGCCACCGGCACGGGCCACAGCAGCGCCAGCATGATGCCCACGAACGCCACCCAGGCACTGCCTGCGAGCGTGCGCGCGTCCGACCAGCGCGCGCGCAGGCGGTCGCCGCCAAAGCGGCCGCAAGCCATGCCGCCGGAAAAGGCGGCATAGCCGGCGCTGGTCCAGGCGTCGGGCGCCTGTGCCACTTCACGCATAAAGACGCTGGACCAGTCGTACATCGCCCCTTCGCCAACCAGCCCCAGGAAGGCCATCAGGCCCAGCAGCCAGAGCGCGCGCACCGCATGCGCGCGGTGGTGCGCGGAGGGCGACGGTACCGGATGGTCGTCCAGCAGCCACGGTGCCACGCCGGCGGTAACCGCCGCCGTCAGCGCCGCCATGCCGATGACGTGCGCCAGCGGCGGCACGCCCAGGCTCAGCAGTACGCCGCCAACGGCCGCGCCTGCCATACCGCCCAGGCTGAACATGCCGTGCAGCGCCGACATGACGGGCCGCGCGCGGCTGGCCTCCACCGTGGCGGCCTGCGCGTTCATGCCCACGTCGAAGGCCGCGTTGGCCATGCCGAAGGCAATCAGCGCCGGGATCAGCAAGGCAAATTGCGGCATGGCGAGAATGGCGGCGGTGGCGATCGCATAGACCAGGCCGCTGCGCCGGCAGGCGCTGGCGCTGCCCACGCGCGCCACCCACCGCCCCACCGGCCCCATCGCAGCGATGGCGCCCGCGGCCACCGCCAGCATGGCCAGGGACAGCACGGCATCCGACAGTCCGAAGCGGGCCTTGATGGTGGGGATGTGCACGCCCCAGGTGGCGAAGGTGGCGCCGTTGACGAAAAACAGCGCCATGGTGGCGCGCGCGGCGTGCTCCACGCGGCGCGCGCCGACCGGGGCAATGGCCGGAGCGGCGGAGGGGGGCGAAGGCGGCCGGGTCAGATTGCTGGAAGTGGAATCGGGCATGGATGCGGCGGGCATCTCCGGCCACGCGCGGTGGCGCCGAGGTGCCCTGGCGGGCGCTGCAGGGTAGTCGAGCCCCGCATCGTCGCATATCGGTGCGTCGGGCGCACGACCGTACCGTCCAGGCCCCTTTGCCCGCCGCTGCGTCCCTAGGCCGCCGCTGGGTGGCTGGATGTACGCAGCAGGCCGCGCCGGTGTAGCGCGAACCCGAAGGCAGCCAGCGCCATCAGCGCCAGCGCCACCATCACCCACAGCATCAGCCAGTAGCCGCCCGCGGCGCTCCACAGCAATGCGCCCAGCCAGGGGGCGGCGGCCTGCATCAGCAGCACCGGCGTCATCATCAGCCCGTTGAGCGTGGCGTAATGGTGGCGCGAGATCAGTTCCGGCATGGCCATGGCGCGCAGCATGGTGTTGACGCCGTTGGCGCAGCCGTAGAGCACGGCGGCCAGCATCAGCCACTTGCCGTAGCCGAGGGCAAAGCACAGCAGCCCCACGCTCATTACCACGTACACCGGCAGCGACAGCCGCAGCGGGTGGCGCACCGGGAAGCGCATCATCACCAGGCGGCCGACTACCTGGGCTGGTCCGATCAGTGCCGCCACCACCAGTTGTTCGCCCAGCGGCAGGCCCTTTTCGGTCAGCATCGGGATCAGGTGGGCGCCAAGCAGCGAAGCGATCACCGACAGCGCGGTGAAGGCCAGCACCACGGCCCAGAACACCGGCTGGCGCAAGGCCATGCGCGCAATACCGGGCTGCGCCGAGTTCTCCAGCGGAGCCGGCGCCGGGGCGGCGGCATAGGAGGCATGCGCCACGTAGCGCAGGCGCGCATGCAAGGGCGCGCAGACCAGCAGGTTGAGCCCGGCGAAGCACAGCAGCGTCTCGCGCCAGCCCAGGTGCAGCACCAGCCATTGCGCCAGCGGCACGAAGATGGTGCTGGCAAAGCCGGCCATCAGCGTCACGGTGACGATGGACTTCTGGTAGCCGTCGCCAAAGGCCTGGCGCAGCACCACGAAGGCGGGCTCGTACAGGGTGGTCGCCATGGCCAGCCCGAGCGGTATCCACATCAGCAGGAAGGCCGCCTGGTTCGGGCTCCACGCCCACAGCAGCAAACCGCAGCCCGCCAGCACCGATCCCGCGCACATCACGATGCGCGCCTGCACGCGGTCAAGCAGCCGGCCCACGGCAAACGAGCACATGGCCCAGACCAGCAGGCCCAGCGAATAGCCGCCGGCGAGGAAGGGTTTGGAGTAGCCCAGTGTCGCGCTCATCGGGGCGATAAAGACGGTGAAGGCGAAAAAAAGCGTGCCCCAGGAAATGGTCTCGGTGATGCCGAGGGTCCAGACCAGCTGACGTGGCGAGATAGGGGGCCTGCCGGGAGAAGCTTCGTGTCTTGTCATTGCGCGCCTGGACGCGGTCGTTGCCGCCGCGCCGGGGACCGCCGTGGAGGGGGACGGATGGCGCGAGTGGCGGCGAGGGCCAAGCGGGAATTGTAGCGGGCATCCGGGCGGAATGCCCACGTTGCGTCACATGTTTGCGGGCGGTCCTTTCAGCTCCACGACATTGCCATCGGGATCCTGCACGTAGATCGACGGGCCTTTGCCCTCGGCGCCGAAACGCATCTCCACCGGCCCCGGCTCCACCCCGTGCGCGCGCAGGTGGGTGCCAAGCGCATCCGCGTCGAAGGGATCGAGGCGCAGGCAGAAGTGGTCCAGGTTCCGGCCTTCCTTGCCGGGGCCGGCGCCGCCCGCGCGGCCGAGCGGGCCCTCCAGCGCGACCAGGTCGATCAGGCCGCCGCCGGCGCGCAACTGGATCAGGCCGAAGTCCGGCTGCACGCGTTCCAGGCTGCAGCCAAGCACGTCCACGTAGAAGCGCATCAGCGCCGTCACATTGCCGGTGCGCAGGACCAGGTGATCGATGCCGAGGATGTGGAACATGGCGTTTGACCTCGCTCAGATATCCGGAATCAGCCGCTTGCCCAGGCTGACGGCGTCATCCTGCGCGTACCCGAGGCTGCGGTAGAAGTCGATGACCCTGCTGTTGCCCGTGCGTACCAGCAGGTTGATCTTGGGGCAGCCGCGCTCGATCAGCAATTGCTCCGCATGCGCCATCAGGCGGCGGCCATGATCGCGGCGCTGGTAGTCGGGATGCACGGCAAGGTAGTAGACCCAGCCGCGATGGCCGTCGAAGCCGACCATGGCCGATGCCACCGGCTGGCCATCCACTTCCCCGACCAGGAACAGCTCCGGCTGTTCAGTCAGCTTGCGGGCGATGTCTTTCTTCGGGTCGTTCCACGGCCGGGTCAGGCCGCAGGTTTGCCACAGGTCGATGATGGCGGCTTCGTCGGCAGCCAGGTAAGGGCGGATCTGCATGCGGATTGATGCGCCGCGGCACACGGCTGCATTGTTAAGTCCTTGACAGTGTAGCCGCGAAACCTGTGCCAGAATCGTTGCTCATCACCATCAAAACAAGCAGGATCACCCTGCACGGAGACCCCACAATGAGCGAAACGACTGCGCACGCCCGTGCCACCTTCAGCCACATGGAGCAAGGCACGCGCGAGGACTGGGCCGCGATATCCGCGGAGTTCATGCCGTTCGCGCAGGCGCTGGCCGACCGCGTGCTCGATCACCTCAAGCTGCTCGACGGCGATTACGGCGGCTTCCCCATCGACCGCCTGACCCACTGCCTGCAGACCGCCACGCTGGCCCACCGCGACGGGCGCGACGAAGAGTACGTGGTGTGCGCGCTGTTGCACGATATCGGCGATACGCTTGGCACGTTCAACCATCCCGACATCGCCGCCGCCATCCTCAAGCCTTTCGTCAGCCCGGAAAACCTCTGGATGGTCGAGAAGCACGGCGTGTTCCAGGGCTACTACTTCTTTCACCACCTCGGTCTCGACCGCAACCTGCGCGAGCAATTCCGCAGCCAGCCCGAACTGTTCGAACGCACCGCCGAGTTCTGCGCCAAGTACGACGGCGCGGCTTTCATGCGGGACTACGACACGCTGCCGCTGTCCTTCTTCGAGCCGATGGTGCGGCGGGTGTTCGCGCGTCCGCGCAACTCGATGTACGTGAAGGAAAACGAAAGCACGCTGGCGCGGCCGGCCTGAGCCTGCTTGCCTGAAATTGGATTTCTGTCTTGACGGAAATTTCCGAACGGATAAACTGTCAGGCATGGAACTTCAACCGGTCGCACAACGATTCGTCCTGCACTGGGGCGAAATGGGCTCGAAGTGGGGCGTCAATCGCACCGTCGCGCAGATTCACGCCCTGCTATTCCTTGCCGAGCATCCGCTGCCGGCCGAGGAAATCGCCGACACGCTGAACGTCGCGCGCTCCAACGTCAGCAACAGCCTGAAAGAGCTGCAGAACTGGAAGCTGATCCGCACCGTGCACATGATGGGCGACCGGCGCGATCACTTCGAGACCGTCACCGACGTGTGGGACCTGTTCCGCACCGTGGTGCGCGAGCGCAAGCAGCGCGAGTTCGATCCCACCATCGATGCCTTGCACGAATGCGTGAACAATCCCGCCTTCGCCAGGGAGAGCAAGGAAGTGCAGAAGCGCATCATCGCCACGCTGCAGCTGATGGAAACGCTGGGCAGCTGGGGCGACGAGATGCTGCGGCTCTCGCCCGACACACTGGTCAAGGTAATGAAACTGGGCGCGCGCATCCAGAAGCTGGTGCGTGGCGACCAGCGCGCCCGCGAAGCTGGCAAATAGCACAGGCATGAAGAGCCGGCCGCCATGGCGGCCGTTTTTTTGACTTGATATTTCTCTTTTAACAGAAATTATTGTAATTAAGGATGCTTGAGATGGACCCGGCCAGCGACACGCTCCATACCGTCATCCTCAACCTGCTGATCGTGCAGGGATTGATGGGCGCCTTCGACACCGTCTGGCACCACGAGCTGCGCTGCGCACTGCCGCAGCAGCACAACGCCGCGCCGGAGCTGCGCCTGCATGCGATCCGGGCGGTGCTGTACGGCGTGCTGTTCGCCGGCCTGGCGTGGTTTGCGTGGGGTGGCGCATGGCTGGTTCCCCTGTGGGCCATCATCGCCATCGAGATCCTGCTGACGCTGCGCGACTTCGTGGTGGAGGACCAGACCCGCAGCCTGCCGCCGAGCGAGCGGGTGACGCATACCGTGCTGGCCATCAACGGTGGCGTGATCTTCGGCCTGCTGGCGTGGCATTCGCAAGCGTGGTGGCACTTACCGACCGGCCTGCATCTCAATCCGCAAGGCTGGCAAAGCTGGGGGCTGAGCGTGTTTGCGCTGGGCGTGGCGGCGTCCGGGGTGCGCGATGCACTGGCGAGCCGCGCACTTGCCGACCGTGCCGGCACGGTGCCGGCGTTCGATTTTGCCGGGGCCGATACGGCGCGGCGCGCGCAATCCTTCCTGCTGACCGGCGGCACCGGTTTCATTGGCCAGGCGCTGGTGCGGGCACTGCTGGCGGACGGGCACCGCGTCACGATCTGGGCGCGCAACCCGCGCGTGGCATCGCAGCTGTTCGATGGCCGCGCGGCGTGCGTCGGTGCCCTCGCGGAACTCGATCCTGCCACGCGCTTCGATGTCGTGGTGAACCTCGCCGGCGCACCTATCCTGGGCTCGCGCTGGAGTGCCGCGCGCAAGCGCAGCCTGGTGGAGAGCCGCGTGGGCACCACGCGCGCGCTGACTGCCTGGCTAGCGTCGGCCACGCACCGGCCGCGTCTGCTGATCAACGGTTCGGCGGTGGGCTACTACGGCATCCAGGCCGACGACGATTTGCGCGATCGTACCGAAGCCAGCGCGCCGCAGGATATCTTCGCCTCGCAACTGTGCCGGGAATGGGAGCTGGCGGCGCGCGCCGTGGCCGGGCTCGGCATTCCGCTGGCCATCCTGCGCCTGGGTGTGGTCTACGGCCACCAGGGCGCGCTGCCGGCCATGATGATGCCGGTGCGGCTGGGCTTCGGCGGCCCGATGGGCAGCGGCCGCCAGGCGCAGAGCTGGGTCCACATCGACGACGTGCTTGGCGTGATCGCGTGGCTGTGCCGTGGAGCGGCGCCGGTAAGCGAAGGCGCCGTCGCCACCTACAACCTGGTAGCGCCCGAGACTCCCACGCAGGCCGGCCTGGTCCGCCGCGCCGCCGCTGTGCTGCGCCGCCCGGCCTGGATGCCGACGCCGGCCTGGCCCATGCGTCTTGCGCTGGGGGAGCAGGCCACGCTGCTGCTCGACGGGCTGCGCGCGGCGCCGGCGCGACTGCAGCAGGAAGGCTATGCCTTCCGCTTCCCGACCCTGCAACTGGCGCTGGAGGACCTGCTCGGCAACGGGCGGGCACGTGGATGAACACGCTCGCCGCGCATGCCACGGACGGTGGCCCGCAAAGCCTGTACGGGACCATGCTGGGGACCGCCCTTGCCAGCCTGCCGCCGGTGCTGCGGCGCGTGCATCGTGCCGAGGGCGTGCACTTGCGCGGCACGCTGAGCGTGCGCTGGAGTGCGCGGGGCTGGCTGCGGGCGCTGATGCGGCTGTCGGCGCTGCCCCGGCCCGCGGCGGCGGCGGCTTGCCTTGTGACCATCTCGCCAGAGCCCGCCGGCGAGCGCTGGCACCGCCGCATCGGCGGGCACATCGTGGCGAGCCGCATGCGGCACGCGCGGGCCGGGCAAGTGACCGAACGCCTGGGGCCGCTGGCCATCGTGCTGGCAACGCGTGTCGATGGCGCCGGGCGCCTGCGGCAGGCCAGCCGCGGCGTCAGCCTGTTCGGCCTGACCGTGCCGTGGCTGCACGTGCTGGCCAGCGAACGCGCACTGGATGCGGACCGCTATCGCTGCGACGTGCGCATATGGGCGCCACGCCTGGGCTACCTGCTGCGCTACGACGGCGTGCTCGCCATCCGCGAACCTGAACCTGATACTCACCCGGAGAATGTGGAATGAAGTCCGATCCGACCATCGGGCGCAATGCGTCCGTCAGCCTGCCCCGCATACCAGCGTGGATGCCCGCGGTATTGCGGCTGGCCGCGTTCTATAACCTGCTCTATGCGATTGCGCTGAGCCTGTGGCCGTCGCAGATCTTCGACTGGCTGGGCATGCCCGTCACGCCTGACGCCATGATCCGCTGCATCGGCATGATGGTGGGCGTCTACGCGCTGGGCTACTGGATCGCGGCGCAGGACATGCTGCGCTACTGGCCGCTGGTGGTGGTGGGCCTGGTGGGCAAGACGCTGGGGCCGCTGGGCTTCCTGCACGGAGCGCTGACTGGCGTCTTCGAATGGCGCAGCGGCTTGTTCGTGCTGTGCAGCGATCTGGCCTGGTGGGTGCCGTTCTGGGGGATGACGCTGTTCGCGTTGAAGTATCGGGACCGCTGATATTGCAGCGTCAGCAATGTCTCTACCCCTTCCATCGCGCATGGCGTGCCTGGCGGCTAGCAGACGCTGACGCAGGTGTTTCCCGCGCCGAGTCGTATAGCGGCATGCGTTCGGCGTGGAGAAACAAGGCTAGCTCGATGCCTCACGGTTGCCGGCATCCTCATAACACAATGCGGCGACCTGCCATCGCCCGTCACTGACCAGCCAGAGTTCCAGAAACCGGAATCGGGAGAGCACCCTCCCGTTCTGCCTCATTGAACCGGTGCCGGAGATCGTTGCCCACTCGGCGTGCTCCATCACGTCTTTTGTTTCATCATGAGCGTTCAATTCGTCAGCGCGCCATGCGTTTGCAGCCAAGCGTGTACGTATGTGTCCAAGTTGTTGCTGCTTGGTCAGGATCGTCTCGCCTCGCTTCACAAAGAAATGGGCGCTCTGCACGAAATCCAGCTGATCGATGTCGCCATATTTGTAGGCATCAATCCAAACATCTCTCATCTGCAACAGGCTGAATTCTGGTTTCATGCGCCTCCAGTAGTGCTATCTGCTCTACGACATCGCTTGGCTTGCTTTCAGTCAAGCTGGCCGCATCACGCAGTCCATCGCTACAAAGCTCATCTCGGACGGCATCCAGGATCCCTTCACCGACACTAAAGGGCGATGCCGCGCCTTGTTGAATTCAAGCACGCCGGACGCTTCGTCGTCCCGCCTTTGCTCAATCCCCGAGCAAAATCAGAAATTTCCCAACCAACGCTCGCGCCGTATCGAGTAAAGATTGAGGCACTCCAAATTTCACTCATAGGAGGTGCACTCAAATGGCGCTACCCAATACGCCCCCTAATACGCCCTTTCGCTCATGCGGGCACGTTCTGCATACCCGGCCAGCCCTGTTCGTGCTGGTCAACTACGCGCCGGGGGACGGCCAGCCGGACTGGTGCAATGCCGCTTGCGAATTCGTGGAGGAGGGCAACGCCGATGCCGGCTCCGCACTGGCCGTCCATATCTCACCCTTTGATGCACTGCTGAACGCCGCGTTCGTGTCTGGCCCGGGCAAGCCGTATCACGTCGTGCATGCGGCGGCTTTCGATCCCCGGACGTTGATCCGGGATAGCGGCGGAAAGCTCCATGTCAACCTGCACTGTGGCTGGGCTGCGAGCGATGGCCGGATCGTGGTCCGGCGCAAAGGGGCGCTCGCCAGTGTCTGCATGGTGCAGACCGAAGAGATCCCGGAAGCGCGGCGCGATGCCATCGACCTCGAGATCGACCAGGACGGCATTGCCAAGTACGAACGGCTGCGTGAACACGCCGGGCTGTTCGCGCACGCGGATTCGCACTGCCTGCTGGAAACCTGGACGGAACAGCAACGGCATCAGGCCGTGGCGCTGGCCATACAGCGCATGCCGGGAACGGTCCCCGTGGGGGCGCAGATCAACCAGGTAGCCCTTTACGACCCCGAAGCCGCGCAATGGCACTTCGTGCCCATCGAGGTGTTCTTCGGAGAACCGGTCCGCAAGGTGAATGCCTGAACGGTCGGCTTCAGGCTGATGGCCGAAGCCACCGCAAGAACACACGATTCGTGGAGACTTCCAATGATGGATATTCGATGTGCGCTTCGCAATGGGGACCGCACCAGTAACAACGGCGTGCTGATCGGCACCGGGGAGATGACGCAAGACGGCGTGCAGGTCGGCGTCGAGGGGGACTTTGCCACCTGCCCGGTGTGCAAGAGTGGTGGCACTGTCACCAACGATTGCTATCCGGCCTTTAGCCTGATGGACAAGCAGGTCCTGGTGGAAGGCGCTCGCGTCAACTGCAAGTGTGCCGTCAAGCCGTTCGTCATTGCCTCGCAGAACACCTTCACGATTCAGGTGACCCATGGCGGCCGCACGCCTATGCCGACGCATAGCGCTGTCGCCGAGCCGGTGGAGGCATCGAACAAGCTGGTGGAGGGGGCGCGCCAGTCAACACCGGAAGACGATCCCACGCTGATCTGCCAGAACATGAGCAACGCGGAGTTCTATTCCACGATGAACCGGCTGCGCGACAAGGCTGTGCGCCTGATGGGTGATCGACTGGTGGAGCTGGACCGGTGGAATCGGGCGGATCAGGACAAGGTCCGCCTTTGGTTTGGCAATGCGAGGGAGGATACGCGCGAGACATTGCGTGATGGGTTGGCCCGGATGCGGGAGATCATGCGTGGGCTGACCGACAGGAACTATGAGCGCCAAACAAAGGAAGCGCTCGCCCGGGTTGGGTGCGTGCCGCGCGCGAAGGGTGATGAGATTCCAGCAGCTGCCTCCATCTGCAAGCCGGACGGGACGTATTCAATTTTTATTGGGCACCTTTTCTGCACGATGCCGGATGAGGCTAATTGAAATAATGTTACTCCATCGGCCAATGATTCCAAACTAACGACTTTGATTCATGAGGTGTCGCATTTTCCATCTGCAATGGATGCGGTGGATTCATGGAGTAATATCAAGTGGGCACAAAAGCAGGCTGCTCGTGATAAGTTCTGCCTGAATAACGCGGATAGCATCGCTGCCTACGTTGCAAAAATTCCAAATTGGGATGGATTGACGCCGGTATGGAGGCCATAGTGAAACAGCTATTCGTCGCGACTGTATTTTTATTTTCATTTCCCACAATAGGGTGCACCTTGGGGTATGTTGACTATGAGCCCGTGTTTTCAAATGGTCGATCTGATCTATCGGCAAGTGAGGTCCTGCGCCTGGCAAATTGGCGGGCACAACTTAGGCTGTGGCTCCCGAGTGGAGGGAAGTATCTGGTCTATGTTCGCCAGAATGCGCGCGTAGGTGTGTCAGCCAAGCTGGCGGAGCAGAGGCGAAAGAACCTGTTGTCTACGCTTTCGAATATGGGTATCGACAAGGTGGACATTGAGGAATCAGCTGTCCGTAGATTTCGCGACGGCCTGAGGCCAGGTCAAGAACTGCGCCATCTCACCAATGTTGCTGAGATTTCAATCATCCCGCGCTGCCCCCATCCGTGCTGTCCCGGACCGCAACCAATTGATGCGCAACAAGGTGATCGGGGGGATCATGACCAAAGCAAATTGGCCGGAATCGGCGAGTTCGTATCGGCGGTGGATCGGTCGCGCCATGCTGGCGATGTACCTGTCGAGTAGCGTGGCCTTCGCCTTGATTGCCTTTGTGTCGCCAGTCCTCGCCTGCCATCCTCCATATATTGAGTACGAGCCAATTTATGAGTCTGGTCGCACTAATCTTTCCGCCGGCGAGATACATCGGATGGCGGATTGGAGGAGCAAGACTCGACTGGCGTTCCCAAATAGCGGTCAATATTACATTTCTGTTCAGGAGAATCCACGAGTTGGGGTATCGGTGCATCTGGCGAAGATTCGGTTGCGCAACTTGAAGACTCTGCTATTGAATTTTGGTGTTGAGGATTCGGATATCTTTGATACAGAAATAAAGAACTATGGATACGGTGCGCCGCCAAACGCCGAAGCACGGAGGCTGGCAAGTACGGCGTATATATCCATCAACCCGCGCTGCCCCCATCCGTGCTGTCCTGGGCCACAACCAATTGATGCGAAACAAGCTGATCGGGGGAATCATGACCAACCGAAATAGACCAGGATCGGCGAGTTCGTATCGGCGGTGGGTCGGATGCGCCATGCTGGCGATGTGCCTGTCGAATAGCGTGGCCTTCGCTTGCAGTCCACGCGTGAAGGGAGTAGACCTTCAGTTCCCGAAGAATGTACACACGCTGAATGCCAGTGCGGCACTCAAGCTTGGGACTTGGCTCGCGGACCTGCGGGTTCACTACCCGAACTACGACTATTTCTTCATTGCGGCATATCTGGTCGGTGGCGATACAGGTGGGAGGCAACTTGTCAGCGCGCGTGCCGAGACAGTTCGTCACTTTCTTGTCAGCCGGGGATTCAATCCCACAAGGATTCATACCAGCGCACGGGCAACGTTCCTGGATGATCCCGCAATGGGGGAGGCAGGTCGCGCGGTAGGGGTCGATTTTCTTCCTGCATGCCCACATGCCTGTTGCGACATGCCTACTCATAGGGTGAAGTTCACCGGGCTGCCGATGCCAGAAGATACGGGCATCGCTCACCAGTAAGGGCCAAGTTTGGCCGTCAGCGGACGAAAGAGTCGATCAATGCGATTCAGGCGCTGCGGGACGAAGGACACTGAGTTTCGCATAACGAGATGTGCAGTGCCATCTTGCAGTGTGAAGCGCGTATTGGCTCCGACAGCAGCCACGCCGGAAACAAAAAGACCCCACATTTCCAAAAAATGTGGGGTCCGACAACAACCGAAGCGCCCCCTCGCGGCAGCGCTCCGTTCAACCTGAAACTCAAGCCACCTGCTGCGCCGACTCCGGATGCCGGAACTGCTCCAGCAGCGCCGTCCAGCGCGTACGCACCTTCGCCAGGTTGTCGTCCTTGACATGCCCGAAGCCGCGAATGTCGTCCGGCAGGCTCGCCAGCGTGATCGCGGTTGCGTGGTTGGCCGCGCTCAGGCCGCTCGTCAGCTCGTCCAGCAAGGCACGATACTCGCCGATCAGCGCGCGTTCGGTGCGGCGCTCGGCGGTCTTGCCGAACACATCGAACACGCCGCCGCGCAGGCCTTTCAGCCTGGCGAGCACGCCGAAGAGCTTCATCGTGGACGGGCCGAAGCGGCGCTTTACCAGATGCCCCTTCTCATCGCGCTTGGCCATCAGCGGTGGCGCCAGCCAGAAATTGAGCTGGTAGTCGCGGCCGGGCTCGCCTTCGAACTGGTTGCGCAGCTTGTCGAGGAAGACCGGGTCGGTATAGAGCCGCGCGACTTCGTACTCGTCCTTGTAGGCCATCAGCTTGGCAAGATTGCGCGCCGCCGCTTCGGTCACCGGCAACGGCTTGCCGCTGCCGACCAGCGCGCTTTCCGTTGCGCGCACACGGTTCACCGCGTCGCGGAAGGTCTGCGCGTATGCCGCATCCTGATAGGCAGTCAGGTGTTCGGCGCGGTACGCAATCAGCTTTTCCAGCATGGCGCCGGAGGAGGTGGGCAGCTTGACTACCTCGGCGCCTTCGGCGGTGCTGCGCAGTTTGCCGGTGAGCGACAGCACATGCTCAGGGTCGTGCGCCATGTGGCGGCCCCAGTCGAATGCCGCCTTGTTCTTTTCCACCGCCGTGCCGTTGAGTTCGATGGCGCGCACCAGCGCGTCCAGCGATAGCGGCAGCCATCCCTTCTGCCAGGCGTAGCCCAGCACCAGCGGGTTGGTAAAGATGGCGTCGCCGATCAGCGCCACGGCCAGGCCGCTGGCGTTGATGAAGTCACAAGCTTCGCCGACCGCGTTGCGCACATCCTGTTCTGCCGACAGGCCGGGGAACTGCCACTTGGGGTTCTTGATGAACTCGGCGGTGGGCGTCTGCGCGGTGTTGATGACGGCACGCGTGCGCCCGACCTGGGTCTTGGAGATGACGTCATCGATGGCGCTGACGATGGCGTCGCAGCCGATCACCAGGTCCGCCTCGCCCATGGCGATGCGGGTGGCGTGGAGCTGGTCGGGATGCGCCGCGATCTGCACGTGCGACAGCACCGCACCGCCTTTCTGCGCCAGGCCCGCCATGTCGAGCACGGTCACGCCCTTGTTCTCCAGGTGCGCCGCCATGCCCAGCAGGCCGCCGATGGTGACGACGCCGGTGCCGCCTACGCCCGTGACCAGCACGCCAAAGGGATGGTCAAGCCCAGGCAGCACGGGTTCCGGCAATGCGGGCAGGTTGTCCATCGACACGCCGTGGCGCTCGGGCTTCTTCACCTGCGCGCCTTCCGCCGTGACGAAGCTCGGGCAGAAGCCGTTGACGCACGAGAAGTCCTTGTTGCACGATGACTGGTTGATCTGGCGCTTGGTGCCAAGCTCCGTTTCCAGCGGTTCCACCGACAGGCAGTTGGACTTCACCGAGCAATCGCCACAGCCTTCGCAGACCGCGTCGTTGATGAAGGCGCGCTTTGCCGGATCGGGGTAAGTGCCGCGCTTGCGGCGGCGCCGCTTCTCGGTGGCGCAGGTCTGGTCGTAGATCAGGATGGTGGCGCCGGGCACCTCGCGCAGTTCGCGCTGGATCCTGTCGAGCTGGTCGCGGTGATGCACTTCCACGCCTTGCGGCAGCTTGATGGCCGCGCTGTATTTCTCTGGCTCGTCGGTGACGACGACGATCTTTTTCGCGCCTTCGGCCGCGACCTGGAAGGCAACGTCCTGCACCGACAGCTTGCCGTCGACGGGCTGGCCGCCGGTCATGGCCACCGCGTCGTTGTAGAGGATCTTGTAGGTGATGTTGACGTTGGCAGCGATCGACGCGCGGATCGCCAGCAGCCCGGAGTGGAAGTAGGTGCCGTCGCCCAGGTTGGCGAACACATGCTTGTCGCCGGCGAAGGGCGCCTGCCCGATCCATGCCACGCCTTCGCCGCCCATCTGGCTGAAGGTGCTGGTGCTGCGGTCCATCCACACCGTCATGTAATGGCAGCCGATGCCGGCCAGCGCGCGCGAGCCTTCGGGCACGTTGGTCGACGTATTGTGCGGGCAGCCCGAGCAGAACCAGGGCTTGCGCTCGGCCGCCACGCGCGGCACGGCCATGGCTTTTTCCTTGGCCTCGATCACCGCGATGCGCGCGGCAATGCGGGCGCGCACGTCCGACGGCAGTTCGAACTTTTCGAGCCGGGTGGCGATGGCGCGCGCGATGATGGCGGGCGACAGTTCATAGTGCGCCGGCAGCAGCCAGTTGCTCTGCGGGATCGACCATTCGCCGCCTGCGTTGTCCTTTTCGTCAAACTTGCCGTAAACCTTGGGCCGCACATCGTCGCGCCAGTTGTACAGCTCTTCCTTGAGCGCGTACTCCATGATCTGGCGCTTTTCCTCGACCACCAGGATTTCCTGCAGGCCTTCGGCAAAGGCGCGCGCGCCGTGCGCTTCCAGCGGCCACACGCAGCCCACCTTATACAGGCGGATGCCGATGCGCGCGCAGGTCTCGTCGTCCAGGCCCAGGTTGGCCAGCGCCTGGCGCGTGTCGAGATAAGCCTTGCCGCCCGTCATGATGCCGAAGCGGGCATGCGGCGAATCGATCTCGATACGGTCGATCTTGTTGGCGCGTACATAGGCCAGGCCGGCGTACCACTTGTAGTCCAGCAGGCGCGCCTCCTGTTCCAGCGGCGGATCGGGCCAGCGGATATTGAGGCCGCCCGGCGGCAGGATGAAATCCTCCGGCAGCACGATTTCCACGCGGTGCGGATCCAGTTCCACCGAGGCCGACGATTCCACCACGTCGGTCACGCACTTCATCGACACCCACAGGCCGGAGTAGCGGCTCATGGCCCAGGCGTGCAGGCCGTAGTCGAGGTATTCCTGCACGTTCGAGGGGTAGAGCACCGGCAGGCCGCAAGCCTTGAAGATGTGCTCGGACTGGTGCGCCAGCGTGGACGATTTGGCCGCGTGGTCGTCGCCCGCCAGCACCAGCACGCCGCCGTGCTTCGAGGAGCCGGCGGAGTTTGCGTGCTTGAAGACGTCGCTGGTGCGGTCCACGCCCGGACCTTTGCCGTACCACATGCCGAATACGCCTTCGAACCTGGCGTCCGGGTACATATTGACCTGCTGCGAGCCCCATACGGAAGTGGCGGCCAGATCCTCGTTCAATCCCGCCTGGAACACGATGTCGTGCGCGGCCAGGTGCTGCTTGGCCTTCCACAGCGATTGGTCCAGCGCGCCCAGCGGCGAGCCGCGATAGCCGGAGATAAAGCCCGCGGTGTTCAGGCCGGCGGCGCGGTCGCGCTCGCGTTGCAACATCGGCAGGCGTACCAGGGCCTGCGTGCCGCTGATATAGACGCGGCCGCGTTCTAGCGTGTATTTATCTTCGAGGGAAACGTTTTCGAGCGCGCGGCGGAGGGCGTCGCTGACCGGAGGGGTCAGTGGGGCATTCATAGGTGCTCCTCTATGGGGCATGCAGTCGGGATCGCCGACTCACTTCAGTTGTGGGCGACCGTGCGCCGCCTCTTGTGAAGGCGGAAAACGGCCGTGTCTCTTTGGCGCATGGTAGCACCGCGCCGGAGGGCGCGGCACCTTGCGATGCAGCAAAAAGTGCGGCTGCGCGGGGCGTGGTTTCCCGTATGGACACGCTTCGCGTGTACACTGCGTTGCAAACAGGTTTACGCAACAAACGGGCAGATGCGAGCCGGGCGTCATATCTCAAGGGATCACGCCGTGGTGCAACCCGCCCCATCCGAGGCCGACCGGCCTCCAGGACCCAACATGACTATTTCCTCCCGCCAGGGCACTGCGACCCTGGCTGTGCTGATCGACGCCGACAATGCGGCGCCCGCCATCGTCGAAGGCCTGCTGGCCGAAGTCGCCAAGTATGGCGTGGCCGCCGTCAAGCGGATCTACGGCGACTGGACCAAGCCCAACCTGGCCGGCTGGAAGGAGCGCCTGCTCTCGCACTCCATCCAGCCGATCCAGCAGTTCCGCTACACGGTAGGCAAGAACGCCACCGATAGCGCGATGATCATCGACGCGATGGACCTGCTGTACACAGGCCGCTTCGACGGCTTCTGCATCGTTTCCAGCGACAGCGATTTCACTCGCCTGGCCTCGCGTATCCGCGAGCAGGGGCTCACCGTGTACGGCTTCGGCGAACGCAAGACGCCCAAGCCATTCGTCACGGCCTGCGACAAGTTTATTTTTGCCGACGTGCTGCGCAGCGACAGCGATGCCGACACCGATACGGAATCCGACGGTGCCGCCGCGCCCGCGCGCAAGCGCAACAGCGGTGAGCTGCGCCAGGATTCGCGCCTGGTGCGCCTGCTGCAAAGCGCCTCGCAAGCGGTGTCGGACGAAGAGGGCTGGGCCACGCTCGGCGGCATGGGCAACCATATCGCCAAGCAGGCACCCGAGTTCGATTCGCGCAACTATGGCTATGGCAAGCTCTCCGAGTTGGTGGCTGCCACCGGCCTGTTCGAAGTCGAGACTCGCAACGGCGGCAACAACAAGACGCTGTGGGTGCGGCTGAAGCGCCGTTCGAAGCCGGGTGAGGGCGAGGCTCGTCAAGGTGAAGACCGTCAGGGCGAGGGTCGCCAAGGCGAGAACCGCCAAGGCGAGAACCGTCAAGGCGAGAATCGTCAGGGCGAGAACCGCCAGGGCGAGAACCGCCAGGGCGAGAACCGCCAGGGCGAGAACCGCCAGGGCGAGAACCGCCAGGGCGAGAACCGCCAGGGCGAGAACCGTCAGGGCGAGAACCGCCAGGGCGAGAACCGCCAGGGCGAGAACCGTCAGGAGGAGAACCGCCAGGGTGAGAATCGCGAGCGGCGCGAAAAGCGCGGTCGCCGTAACGACAACCGTCGCGGCGATGGTCGTCAAGGCGATGATCGCCTGGCTTCCCAGCAACAGTACGGATCGCGCCCGGCGCCCGCGCAGCAGCCGGCGCTGCCTGTCCAGCCCGCACCGCTGCCCGAACTCGCTGCCCCCGCGCCCGTGAGCCAGCCTGTCGCCACCTTCGTGGTCGATCCGATGGATGCCCTGGAGCGTGAAGCGCTGGCCCTCGATGGCGATGAGCAGCAGGCAGATGAACAGACGGAAGTCGAGTCCGGCGATACGAACGGTGCGCGCCGCCGCCGGCCGCCGAAGCCCGAGGTCACGCTGAGCGAGATCCCGTGGCCAATCGACCGCTCGATCTTCGTGGCGCCGTCCGCGACGGTGGTAGCGCCGGTCGTGGAGGCAATCGAAGTCGCCGAGGTGGTCGAGTTTGTCGAAGCGCCAGAGGCATTCGAACCGATCGAAGCTGCCGAGCTGATCGAAGCCGTCGAATCGGTGGAAGCCGTGGAAGAGGTGGAAACGGCTGAAGCCGTCGAAGCGAGCGTGCCAGAGACCAAGGCAAAAGCCAAGGCGCCGGCCCGGGCCAAGAAGGCTGCCGCGCCTGCCAAAAAGGTAGCAGCCAAGAAGTCTGCGGCTCCCGCCAAGAAGGCAGCTGCGCCCGCGAAGAAAGCGCCGGCAGCCAAGAAGGCGCCGGCAGCCAAGAAGGCCGCCGCCGCGGCACCTGCCAAGCGCGTGCCGAAGAAGGCCGCCAAGGCTGCCGAATAGGCTATGGGCGGTGAAGCCGAAGTACGCCTTTGCGGGTGGCTTCGGCTCCCAAGCCTCAGTAGAAACAAGAAATGCAAAACGGCGCCCGAAGGCGCCGTTTTGCATTTCGCCCGCTTGCGCGGCAAAGCGTGGCCCTACCGCACCAGCTGATTGATCTCGATAATCGGCATCAGCACCGCCAGCACGATCAGCAGCACCACCACGCCCATGCTGAGGATCAGCAGCGGCTCCAGCAGGCTGGTGAGGAACAGCGTGCGGCGCTCCAGCTCCGCGCCTTCGCCCTGCGCCGCGCGCTCCAGCATGATCGGCAGGTTGCCGGTGGCTTCGCCGGAGCGGATCAGATGCACCAGCACCGAGGGAAACTGGTTCTGCGCCGCCAGCGCGCGCGCCAGCGAGGCGCCTTCGCGCACGCGCATGGTGGCATCATCCACGTTGGCCTTGAGTGCCTCGTTGGTCAGGGTTTCGCCGGCTGCCTGCAAGCTGCGCAGGATGGGCACGCCGGCCGACACGAGAATCGCCAGCGTGCTGGCGAAGCGCGCGGTGTTGTAGCCCCGGATCAGCTTGCCGACCAGCGGCGCGGTCAGCAGCCAGCGGTGCCACTCCAGGCGCACACCGGGCTGCCGCAGCAGACTGCGTATCCCCAGGCTTACGGCCACCATGAACGCCAGCGCGGCCCACCACCAGTTGCGCACGAAATCCGACAGCGCCAGCATGATGATGGTCAGTGTCGGCAACTTCTGCTTGGTGTTGGCGAATACGCTCACCACCTGCGGCACCACGTAGGACAGCAGGAAGATCACGATGGCGAAGGCCACCACGGTAACGATGGCGGGATAGGTGAAGGCCAGCCGGATCTTGGAGGTCAGCGTGTTGCGCGTCTCGATATAGTCGGCCAGCTTTTCCAGCACCAGCCCGAGGTGGCCCGAGTGCTCGCCGGCGGAGACCAGCGCGCGGTAGATGTCCGGAAAATCGCGCGGATGATGCAGCAGCGCCGCCGAGAGCGAACTGCCGCCGACCACGTCGGCGCGGATGCCGGCCAGCAGTTCGTGCACGTAGCTGCGCTCGGCCTGGTCGGCCAGCGCCGCCAGCGCTTCGTCCAGCGGCAGCCCGGCCACGATCAGGCTGGCGAGCTGGCGCGTGAACAGCGCCTGTTCCTGCGTGGACAGCCGCCGCACGAAGGCGGCGGTGCTGCTCTTCTGCACGCCGCCGACGCCCGCCAGCGGATCGACGTTGAGCGGCGTCAGGCCGCGTGCGCGCAAGTGGACGCGGGCCTGCTTGGGGCTGTCGGCTTCGATCACCCCGCGGTCGGTCTTGCCGGCGGCGTCGACTGCCTCGTAACGATAGGCTGGCATGGATGCGGGCCGTCCCTTAGTCGCGCGTCACGCGCAGCACTTCTTCCAGCGCGGTGGCGCCGGAATCGATCCAGCGCTGCGCGTCGTGGCGCATGGTGTGCATGCCACCCTCCAAAGCCACTTTCTTGATTTCCGATTCGGCCGCCTGGCGGTGAATCATGGTGCGGATCTCGTCGTCGACGCTCAGCAGCTCGTACACGCCCATGCGGCCCTGATAGCCGGAGTGGCCGCATTTGTCGCAGCCCACCGCGTGCCAGATGCGTTGCAGCGGTTTGCCTTGCGCAAGCAGCACTTCCGCTGCCTCGGGCGTGACCTCGACCACTTCCTCGCGCTTGCAGTGCTGGCAGAGCCGGCGTACCAGCCGCTGCGCCAGCACGCCGAGCAGCGACGACGAAAGCAGGAACGGCTCGATGCCCATGTCGACCAGGCGCGTCACCGCCGAGGCGGAATCGTTGGTGTGCAGCGTGGCCAGCACCAGGTGGCCGGTCAGCGATGCCTGCACCGCGATCTGCGCGGTTTCCAGGTCGCGGATTTCACCGATCATCACCACGTCCGGGTCCTGGCGCAGGATAGCCCGCAGCGCCTTGCCGAAGGTCATGTCGATGCGCGGGTTGACCTGGGTCTGGCCGATGCCGTCCAGGTCGTACTCGATCGGGTCCTCCACCGTCATGATATTGGTGGTGCGCGAATCGAGCCGCGACAGCGCGGCGTACAGCGTGGTGGTCTTGCCCGAGCCGGTCGGCCCCGTCACCAGCACGATGCCGTGCGGCTGGCGGATCAGGTGATCGAAGCCGGCCAGCGTGTCCGGCGCCATGCCGAGCTTGGCCAGGTCGAGGCGGCCTGCTTCCTTGTCCAGCAGACGCAACACCGCGCGTTCGCCGTGGCCGGTGGGCAGGGTGGAGACGCGCACGTCCACGGGGCGTCCGCCCACGCGCAGCGTGATGCGGCCGTCCTGCGGCAGGCGTTTTTCCGCGATGTCGAGCTGCGCCATGATCTTGATGCGCGAGATCAGCGCGCCGTGCAGCGCCTTTTTCGGGCGCACCACGTCGCGCAGCGTGCCGTCCACGCGAAAGCGCACCACCGAGGAAGACTCGAAGGGCTCGATATGGATATCGGAGGCGCCTTCGCGCGCGGCCTGGGTGAGCAGCGCGTTGATCATGCGGATGATGGGCGCGTCGTCCTCGGATTCAAGCAGGTCTTCCACCGCGGGAATGTCCTGCATCAGCCGCGACAGGTCGACCTCGCCTTCCACCTCGCCAACCACCTGGGCGGCGCTGCCGCTGTCCTGGCGGTTGTACGCCTCGGACATGGCAAGTTCGAGCGCCTCGGGTTCCAGCACGCGCAGGCGCAACGGCCCGTGCACGCGCGCCACTTCGGCCAGCGCCGCGGGCGAAGTGGCGCGGCTCACCCACACCTCCAGGCCATCGGCGCGCTGGCGCGCGATCAGCAGGCGCGCCTCGCGCGCGAAGCCGTACGAGACCAGCCGCGCGGCGATGGTCGACGGTGGCTCCAGCACGTCGTCGGACGCTGCGGCGGGGGCGATGCTTGTTGCCATGGCTTGTCTCAGTTCACCGCGCGGGTGGAATCCACCGTCGCGTTGCCAAGGTTGACGCCCGGCGGCGGCGTGCCATTGCCCGACGGGTTCTGCGTGCGGGGTTGCGGTTGCTGCTGCGATTGCGGCAGCGTCTGTTCCAGCGGCAGCGGACCCGGCACCGGCCCGCGCGAGCGCGGGTCGACGAAGGGCGACATCGGCGCATCCGCCGGCGGCAGCACCGGCGTATTGCCGTCGCGCACCATGATGTTGGGCGACACAAAGCCTTGCTGCAGGGTGCGCATGTAGTCGTAGCGGTCCTGCGTCAGGCGGTCGGTGGCGCCGGCGGTGCGCATCACGTACGGCCGCAGGAACACCAGCAGGTTGGTCTTGCCGCGGTTCTTGTTCTCGTAGCGGAACAGCCCGCCGATCAGCGGCAGGTCGCCCAGGCCCGGCACCTTCTGCACGCCGTCTCCGTAAGTGTCTTCGATCAGGCCGCCCAGCACGATGATCTGGCCGTCGTCGACCAGCACATTGGTTTCGATCGAACGCACATTGGTGGTCGGGCCCTGGGTGAGGGCGGCGGTGCCTTGCACCACGGACGACGACTCCTGGTAGATCTGCATCTTTACCAGCCCGCCGTCGGTGATCTGCGGCTTGACCCGCAGCGTGATGCCGACGTCCTTGCGGTCGAAGGTCTGGAACGGCGTGACCGACGCGGCGCCGCCGGTCTGCGCGTAGGAACCGGTGGTGATCGGGATGTTCTGGCCGATCAGGATCTTGGCTTCCTCGTTCTCCAGCGTGATCAGGTTTGGGGTGGACAGCAGGTTGACACTGCCGTCGGCGCCAAGCGCGTGCAGCAGGGCGCCCAGGCCCATCGCCTTGTTGACGAGGCCGAGGTTCAGGCCGGCCAGGTCCGGGATCAGGCCCGAGACCGCAGGAATGGCCGCTGCGCCGCCTGCGTTGATGGCGGCGGCGGCGCCGGTCAGGTTGATGATGTTCTGGCCGCCGGTGCCGAAGTTGGTGCCGGCAAAGACGTTGGTATTGCTGCCGCGCGAGTTGATCAGGCCTTGCCACTGGATGCCGAGCTGGCCGGTCTGGGTGGACGACACCTCCACGATCATCGATTCGATATAGACCTGCGCGCGCCGGGCGTCCAGGTCTTCGATCACTGTGCGCAGGTTGCGGTAGACCGGTTCGCTGGCCGTGATGATGAGCGAGTTGGTGGCCGGGTCGGCCTGGATGATGCCCCCGGTGGTCGGCAACGTGTTGGTGGCGAACGAGTTCGCGAATGCCGAACTGCCGGAGCCGAAGCCGGAGCCGGAGCCGCTGCGCGACGTGCCTGTGGTGCCGCCGGTGTACTGGCCGCTGGTCGGCGCCGAGGTGTTGAGCAGCCCGGTGCCGCCGGTGGCGCCCGCGCCGGCCGCGCCAGGCGTGCCGGACTGGTTGGTGTTGAAGGAACCGTCGGCTGCCACGATGGCGCGCAGCGTCAGCGCCAGCTTGGTGGCTTCGGCGTTTTTCAGCGGCACCACCCAGATATTGCCCGGACGCGCGTAAGGCTGGTCGAGCTTCTCTATGAGCTGGCGCGCCTGCTGCAAGCGTGCCCGGCTCGAGGCGCGGATCATGAGCGAATTGCTGCGCGGCTCCGCTACCACCGAAGTGCGCAGGCTGGCATCCGCGGCGGCCGCGGCGCCGCCAGCGGCGCCGGCCGCGCCCGGGTCAAGCAGCTTTTGCAGCACCAGCGCGGTATCGCTGGCAATGGCATTCCTGAGCGGCACCAGCTCGACCTCGCCAGAGGCGGGCGCGTCGATGGCGGCAATGATGCGGGCCAGGCGCTGCAGGTTTTCCGCATAGTCGGTAATGACCAGCGTGTTGTTGGCCGGGTAGGCAGTGATGGTGTTGTTGGGCGCGATCATCGGCCGCAGCACCGGCACCAGGTTGTTGGCCGACTCATAGTTGAGGCGGAACACCTGGGTCACGACCTGGTCGCCGCGCGACCTGCCACCGCCTCCGATCACGATCGGCGAGCCCTGCAGCTTGGCGTCGGCTTCCGGCACCACCTTGGTGAAACCGTTGCTCTCGACCATCGCGTAGCCCTGCATGCGCAGCACCGAGCCCAGCGTTTCGAGCGCCTGCGAGCGCGACACGGGTTGCTCGGTCACCAGGTTCACGGAGCCCTTGACGCGCGGGTCGATGACAAAGTTCTTGCCGGTGGCCTGTCCCACCGCCTTCACCACCGATTCCAGGTCGGCGTTGACGAAGTTGAGCACGACCTGGTCGCGGTTGCGCGGGGTCAGGTCCGGCGGCTGGCCGGGCTGGGCGGCGGGCTGGCTCGGTTGCTGGGCCCACAGCGGCGCGGGTGCCAGCAGGGAGAGGCCGCATAGCAGCGCGGTGGCGCGGGCGCAGCGGGTCTTGAGCGAAGGTCGAAGGGCTTGGGTTTTCATATTCGGTTCCGGGCTGCGGGCGGCGGCGCGAAGGTTTCGCGCACGGGCCGTGCCCTCGAAACGCGCGTGGCGGCCCAGGGTGCCGTTGCCTTGCAGGTGCAGCGGCCCGGCGAGGGTAGTCAGTTGCAGCTTGCCGTCGGCGCCGGCCCAGTCGATCTCGGCGCGGTAGCTGCCGAGGGGGCGCAGGCGGCTGACAGCCGATGATACTTGGTCGAGCCGCAGGGTCACGTGGCCTGTCAAGCCGGCAGCGCCGCCCGGCTTGCCGGGCTGGCCAAAGAAGCGGCCTTGCAGCGTGGACCAGTCGATGCGCATCAGTCCGTCCGGGCGCAGCGTGTTGAACGGCGCGCCGACGCCTTCGAGCAGCGATGCGGGCAGGCGGATGGCGCCGGCTTGCGCGGTCCAGCCGAATGGCGTGACCGCCACGCCCACCGGGCCGCTCATGGCCTCCGAGTGGGTCACCACCACGCGCAGGGTGCCGGTCAGCAACGGCAAGAACGCCACCGACCATTGCAGGCGGCCGGGCAGCACGGTGGCGGTCTCGCTGCCGGCGCCCGCCGACAGCGCCAGGGTGGCGCTGCCTTTCCAGATCGAGCCATCGGCATCGGCCAGCAGCACGCGGCGCTGGCTGCGGCTGGCGATGCTGTCGGCGATCCATGCTGCGGGGAATGCCGCCAGCACGGTCAGTGCCACGGTCACGCAGCCGAGCGCCAGCCAGCCCACGCGCCGCCAGCCGCGAGGGCTGCGGACGCGGCGGCGGGGCAGCCTGAGGGCTTCCAGGCGCGCCATCAGCCGCGCCCGCCCGGGTTGCCGGTGGGGCCTTGCAGGGTTGCGGTGACATTAACCACGGCAGTGGGGCCAACGTAAACGATACGGGTATCGATCACCTTGAGGCGCTGCTGCTGACGCACATCCTGCAACCAGCTCGCGACCGAGCCGAAGGGCACCTTGTCGAGCTGGACCTGCACGCTGTTGTCGCCGGTGCCGGCCAGGCGGGTGGCCTTGAGGCCATGCTGGGCGAGGCTCTCCTGCAGCGCCTGGTTCAGCGCCTCGCCGCGCAGCGACGGCGCCGGGCTGGCCGCCAGGCCGCGCGCTTCCTGCGCCAGCGTTTCCATCTCGGCGAGGTCGCTGCGCAACTGCGGCAGGCTGCGCTGCAGCTTGGCGCGCCCTTCGGCGGCGGGCTCCCACAGGACGGTATAGCCGATCACCAGTGCCAGCACGGCGCTGCCGCCAGCCAGGATGGCCTGTTCACGCGGATTGCGCGCCGACCAGAATGCGTCGAAACGCTCCTGCCAGCGCTGCGGCACGCGCGGGCGCAGGCGCGCCAGCCGCTCCGCGGCGCGCGCCCGGGCGCCCGGGCTGCGCTTGGCGGCGCCCGGGCCGGGTTTCGATGCGGTGTCTTTCATCAGGTTCACTTGGCGGTCCGCGCTCACAGGCTGGGCTTGATCGACCAGCGCGTACCGGCCGGTGCGTTGCCGCGCGAGGGGTCGGGCGGGCTGTTGTCGGCTTCCATGGCCAGGCCGGACTGGCGCGCCGCGCTGCGCAGAGCGTCGGTGTCGGTGTCGGGCTTGAGCGTGGCGAACAGGGCATGCCCGCGGTATTCGAGCGCCAGCAGCGCGTCCGGCGCGAGTTGGCTTGCGGCCTGGCTGAAGCGGTCGGCCAGCGGCAGGAAATCGTCAGGCGTGCTGCGGCCGCTGGCCAGGCGGAGCTGTTCGACCTGGCGGCGCATCTGCAGCGGCGGGTCAATCACCACCGGAATTTGCGGGAAGGCGCTGCGCAATGCCTGTTCCTGCCCGGCCACCAGCCGTTGCTCTTCCTGGCGCAGCAGCAGCCAGTGGGCGTTCATGCCGATCAGCTGGACTACCATCAGGCCCGCAGCCAGCGCCAGCGGCAGGCGCCAGGCCTTGAGGTTCCAGCGATCGGCGCGGCCCTGGGCGAACTCGAACTGGGCCAGGTCGAGAGAGGGCTCGCGCAGGCTGGCCTGCGCTCCTTCGATCCATGCCTGCCAGTCCAGCGGATGCGCGCCCTGGGGCGCCACTTGCGCCATGGCTTCCGGCGATGCGTACCACTCACCGGCCGGGGCAAGTCCCTGCCAGGCACCCAGCGCATCGGAACCAAGCAGCAGGCCGTAGCCTGCGTACTCACCGCTGCGCACAGTCAGTTGCCAGTAGCGCGGGATATCGGCCGGCGCGGGTACACCCTCCGTTTCGAACAGGGGGGACGCGCTGGTCAGGGTGGCGGCTTCAAGCGCCAGTGCAGCCATGACCGCGGGGGCCGGGGCATCGGCAGCGGCGCTGGCCGCTGCTTCAGCGGGAGCGGCCACTACCGGCAGCGGCAGGCACAACTGTGCCGGCAGCACATGGCGGCGGCGGTAGCGATGCTCGGCAAAGGCGTCCAGCACGGCGCGCAGCCAAGCCCGGTCGGTCACCATCAGCAGGCGACGGCGCGAGCCGCTGGCAGCCTTGCCCGTCACCGCATCGAGCACGGGGCCAACGGCGATATGGCAAGGGTGAGCGTCGGTGGCCAGCACTTCCTCGACCAGGTTCGGCAGCGCCAGCTTGAGGCGCGCCGGCGCCAGTGGCGGTACCGTGGCGCCGGTCAGCAGAACGTCGCTGGCTGCCATGATCAGGACCAGTCGGTCGGCGGCAGGCAGTTCGGCGATGGCAGCGTGGCCTTCGCGCAACAGCTGCCCGGCCGTTTGGGGGCCATGCCGGCGGTCGCGCTCGGCGACGGCCGTGCGCACCAGGGCAAACGGCAGGGCACCGAAGTGCCAGGGTTGCGGCTGGTCGTGCGGCCGATGCGGCAGGCGGACGTACAGGGTGGTGCTCAAGATTTCCTTGCTACTGCGCCAATCATGGCGTCATTGAACGATAGCGGGGGCTGGTGACCCTGCAGCGGACCGCGCCGCGCGCATGACAGACGCCCAGCATGGCTGCCGGCGGCACCGTACAGGCGGAGCGCCAAGTTCATGGGACCACGGTTCCGCCGGGCCGGAGCATACCTTGCCTGTGTGACGAATTGGCGTCAATACGTATCTGTCAGACTTCAGTTGGCAAACGCTCGAAAAGCGCGCCGGCAGGCGTCGCCGGGGACGCCTGGACGCTTCGTCACGACAGGGACAGCGGCGTTGCCTGGTGCCCGGAACCACACCCGTGGCCGCGGCGGGGGGCCTCAACGCTGCTCGGGCATGCGGTCGATATCGCGCACCCAGACCACCCGGGTGGTGTTGGCGTTGCCCAGCACTTCGCCGCGGTAGACCAGCGAGACCTGCATGCGGCTGGCGCGCTCATGGCGAATCAGCCCGTAGACGAGGAAATAGTGGGTGCGCACGTCCAGCGTGCTGATGGCGGCGTTCGGGTCGGCCTGCGGTGCCAGCGTGCGCAATTGCGTCTGCAGGTCGCCGATATTGTTGAAGAAGGCGCGGTCGCGCTGGCGCACCAGTTCGCGGGCGCGGTCCAGCGGCAGCTTGTCGATCACCGCAGTCAGTACTTCGGCCTCGGCGGTGTTGGCATTGACCAGCGTGCGCTCGGGCAGCACATCGACAAAGGGCGTCAGCGTGGCCACGATAGCCGGCGTGTAGCCCGGGATGGCGAGCAGGTCGTTGACGTCATCGGGTGAGCGCAGTCCCCGCTGGCTGTCGCCGCTGTTGCCATTGCTGCCGCCGGCGGCACTCAACAGGTAGCGCGCGGTTGGCTCGGCCAGCGCCACGTTCAGGCCCAGCGTCTGCAGCAGGCGGCGATAGATCGCCAGGCTGGGGGCGTCGATGGTGGCGACCCGGCCTTGCGTTTCGCTGGCTGTCCATAGCACCAGGTTGCTGAGGTTGAAGCGGGCCTGGGCGTCAAGGATGCGGCCCGACAGGAACGAGGTCTCGCCCTCCTGGTCGGTACGCAGCGCGGCGCCCAGGAAGTCCGACAGGCGGGTTTCGGCGATCGGTACCGCCCAGGGTTCGCCCAATTGATCCACGTTGGTGCGGCGCTGGTCGTCGCGCAAGATCAGGCGGGCCCAGTCGACGGCCGCGCGTTCGATCCAGGTCGCCTGGGCCAGCAGGCGCTGGTTCTCGATCGAGCGGATCTGTACCTGCTGCCGCCATAACATGCCGGATACCACCACTACCGCCAGCGTGACCACCAGCAGCGCCGTCACCACGGCGGCCCCGCGCTGGCGGTGCCTTGTCAGCGCAAGGGGAGCGGGGCGGCGGGCGGTTGCCGCCCGCGCGGCCGCGAGATGGCGTGGGCGCTTGCTCATAGGCCGGTCATGCAGATCTTCTGGAAGCGCCGCGGCGTGTCGCCGTCGCCCATGCGCGCCGTCAGGTTGAGCTCGATCGCGCGCACCACCGTGGTGGCCACGCCCGGGCTGGCGCTTGCGCCCGAGGCAGCCAACGCGCTGGCGCTGGCGTTGCCGCCAAGCAGGGCCGCGGCAATGCGGCCGTTCTCGGTCTGCCAGCCGCCGGGCTCGATCCAGGCGCGTGCCGACAGGCTGTCCGCATCGCTGACCAGCGCCCGCGCGAGGTTGCCGCCAGCGTTGGCCTGGCGCAGGGTAATCATCGCGGCCCGCACCGCGTTGCGGTTGTCCGCCGGCGGGCTGGCCACCCGCACCACGGTATTGCCGTTGAGCCGGTAGACCACCACCTGCCACTGCGCGGGGCGCCCCTCGTCGCGGCGGTCGCGCACCATCAGCACCTGGCCATTGCCAAACTCGACCGGGCTGGTCTGCAGCAGGGCCGGGCTGGCCAGAGCCTCGCAGTCTGACTGGAACTGGCCGTATAGCAACTTGAGCGTATTGAGGCGGTTGTCGTGGTCGGTCAGGCGTTCGCGGCCGCGCGTCATCGCATCCAGCCCGCGCCAGGCGATCACCGCGATCACCGCGAGCAAGGTGATGGCCACCAGCATTTCCAGCAGCGTGAAGCCGCGCGCGGCTGGCCGCCCGAATGGCCGCCTAAAGCAGGTTGCGCGTTTCATTGGGGACGATGGTGACGAGCCAGGCAAGGCGCACGGATTTGTCGGCGCCGGACGGGTAGACCGCAATCTCGACGCGGCGGAAAGACGGGTTGGGCGTGCCGGAGATCGTTTCTTCGCAATACAGTTCGACGCCGCCCTGCGGGCAAGCGTAGCCGCGTGTGCCGGGTTCGGGCCAGGTCTTGGACAAGCGCAGGCTGGCGAGGTGGTTCTCGGCGTTCCACTCGGCCAGCATGCGGGTCTGCAAGGAGGAGCCGGCCTCGATCATCGATCCCATCGCACGCATGGCGGCGGTCAGCGCCACCGCCAGGATGGTCAGGGCGACCAGTACCTCGATCAGGGTGAAGCCATGCGCGGGCAAACACCGGCGTTTGCGGGGGAACGGGAAGGACGGTGATCGGAGCATCATGGCGTGCTGGCGAAGTAGCGCCCGGTTCCGTCGGCGGCCACGTCGACGCGGATGTCGCCGCGCACCAGCACTACGTGCTGGGGGCCGTCGATCAGCTCCCGCCCGAACACCAGGCGGGCGCCGGTGTTGCCGCTGCCGCCTTCGGTCACGGCCACGCCGTCGAGCGGCAGGCGCCACTTAGCGGGTGCGAATACATCGGTCAGCGGGATCCATCCGGCGGGCGTGGCTTGCAGGAAACGCCAGCCGCCGGTATCGGCCTCCCAGGCGATCGGCCGGGCACGCAGCTGGGCTTCTTCCTGTGCCAATTCGAATAGCCGCGCAATGCGCTGTCCGTCGTCCAGCACACGGCCGCGCTCATTGGGCGAGGCATTGACGGCGACCAGCGCGATCACGATGCCGGCGATCACCATCACCACCAGCAGTTCCAGCAAGGTGAAGCCACGGTCGCCATGTGATCGCCGTCCCTGTGGCCAGGTGCTCATGGCTGCGCGCCCGGCCCGGATCATGGCGTTGTTACCTTATTCCCAGTTGCCGATATCGGCGTCGTTGGCGCTGCCGCCAGCCTGGCCGTCGGCGCCGAAGCTGAACACGTCGATCTCGCCACGCACGCCGGGGTTCAGGTATTGGTAGGGATGGCCCCAGGGATCCTTGGGCAGTTTTTCCAGGTAGCCGCCGCCTTTCCAGTTATTGGGAACCGGCTCGGTGGCGGGCTTGGCCACCAGCGCGGCAAGGCCTTGCTCGGTGGTGGGATAGCGGCTGTTGTCGAGGCGGTACAGCTTGAGTGCCTGCATGATCGAGGAGATGTCCTGGCGCGCTGCGACGATACGGGCTTCATCGGGGCGGCTCATGATCTTCGGAACCACCAGCGCGGCCAGCACGCCAAGGATCACGATCACGACCATGATTTCGATCAGGGTAAAGCCGCGGGCGCGACGACGGCCGAGGCGGGGGGAAGAGTCGGAGAAGTTGGCAACGATCCTGCGCATCATGGTTAGCCTTATGGAATTTCTGGCGGAGCGCCTGCTCTTCTTCTTGCGCGTGGCGGCGATCCAGTTAGTCAAACAGTATAACCGCCAGAACATGACGACTTTGTGAGCGAGTGCTCGCATGTTCACCCACCTCGAAACGGCCGCGGCGGCAGCCGCTGGCACCAGGCCGCCGCCCGGTGCCGCTGTGGAGCGGGCGTGCGTGGGGCAGACAGCTGTCATACGGCTCTGGTAGGCTTGGTACTTTCACGCCCAGTTTACCTATCTCCGTGCAACTATCCCTGCGGCCCGCCCTTCGCTTTAACCCCTTCGGCCTCTGGCTGCCGCGACTGGTCGGGCTCGTGCTGTTCGTCGCGCTGTGCGCTCTTGCGACCCGCTGGGCGCTCACCTTCAGCGCGATGAAGACCATTTCCGTGCCGCGCGTGGCGCGCGTGGCGCAGACCGAGGCGGTGGAGACCGGCGCGGCCGGCACGCTGTTTGGCGGCAGCGCGCAGTCCGGCGTGCGCGACGTGCAGGTAATCGGCGTGGTTGCCGATATCGGCAGCGGTGCCGGCGCGGCCATCGTCTCGCTCGATGGCGGTCCTCCCAAGGCGGTGCGCGCGGGCACGGCGCTGTCGCCGCAGATCCGGCTGACGGAAGTACGCGACCGCGCGGTCGTGATCGAGCGCAACGGCGTGCGCCAGGAGATTGCGCTGCCGGTCCCTGCCATCGTCAGGCGTGGCCCGGCAGTTCCGGCGCAGCCGGGGCTGCCCTCCGGCGCCGCCGCGCCGCTTTCGACACCGATGCCGGCCACGTCCGTTGCTGCTCCGCAGCAATCCCAGCCGGGCGGCGGCAATGAATCAACTAGCGTTAAAGACTGACTTGTAACGGCGGCGTGCTGACTTACTTACCGCAACTTTCAGTGGTTTACACGGGCGGCGTCCAACTGTGACCTGCGTAACAACGTATTAGATGGACCAACTTTCCGGCCTGCCCTGCGCTCTAATCCTTACCAGTCCACTGAGACGAAAAAGGAGCAAAGACATGCAAGGCAATCTCAAGACGCGTTCGATCCGGAATTTCATGGCCGCTTCGGCGGTGTTCCTGGCGATCGGCGGCACGGCTTTCGCCCAGACCGCCGCGGCCCCGGCAGCGCCCACACCTGCGCCAGCACCGGGAATGGACGGCGGCATGCATCACCATATGGGCCATGGTGGCGGCATGTGGCTCAAATCGATCGATACCGATGGCGACGGCGCGATTTCCAAGGCCGAAGCCGATGCGCTGTTCAACAAGATCGACACCAATCACGACGGCAAGCTCGACAAGAACGAACTGGCGGCTTATCACAAGGCGAACTGGGAGCAGCGCCGGGCCGAGATGCAGGCTGAGTTCGAGGCCCGCTTCAAGGCGGCCGACAAGAATGGTGACGGCGCGCTGACCAAGGCTGAAATGCAAGCTGGCATGCCTCGCCTGGCCAAGAACTTCGACCAGTTGGACACCAACCATGACGGCAAGGTGACGCTGGACGAGATCCGCGCCGGCATGAAGAAGATGCACGACCAGCGGATGCAGCAGATGCCCCGCAATAGTCCGCCCAATCCGACGGCACCGTCGAGCCGCGGCGGCTAAGGCAGGACGCACGGCGCGACGCGCCGTGTGAAAAAGAAAAGGCGCGGCCGGACTGGCCGCGCCTTTTCTTTTCGCGCTTGCGGATGACGCGCGCCACGGCGCGGTTGGCCGAGCCCGTGTTGGCACCATCCTTGCCTTCCCAACGTTCGGCCAGGTGGATCAACGGATCGCAGCTGCCCCTGGCGGCCTGAATGTTCAATGCCGCCCGGCCCCGGGCGCCCGGTTCCAGTGCACGGTGGCAGGCGGAGGCAGCATCTTGCACCCGGAAGGCGATCGCGCGGGGCGATGAAGCCGGGGGGCGGCCTACCCATCCACAAAAAATTGCGTACTTGTGCACGATTTGCTAAATTTGCGCAAAAAAATTGCCGACAAACATATTGCGGAGCAACAATATCGTGAGCAAGGTGGAGCTGGACAAGATCGACAGGAAGATCCTGGAGGTGCTGCAGACCAACGGGAGGTTGACCAACCTGGAAGTGGCCGAGCGCGTGAACCTGTCGCCCAGCCCCTGCCTGCGGCGCATTCGCCGGCTGGAGGAGATTGGGGTGATTCGCCAGTATGCGGCGCTGCTGGAGCCCGGCAGGATCGGGCTGGGGTTGCTGGCCTATATCAATGTACGGCTGGAGAAGCATGGCGGGGCGCCCAAGGGCAAGGCGCCGCTGGACTTGTTCCGCGCCTCCATCGCCATCTGGCCGGAGGTGGCCGCCTGTCATGCAATGACGGGAGAGATGGATCTGCTGCTCAAGGTCTATGTAGAAGACATGGAGCACTTCGCGCGCTTCATGAAAGACGATTTGCTGGCCCATCCGGCGGTGATCGACGTGCGCTCGAGCTTCGCGCTCGAATGCATCAAGGACACCACGGCCTTGCCGGTACCGGGCGGCTGATCCATGCCGCAGGCGCCGGCACCAATGAAAATGGCGCGCCGGGTGGCGCGCCATTTGAACGTGGCCGGTTGGCGCCGCCTCAGGCGGTACGCTTTTGCGGCACCATCGAGCGCCAGAAGCGCAGGCCGAAACGGCGTGCATCGCGAAGATTGCGGCGCAGCATGTAGTCGAGGTCGGCTACCTGCTCGTCAAGCGCTTCGGTCAGGCGGCTGACCGTATCGGCGGGCGGCAGTTCGAGGTAGGCGTCGGCCTCGCCATAGGCGTATTGCACTTTCATGCCGGCCTTTTTGGCGATGTGCATCATGGCGGCATTGCGCGACAGGCAGTGCATGTACAAGGTGCGCACGTTGCTGTTGCGGCCGTGCATGGCGGCACGCTCGAACAGTGAGCTGCCGATGCCGCGGCCACGGGCACTCTGCGACACGGAGACGCCGAACTCGGCCACGCGGCCCTGGGCGTTGTCGCGCAGGTTGGCGAAGTGGCCCACGCCGATCAGCTCCAGGTGTTCGTCGTAGACGCCGAAGACAGTGTCGTGGTCGAAATCGATGCTGTCGACATAGGCTTCGATCACATGATCGCCAACCGACTGGCCAAAACGGAGCAGGCGATCCTCCTCACCCAGGGCGAGGAAATGCTTGAGCAGGCGCGAGCGGTGATGCGCTGCCAGCTCGCGCACCAGGGTGGTGGGGCGCTGCGAGGCCTGCGCGGCTGCGGCTGCACGGCGGAGATCTTCGTCGGATACGGCCCCGACGGCCTTGCTCAGTTCGAGCGGATTCACTTTGTTTTCCTCGCGACGTATTCAGGTATAAAAATAGCACTCAGCGGGTGTTTATCCATGCACTTTCGGCATTTGGCACGAAAGCCAAGGGCAAACACTATCTTGCTGCGATGCAAAAAGTATTGTAGTGGAATTGTCAGTTCGACGTAAGGTTAGGCCCGAGAGAAGCTTGTGCGATTTTGTAAATTTCGTATAAATCTATGTAAATCAATGGGTTGCGGCGATATCGAAGGGGTGATTCCGGCATCGCGTTGTGGGTTTGCTGCAACGCCGCATTCCTTTCTGTTCCGCCACCGGCCGCCTTTTGCACCTTGAACCCGCGTGCCAGCGCCGGGTTGCGCGCATTGATTTGTGATTCACACGGCATTTTTAGCCGGGTGCCCCTCGTTTTGCATTACATTTTTCAGGATTTTTCGTGGACCCCAAGGCAGAGCCCCCGATTCTCGTCATCTATGCGCATCCCCGGCCGCATCTGTCTCGCGTCAATCGTCCACTGGCGACAGCGCTGGAAAGCTTGCCGGACGTCACCGTGCACGATCTCTATTCCAGTTACACCGACTACGACATCGATGTGGTCGCGGAGCAGCGCGCGCTCGCGCGCGCCGGCACGCTGGTGTTCCAGTTCCCGGTGCAGTGGTACAGCGTTCCGGCCTTGCTCAAGCTGTGGCTGGACGAAGTCCTGGAGAGCGGCTGGGCCTACGGTCCCGGCGGGACGGCGTTGCGGGGCAAGTCGTTGCTGGTGGTGGCCAGCACCGGTGGACATGCCGACTCGTATGGCCCCGATGGCGCGCACGGCCACAGTATCGAGGAATACATGCTGCCGCTGGAGCAGACCGCCGTGCTGTGCGGCATGAACTGGCTGGCGCCGCTGGTCCTGCATGACGCCAACCAGGCCGATGCCCGGACGCTGGCCGATCACATCGGCCGGGTGTCCGGCGTATTGGGCGGCGCCGCGCGCGTTGCCGCAGGCTGAGGAGCGCGCCATGGAACAACACGATTTCCTGGTGGCGCTGGTGGTCTTCCTGATCGCCGCGGTGGTGGCCGTGCCGGTGGCGCGCCGGTTCGGCCTTGGCGCGGTGCTCGGCTACCTGCTGGCGGGCGTGGCGATCGGCCCGTGGGCCCTGCGGCTAGTCACCAATGTCGAATCCATCCTGCATTTCTCCGAGTTCGGCGTGGTGCTGATGATGTTCGTGATCGGCCTGGAACTGGAGCCCAAGAAGCTGTGGGCGTTGCGCCGCGTCATCTTCGGCTACGGCGGCGCCCAGATGGCCGCCTGCGCCCTCCTGGTCGGCGGCGTCGCGGCGCTTGTCGGGGCGCCGTGGCAGGTGGCGCTGGTGGCGGGCCTGGGGCTGGCGTTGTCGTCCACCGCGATAGCGTTCGCCACGCTGACGGAGCGCAACCTGTTCGGTACGCCCGCGGGTGCGGCCAGCTTCGGCATCCTGCTGTTCCAGGACATCGCCGCGATCCCGATGATCGCGCTGTTGCCGCTGCTGGCGGCCGGGGGCGCCGAAGCCGGCGTGGCCGGGACGTCGGGGGCGGTGGGATGGCTCGGGGCGGCGAAGGCGGTCGGCGTGATCGGCACCGTGGTGGTGGGCGGGCGCTATCTGGTGCGGCCGGCGCTGCGTTTTATTGCGCGAACCGATATGCGTGAGATGTTCACCGCCTTCGCACTGCTGCTGGTGGTCGGCATCGCCCTGATGATGGACGCGGTGGGATTGTCCATGGCGTTGGGCACCTTCCTGGCCGGCGTGCTGCTGGCGGACTCGGAATATCGCCATGCGCTGGAGGCCGACCTGGAGCCGTTCAAGGGCTTGCTGCTGGGCCTGTTCTTCATGGCGGTCGGCATGTCGATCGACTTCGGCGTGCTGATGCAGGCGCCGGGTCAGGTGGCTGCCCTGGTGGTTGGCTTCGTGCTGCTCAAGACGGTGGTACTGGCCCTGCTGGCGCCGCGCTTCGGCATCGCGCGGGGCCAGTGGCTGCTGTTTGCGCTGTTGATTTCGCAAGGCGGTGAGTTTGCCTTCGTGGTGTTTGGGGTGGCGGGAGGCGCGGGCCTGCTGCCGGCGCGCACCGAGGCACTGCTGGTGCTGGTCGTGGCGCTGTCGATGGTGGCTACGCCGCTGCTCCTGCTTGCCTACGACCGGCTTGTGGCACCCCGGCTGGCCCGCCTGGCGCGCCGTCCGGACGATGTGATCTCGCCGCAGGACAACCCCGTGCTGATCGCCGGCTTCGGCCGCTTTGGCCAGATCATCGGCCGGTTGCTTTATGCACAGGGAATCGGCGTGACCGTGCTGGACCACGATCCCGACCAGATCGAGTTCCTGCGCCAGTACGATTTCAAGGTCTTTTACGGCGATGCCACCCGCATGGACCTGCTCGAATCCGCCGGCGCCGAGCGGGCGCGCATACTGGTGGTGGCGATCGACGGGATGGAGGACAGCCTGGCGCTGATCGACAGTGTGCGGGCGCGATTCCCGCACCTGGAAATCTATGCGCGGGCGCGTCATGTGTCGCACGTCTACCAGCTAAAGGACCGCGGGGTGAATTTATTCGAGCGCGAACTGTTCGAGGGGTCGCTGATGCTGGGACGCCGCGTGCTGGAGGGACTGGGCTACGATCCCACTCATGCGCGCTCGCTCGCGCTCAGGTTCCGGCGCCACAATATCGCGGCGATCGATCGGTTCTACCCGCATTACACCGACCAGAAAAAGCTCGTATCGCTGGCGCGCCAGGCGCGCGACGAACTGGAGGAAATGTTCCGGCAGGATCGCGACCAGCGCCGCCGCAAGGAAGAGGAAGACTGGTCCTGATACAACGGGCGCCCCGCTGGCGCCCGTTGTATCGATATGCCTTACGCGGCACTTCCAATCTGCCTGGCCGACGCTCCGGTGGCGTGGGTGCCCGGCAGCCCGCCCGCGAGCAGGTCGATCACCATCTCGGCGAATTCCGCATACGACAGCTTGCCGCCAGGCTTGAGCCAGGTGAAGGTCCAGTTGATCATGCCGAACACCGTCATCGTCAGCGCCGCCTGGTTGTCGCGGTTGACGCGTTCCGGGTAGGCCCTGCGCAACTGCCGCGAGAAGGCGGCTACCACGTCGCGCTCGCGCTTGAGGATCTGGTCGCGCTGCTCTTCGGCGAGGAACTTGACGTCGTTGATCAGGGCGACGTGCCGGGTTTGCGAGGTTTCGTACTCGGCAAGGAAGGCCCGGATCAGGTTGGCGAAGCTTTCCCGCTCGCTGCGCCCCTGGCGCTCGGCCTCGGCTTCGACCTCGGTCACGATCAGCATAAGCCGGCGTGTGTAGCGGTCAAGCAGGTCGAACAGGATCGCTTCCTTGCTCTCGTAATAGTGATATAGCCGCGCCTTGGAAGTGCCACAGGCGGCGGCCAGATCGGCCATCGAGGTGCTGGGGTAGCTGCTGGCGGCAAAGGCGGCGGCGGCCAGTTCCAGGATCTGTTCGCGCTGCGCCTCGAAATCGGGTGCCTTGGTACGGGCCATGGAGACGTTTGCTTTTCTTCTTCTTAATCGCCGCCGGCGGACAGATTGCGGCGGAGCTCGCACGTCTGCAGCGACTCGGCGTTGCCGCGCAGCACGAGCTGGCCGGCACCGATCAGTTCGCGGCAGCGCCAGAACACAAACCAGTCGCTGGCCAGAAGGCCTTCGATGGCGCCCATCACGCCGCCCACCACTTGGGAGGCCGGCGCCCATTCCAGCGGGGCGCGCTCCAGGATCACCTCATCGACCGTGTGATAAGCCGCGGGCACCAGCGTATTGCCTTTCCACAGGCGCACGTCGGCGTTTTCCTTGACGTTCTGCTGCCACTCGTAGCCCAGGCGGCCCAGGCGCAGTACCGAGACCGGCGCAATGGTGGAGAAGCGCCGCGCCAGGCGGGCCGCGGGGTACATGCCGATAGCGGCCAGGTTGCCGCTTGCTGGTACTTCCAGTTCGCGCAGGTCCATGGCCACTTCATTGATGCGCTGCGGCGACTGGTAGAGATGGAACACCACCCGGCGCAGCATCAGCTGGTCGGATGCGCTCTGGCCATGCCAGATGGCGACTTCCAGCTCATCCTTGCGCAACTTGTGCAACTGGTCGAGCGCCTGGTGCATTTCTGCGGCGAAGTCGATGTCGCTATAGGGCGCCACGCGCTGCCAGAAACCGGAGCGGATGAGTCCGCTGCTGTCGACGTCGGCAAGTGGACCGACGGCGAGGTCGTCGCGAAGCACGACGACCGGGTCGGGCCGGGCGGCCTGGGCGAGGGCTTGCCGTAGCGTGTTGCCCGCTACGTCGCCGTTGACGACATGGATGTATTGCATGGCCGTGATTGTATATGGATGCGCCCAGACTCTGGCATGAAACGCAAGGGCCTTGCCGGATCGTTCCGGGCGCCTCACCCCACCCGCGTGCGCTTGGCTGCGCTTCCATTGCCGATGCGGTTCAGGGCATGTCCCGCGTGCAACACATCGAGCGTTGCGCCGGGAAATCGTCGCCACCGCAGCGGTCTATATAAGAGTAGGAGGCACTATGCACGTGGTGCCTGGTAGCGTCGGCGGCGTTAACGGCGCTCACCCGGCGCTCACCCGATATCTTGATCTTGAGCAAGGCAGCGGGCTGAACAAACGTGAATCATCAAGCATAGCGCTTCGATCAGCGCATTTCCGGGTAACGCCGGCCCGGTATCTGGCTGCGACCTTGCGCAAGGAGGCAACTATGCAATGTACTCGCCCCCGGAGGGCCGGCGTCCTCGCTTTCCGCCAGCGGTGCGCACTGCTGGCGCTGTTGGGGCTGTTTTCAATCCAGGCGCCGCTGGTTGCTGCCAACAGCGAATTCGGCACGGTGCGGCAAGCGTTCACGCAGCAGGTGCCGCGCCATCTCAACTTGCCGGCCGCCACCGTCACACGGTATGCCGGCCTGCTGGCATCCGCGCTCCAGGCCGACGGGCTGGATGCCGGGGCCGGCGACTGGGTCGTTCTGGTCGACCGCAACCCCCGCGTCCAGGCCGCCATGGTGTTCGCGCGAGCTGGCGACGGCGTCTCCTGGCGATGGGTTGGCGCGACATCCACATCGACAGGCAAGCCGGGTGAATTCGATCACTTCATCACGCCCGTCGGTGTGTTCGACCACAGCCTGGAGAACATGGATTTTCGGGCCGAGGGTACTTACAACGAGAACGGGATCCGCGGCTACGGCGTGCGCGGGATGCGCGTCTATGACTTTGGCTGGGTCGATGCCGAACGCGGCTGGGGCAAGGGTGGCGAGAGCCAGATGCGCCTGCAAATGCACGCGACCGACCCCGACCGGCTGGAGTCCCGCCTCGGTCGTCCGGCGTCCAAGGGATGCGTGCGGATTCCTGCCGGACTCAATCGCCTGATCGATCGTTTCGGGCTGATCGATGCTGATTACGTGGCGGCGGTCGAGCGCGGTGACTCACTTTGGGTTCTTGCGCCGGACCGCACGCCGGTGGCGCGGCCGGGCCGCTATCTCGTGATAGTCGACTCCGGTGCGAGCCCGGTTTCCTCCCAGTGACGCTGATCCGGGTACGGGCAACAATGTGCCGTACCAGCTACCTGACGCATTGGGAGAGTAGTATCCATTCCGGCGGAGCGCTATGGCGCTTTCGCCACTATCCGTGATGTTCCTGGAGCAAATGGCAATGACGAATGCGGTATATAAGAAGATCGTGGTGGCTGTGGACGGTAGCGCAACTTCCGACCTGGCCCTGAACGAGGCAATCCGGCTCGCAGGTGCCGGCGACGCGGAGGTGCTTGCCCTGTATATCGTGGACAACGGCCAGCTAATGTTCGATGTCGCCTACTACGACCCGACGCCGGTAATGCATGCCTTGGCCGAGAGCGGCGAACGCGCGTTGGCGGCTGCGGCCCAGCGGCTCGCCGCGCAAGGCGTGCGTTACGAGACGCGCCTGGTGAGCGAACAGGCGGTCGGCGGCGATATCGCCGGATCCGTGAATGAGGCTGCCAGCAACTGGGGTGCTGACCTGATCGTGATTGGGACCCACGGCAGGCGCGGCGTGCGCCGGCTGGTCCTGGGTAGCGTGGCCGAGTCGGTCATTCGCCAGGCCAACGTGCCGGTGCTGCTGGTGCGTGGCCAAGCGGTGGAAGGCTGAGCACGACCAGGCGCGATAGATGGATGCGGCCGGTCGGGGACCGGCTGGCATGCAGCCGGAACGGGGCGCTTTGCTTGCCAGTCCTCGGGTTCTCAGCCGGCGAAACGGATATGCCCGCTGCGCAACAGGATCTCACGTGCCTGGGTTAGCTCGAACAGCCCTTCGGCAATGCGCTCGATACGCTGCCGGTGGCTGGTGAACGCTCGCACCAGATCTTCCTCGCGCGGGGAGCGCGCGCCAAAGTGTGTTTCGAGCGCCTCGGCCGTGATGGAATAGAGCGTTGGCTTGCCGTTCACCGTCGCGGGGCAGGAGAGCGTCAGACTGGCCGCACAGTAAGTGGGAACGCTGCGGGGAAAGGAAATTTCGGGCATGGCGTGCCTCACATCGGTCACTGAGGGATGACACCATTCTAGGTGATCGTGCCGATCCGTGATGCAGGCCCGCGCCGGCAGCTTGACCGCAATCAACCCGGTTGCGGCAAGTGCTGATCAGTGCGCTTGCTTTGGCCGCCTGCCAGCCGGTGTATTGCGGCCATGGCTGCGTGCGCCGCGCTGGCCTGGGATGAGGCGAGCACGGCCTGTTCGATCAGGAACCGGTCGAGGGAGGCGGTGGCGTCGGGCATGGGGCCGGCCGCGACGGTCGTCGCGCCGGCGCCGGGGTGTGCCGCCAGCTCTGAAAGCTGCGCCGCGAGGCCTTGCAGCATTGCCCGCGTGGCCGGCTCGGGCAGGCTGGCGCCGGCTTCAGCTTCGAGCCCGGCTCGCACCAGTCCTGCCAGTGCCGCCATGCGCCTCAAGGCCATATGCAATTTGGCATATTCCCAGGTCAGTTCCGGCGTGAGCTCCGCTGTGGCTTGCTGCAAGGTGTGATCGGCCCGGCTGGAGGTGCGTCCAGCCGTCACACGCAACGTCTCCAGACGGGTTTGCGTGGGAGCCGGCGAGCGGGTGGGCGAGTTTGTAAACGCGCCGGCACCGGCAAACGCCGCACGCAAGTAGACAGTGTTCGCCACGAGGGCATCGAGGCTATGGCGATACACCCGCGACAATTCGGCGCGCGGCGCCAGTACGTAGTAGCTGGCCAGGGCGATGAGGCAGCCGAGCGCCGTGTCGATACCGCGCAGGGCGGCAAAGTGGCTGCTGTCCGCCGCAGGCGCCCCCACCCATGAGAACAGGATCACCGCCGGCGTCAGGCCCAGGGCGAAGGCGCCCGGACTGCCGGCCAGCCGACTGGTATAGGCCGCAGCCAGGAATGCTGCGCTGATCGCCAGCGCAAGCGGCGCCGACGGGTGGGCCATCCCGATGGCGCAGGCCAGCAGTGCGCCCGCCAGGGAACCAGCAAAACGCTGGAATGAGATTCTGCGCGTGGTCTGCAGTTGAGGGCTGAGCACCATGATGACAGTGACCGCAACCCAGTAACCGTGATCCACCTTCCAGAACTGCGCCGGCATCAGGCTCAGGCTGCCGGCCATCGCCAGCCGCACCGCATGGCGGGCCACGCGGGCGTCGCGGGCAGTATGCTCGGCAAGGGTGGCCCGCCAGCGTTGCCACGTTCGCCGGTAGGCGCGTCGCGGCCAGCGGTACTCGTTGCGCCATTCGGCAAACGCCGGATACCCTGCCAATGCACTCAGGGCGGCCTGGTACGGTGGCGGAGCGCCGGCATTGGCCAGCGGCGCGTGCAGGCGCCGCAATTCGCGCGCCAGTGCCGCGCATAGCGATGGCAGGTCTGGCGCCTGATGCGCCAGTGCCTCGCAGACTTGCTCCCGGACATCGGCGACGCAACGCATCAGGTGCGGGAGCGGCAGGCGCTCGACGCTGCCATCGCCGGGTTCGCTCGCATCGTCCCTGCGGCTGTGCAATTCGGCGGCAACGATCAGCAGCGCAAACATGGCATCGGCCAGGCTCACCACATAGGCATAGTGCATCAGGCCAAGGGGATCCCGCAGGCTGCGTCTCGCATTGACAGCCAGGTGTGCCGCCTCGATGCGCTCGCGGATATCGCGCTTGCTGGCGGCCGTATCGCCAACGGGGTTGTCGTCAGCCAGCGCGTTGGCAAAGCGCAGCAAGGCGTCGAACACCGCCAGGATCTCATTGCGCGGTCGGTTGTCGCGTTCTGAAGGAATCAGGAACAGGCAGACCAGGCAGGCGAATATGCCACCGAGCAGGAACTCCTGGCTGCCGGCAATGACGCGCGCGGCCAGTTCTGCGTCTCCGGCTGGCTGCAGGCAGGAGGCGATCAGCACCACATAGAGCAGCTTGGCCGACAGCGCGGGAACGGCACCCTTGGTTTCGGCCAGGCCGGCAGCCAGTCCTGCCATCAGCACCAAGGCTAGCGCTGTCCATGGCGTCACGGCTGCGGCCATCCCCAGGGCGCATGCAACGGCGCCGCCGATCCCAACGGAGCCAAGCGAGATCAGACGCTCGGCCGCGGTACCGCGGCGGTCGGCAAGGCAGGTCCAGATCGAAGCTGTTGCCGCCCACAGATATCCCGCCTGCCCGGTAAGCCATCCCAATCCGGCGAGCGCGAGAAAGGAGAAGGCGTAGACCAGGCCTCTTTGCAGCATCCAGGCATCGGGGCGGGGCGGGCGCAACGCGGAAAGCATGTTGGTAGGAAGGGAGGGCGCCGGAAAGCGGGGATCCGTCGCGCCAAGCGTGAGTGACAGATCGACTCTACTGCATGAAATGCTGCGCCGCAACATCGCGCTGCGGAATCCGTGTTTTACGTTGTGCCGGTGCAATTCGGTCCCATCATGGTGCGCGTGCGGGACTGCTTTGGTGCGCCTTTCGAAAACGCTCGCCGGCCAAGCGATGGCGCGTTATAGCAAGGGCTGACCAAGATCATCGGCAGATCGAGGGCAAAAAAAACCCGCGCAGTTTCGTGCGCGGGCTGGAATCCACCGAGGTGGTGGAGGAGACAGATTCCACTATATACGATTTGTTGCGACGCACCAAGCGGTGCAGATGGTAAGCGTGTCTGGCTTCACAAACATGTTGCTTGTGAGCAACAAAGTAGCGGCTTAATACATCGCCGAGCCCGTTTCCTCATCTTTTTGTTGAGTATTTGACGATATGTTATTGGCCTTATGGCTATGCACTGTTCCCATTTCAGCGGAAAAACAGATACGCAATGCCTACGGCAGCACATAGTCCGATGAGGTCAGCGAACAAGGCGCAGGCCAGTGCGTGGCGGGTGTTGCGGATATTGACGCTGCCAAAGTACACCGCCAGCACATAGAAGGTGGTTTCCGTCGAACCCTGGATGATGGCGGCAAGCTTGCCTTGGAATGAATCGACGCCATAAGTGGTCATGACATCGATCATCAGGCCGCGGGCGCCCGCGCCCGACAGGATCTTCATCAGCCCAACCGGTAAGGCCGGCACGAAGGCAGTGTCCAGGCCAAGCCAGGCAAACGAGGCGGTCAGGCCTTTCATCAGGACGTCCATGCACCCAGTCACCCGGAACAGCCCGATCGCCACCAGGATCGCGATCAGGTAAGGAATGATCTGCACAGCCACGCCAAAGCCCTCCTTGGCGCCGTCGATGAATGCGTCGTAGACATTGATGCCCCTTATCGCCCCGCAAGCCAGGAACACTACGATCAGCGTCAGGATGAAGCCGCTACCGGCCAGCGCTGTGGCGGTGCTGACCTGCTCCGGGGGCGCGTGCCGCAGCCAGAGGAATAGTCCGCCGACACCAACTGCCAACAGCCCGAAGGCGGCCAGTACAGCTGGCTTGAGCAGATTGAGCCGTTGCGCCCAGGCCACCGCCAGCAGCCCTGCCACACAAGAGACGCAAGTGGCCAGCAAAGTGGGCAGGAAGATATCGGCCGCATTGAATCCGGTAAGACCCTGCTTGACGGCGATCGCCTGCCGCATGGCGATTACCGAGGTAGGGATCAACGTCAACCCGGCCGTGTTGAGCACGATAAACATGATCTGCGCGTTACTGGCCGTGTCCGGACGCGGGTTGAGCGATTGCAACTCGCGCATGGCGTTGAGGCCGAGCGGTGTCGCCGCATTGTCCAGTCCGAGCATATTGGCCGACACATTCATCATCATCGCGCCCTGAGCCGGGTGACCCTGTGGGATGCCGGGGAAGAAATGGCGCAGCAACGGGTTGACGGCCCGCGCGAAAACGTCGACTACGCCGGCACGCTCTCCAATACGCATCATGCCCAGCCACAGGCTCATGACGCCGGCAAGGCCAAGGGAAATCTCAAAAGCCGTACGCGCATTGTCGAACAGGCTCGCCAGCATCGCCGGGAACACAGCGGTATCGCCTGCCGCCAGACGGATGCAGGCAACGACGAAAGCAATCAGGAAGAAGGAGAGCCAGACCAGGTTCAGAGCCATCGGCAAAATACACGCGGGGTTTGGGAGGAGTGAGGCCACCGCATCATAGCCTGCCGGGCCAGAAGTACGGGCTGGCGGCGAAGCCATGCGAGACGATGACGGCGCAGGTGCTTTTCGTTGCGCAAAAACCTTGATCTGCCGGTATACAATGCGGACATTGCCACTGCGGCTGCCCTATCCGTGAACGTTCCGGGATGGTGCCGCCGTCCTTGATCCCTTTGACAACCGTCCGCGACGGACAGCCTGCGCGCTTTAGCCGAGGACGGTGTCTTGCTGACCCAAGCCAGAATCTATGTCCGACGCCCCTGGTACCGAACACGCTCTTCCTGGTTCGGATTCCGCCGGCGCCAGCCTTGGCGCCCAGCATTCCCCTTTGTTTGCCTTGGTTACCGATACATTGCGCGAGCGCATCCTCGGTGGGCAATATAGCCAGGGTGAACGCCTGGTCGAGAACAAGCTTTCCACCGAGCTGGGCGTTTCGCGCATTCCCGTGCGGGAAGCGCTTCGCGCGCTGGCGGCGGAAGGCCTGGTGCGCATCGAGCCGCGACGTGGTGCCTCGGTAGCGACGTTGTCGCCGAATATTGCCAAGGAAATGGTCGAAGTGCGCGCCACGCTGGAGGGACTTAACGCCAAGCTGGCAGCCCAGCGCCGTGATCCGGCCCTGATTGCGGAACTCAACGAGGTCCTGCGCCAGGGCACTGAAGCTGCCGCCAGCGGCCGCTCGGAGCGCTTCGTGGAACTGAATTCCCACTTCCACGAAGTGCTGGGCAATATCGCCGCCAACAGCGTGCTGCAGGATATGGTGCGTACGCTGCGGGAGCGCACGGGACTGCTGTTCGCGCCGGCGAATGTGGCGCGCGCCAGGCAGAACTGGGAGGAACATGCCCAGATTCTGCAGGCAGTCATCGCCGGCGATGCCGACCTGGCGGCGCTGCTGGCGACCCGCCATGTATATAGTGCTGCCAAGGCAGCCGAAGATATGGCCGTCAGCGAAACCAGCGGCCGTGACGGTGCCGCCAAACGTGATGGCAGCATCGCGGGTGCTGGCTAAGGGCACAAGGGATGGCCGTCAATTCCGGAGGATGGCCTACGGCCACACGGTATTTGGTATACAAAACATCTTTTTGATGCCGTGTCCGTTCTATCGGGGCGCGGTGCCTGCCTGCTATTGATTTCAAAGGACCAAACCAGGATACATGCCGGCGCGGCCGCCCCATTGTGGGGCGGCCGCGTGCCCTGGTATGACGCACTGCACCAAAATTTGGTATACTATCAATCCTGACGAACCACAATAGGGATTGAGCATGAACTACCCGGCGCCCTCCTATTTCCGGCAGTCGATTGGCGAACAACTGATGGTGCACTATGCGCAGCGCGATGCTGTGCGCCACTGCACGCCACTCCTTCCTATCCGCTGGCCCAGCCTGCGCGCGCTATTTCGCCGCCAGTGCGCGAATGACCACAGGGTGGTGTGACCGGCTCACTGTCGTCTTCGGCTGGCCTAAGCTAGGGCGGCTCCGCGTGTCGCCAACAGGGCGCGCAAGATAGAGCGGTGGCAGCGTTCCTCGTGCTCGCAATAGCAGCCAAGCGAAAAGTTGGTTTGCTGCGACATGGCGGCCAGCAGGTCCAGGGTCCGGCTTGCATCGGGACGGGCCATCTCTGCCCGGAACTGACGCTCGAATGCCCGCCAGGCCTTCTCGTTCCCCTCGCCTTGTATGGCAAGGGCTTCCGAGACCAGTTCGGCTGACGGCGACAGGTTCGGGAACCACACATCGTAGAAGTCCCGCGTGGCGAATTCGGCCTTTGGTACGCCCCGCGGTGGCCGGCGCACGGTCCCGATGCGGATCCCTTCGTCGGGCAACCTGGGCGAGCCCAGCCTCACGATGCGGATGGTCATGCGGATCTCCTCCTATATATAGAGTCGGTGGCGGATGGTGCGCCGACTCGCGTCCTCGATGCCTTCCAATGGTGGCTGTATATTGCCTCGGCCGTATGGCCCTTGACCAGTCCCGTTGCCAGCTTGCTTCTCGCGTCCATTTGTTGACTATGAGGCTCTTTATGGGTCGTGCGAAAAACATTTCAGAAAACGCTTGCCATGGCCGAGGGGCTCCCTTAAGATTCGCCCCCTCGCAACACAACTACCGCGCTGCAAAGCAGGCGGGACAAGGGTTGCGGGGTTGGCAGGGGTGGTTGGCGGCGCGAAAGGCGCGGCGAACTGAAGTAAAAAAACCTGTTGACGAAACGCTGATTGCTCTTCA